>JAFWFL010000053.1 GCA_017515595.1 Coriobacteriales bacterium
CCGGCGGCGCCTTTGTGGGCGGCATTACCTACGCGCTCGTTGACCAGTCAATGGTTGACAAGCTCATGGCCGGTGGTACCCAGGCTATTGGCTTTGACCGTTCACCGGGTATGCCTCCTGAGTACAAGCCGCAGTTTGAGCCCACAACTCCGTGGGATGACTTTGACAAGGTGCTCGAAGACATGGTAGCCGGTGGCTGGGGCTACAAGGGCGAGACAATCGAAGAGCTCGCTATCAATGCCGGTATGGATCCCGAGGTTCTCGCTGCAACGTTCGAGGAGTATCAGGGCTACTGCGAGACCGGCGTTGACCTGGCCTTCAGCAAGGACGCTTCGCTTCTCACGCCGTATGAGTATGGTCCATACTACCTGATTGAGATCACCTACAACCAGCTTGGTACCGTTACCGGTTTGGTCATCAACAACCGCATGCAGGTTGTCGACTCTAACGACAAGCCAATCCCCGGTCTCTTTGGCGCCGGTGCCGAGGTTTACACCAGCCTCTGGGATCACAACTACAACGGCGGCGGCGACTGCATCTCCTGGGCCATTACCTCTGGCTACATGAGCGGCAACGCAGCAGCGGAGTACGCGCTTGCATAAAGTAAGCATATCAGGTGCCCGAGTTATGGACGCCTGATTTGAGAAGTGCGCGAGAAGGTCTCGCTGTAGCTTCCCAATAGCAGATTTTCACACAGAGACGCATGTCGGATGGTATGGCATGCGTCTTTTTTTAGTTTGAGCCACTTGAATAGGATCCCATCTCCCGATTGTTTCTTAATCCGGATTTTTTGGCTGCGGTATACTTATCATGTTTATGTGAGTGATATGATTTTGATCTGTGTTAGTCATAAAGGTTTGTGTGAACGGCGCCTTGGGAGGGATCCGGTCATGTATAAATGAGGATACAAGCAGTTCTGAAGAAGCTCGGATGGATAGCGCGAGCGATATGATGATATATGTACTCATTTTGCTGAATAATAAATAAAGAAAGAGGCTCACACAATGAGAGACCATTCAAAGCATATTGAAGTCAGCCGTGCAGAGGGTGTTGCTACGCTTTTGGAGCACTGTGCGTTTACGCCGGGAGTTGAGGAAATTTCGCTTGAACAAGCTTTTGGCCGCACGCTTGCTGTTGATGCAACGGCGCAGATCACCATGCCAAACTGCCTGACCTGCAACATGGATTCCATCGCTTTACACTGGAGTGATTTTGAAGGTCTTGATGGCGGCATCCCCGATATTTCGCAGTGGAAGCGCGGTGTTGAGTGGCAGTTCGCCAACACCGGCGTTGCCATGCCCGAGGGCTTTGACACGGCGATTGTGATTGAGAATGCGGTTGTGAGCAAGGATGACACAACGCTTGAACAGATAATACTGCCTCCAAGCAGGCAGTATGCCGGTACATCTTCCGAGGGTTCGCGTATGCGCAAAGGCGACCCGGTTGCTCCGGCGGGCACGCTCATTACGCCATTGATCGCAGCCGCCCTTGGAGCCGCAGGTTATACTACCGTTCCGGTTATGGCGAAGCCGCGCGTGGCGTTTATCCCCACCGGCAACGAGCTCGTAGCTATGGGCGAAGAGATTGGCAAGGGCAAGAATATTGAGACAAACAGCCTGGTAATACGTGGTAAAGTAGAAGCCTGGGGCGGCGAGTGCAAAGTTTGGCCCATTGTGCGCGATAATCCCCAGGCGATTGAAGCCGCACTGCGCGAAGCTGCCGCGAGCTGCGATATTATTGTGCTCAATGCCGGGTCGTCAAAGGGTTCTGTTGACTGGGGCATGGAGGTTCTCGAGGAGATAGGCGAGGTTCTTTACCACGAGACAAACCACGGGCCGGGACATCACTCAAGCGGTTCGGTTGTTGACGGAGTTCCCGTGGTGGGTATCTCGGGTCCGCCTCTAGGCGCAGCTTTTACCACAGACTTTTATCTCAAACCGCTTATTAATTACTGGTTTGGCAAATCTCCTGAGCCTCAAACCGTAACTGCACGTCTTGCCGCAGAATTCCCCGCAGGCGGTCCCGGCAGCAAACCAGGCAACGGTAAGCCCTCCGGAGAAGACAGACCGTCTGTTGTACAGGAAGGCAAACCGTTTTTCGCAATCCAGCACCTTGAGCTGCGTTATGGCGATGACGGAGTCCTCGAAGCAATCCCTATACCCTTCCGCCCCAACCTCGTGAAAGCCAACACCAGCGGAGCCTACTACGCCCTCAACCGTTCCGAGAAACTTCCCGCACCGGGAGACCTCATCGAAGTCGAGCTAAGAGGATAATTTATAGGAATAACCCGGTCTCGGTATGATAATGCCGAGACCGGTCCCAGCCTGTTATGCAAGAATGACAGCATTACTATTTATAATCCATCTTCTACATTTGCGTCTCATGAGCTTGGTCTTTATTATTATCATGCAAAAAGCGGCTCTCCTGAGCTCGACTTTGTTTTCAGTAACAACGGAGAGGCTACGCTTATTGAATGTAAATCAACAAATAACCGGGCAGCAAGTTTAAAATATGTACTTGCAAATCCAAAGAAGTACGGTAAACATCTGGCTATAAAGTTTTCAGATACCAACGTAGGGCAAGGTGATGGCTTCATAACTTATCCGCTCTATGCTTTGGGGATCCTTGAGTTTAACCGCCAAGAACTTATTGCACCCGTGATTGATGTAACCTGCTTGGATGGGCTCTCATAGATGATTAATTAGTTTGCCCATAGGGAGATTACGCTGAGTTTATGTGCGAAAAGAGTTGGCGATATGCGGCGCAGAGTGCATTGATGGGGGAGCCGGAGGCTGCGAGAGCGATGCGCTTTTTGGGGCATCCGCCAAAGCAGAGGCGCAAATACGCGCAGTCGAGACATTCGGGTGCGAGGTTGGTGAGCTTGGACGTTCCAAAAGGACGGTTTTGTTCCATGAGGGTTTCGAGGTTGGTTTTAAGGAGGTTTCCCAGTATATGGGGCTTATCTGCAAACCGGTCGCACGCATAGACACTGCCGTCTGCTTCTACGCTGCCCGCATGGCCGCAGGTTGGTTCAAATTCGCAGATACCGGCAGGTTCACCTCGAGACATCCTCATGATGGCTTCAAAGGTGGAGATAACTGGCCGCGTTGCGGGGTCATCGGCCGTCCACATGTCATAAATTGTGCAAAGGAATTTGCCAAACGAATCTGCTTTTACGCTTTCTGGAGAAAGGCTTGGATGACTGTCTTTCATAATGAGGTCGCATACCGGGAGAAATTGGATGAGTGGGAATAAACTGCGCAGAAATGTATAGACCTCCTGCGGATGTCCAACATTTGCAGCATGAACAGCACAAAGACCATCTACGCGTACCCCAGCTTCTGTACAGGTATTGATACCGGCTATAACGCGTTGCCAGGATCCTGAGCCCGCCGCATTATGGCGGTACGCGTCGTGAACGTTCTTAGGTCCGTCGCAGCTTACGCCAACAATAAAGCTTTCCTGTGCAAAGAATTCTGCCCACGCAGCATTGATGAGCGTGCCGTTGGTTTGGATATTGTTCACAATAACACGCCCATTAGCATATTTGCGTTGGAGGGCTGCTGCCCGCCGGTAAAAGTCAATACCGGCGAGCAGGGGTTCTCCGCCATGCCATACAAACTCAACCGCTGCTTTGCTCCCGTGCATTGCAATGGTTTGTTGTATGTATGATTCAAGAACTTCGTCCGACATACGGGTATGTGTGGCAATATCCCGGTAGTAGCAGTAGCTGCAACACAGATTACAGCTTGCTCCTACCGGTTTTGCCATCATAGCATAGGTACGGTACGGATCAGTCTTAGAAGACGCCACCCTTTTCCTCCCAGAGCGCTTTCATCTTGTCCCAGGTAAGGCCGCCCTCATCGCCCGATTTGGCCACGTACACACCGTTTAGTTTTGCATACAGCTCTTCCAGATTGCCACCCATGTCATCCCAGAATACCTGTGCCTTTTCCCAGCTGAGCCCTGTGTCTTCGCCAATCTGCTGAGCAATAAGATCATTAAGCTGGTTATTGAGGGCTTCAATCAAGGGTTTATAGGTCTCGCGGTCTGCGCCGAGGTTATGCAGTTCATCAGGATCTGCATCAAGGTCGTAGAGCTCAACATCATTATGGGCATAGAGCTCGTCCACAGTGGTAGGCAGGTTACGATCAGAGATGGCAAAGTAGCGGGCAAACTTGTAATGCGGGGTAATTAATGCACGCATAAAACCACGCTTGCTCAGGTCAACACTACAGTTTACGACTTTTCCGCATGCATCGCGCTCGGCAACCATGTCTCCGTCGACCATCGAGAGCATCTCAAACGCAAAGAGCGCTTCGCCCTCGTTGTCGCTGGGCTCAAACAATTCGCCTGCAAAACTTGTTCCGCGCAGGCCTTCGCCAATTGTTGCCTGTTCATCAGCAGATAAATTAGTTAATCCGAGAATTGTTGGGGCGACATCCACGTGCGAGGTAACTCGGCTTATGCGGTTACCGCCCGGTATTGCCGGATGATATACCAAGAACGGTACATGGATATTCCGCTCATAGACTGAGTTGCCCTTGCCGCGCAAACCATGGTCGCCTTCCATCTCGCCATGGTCCGAGGTCATCATGATAATCGTGTTTTCAAAAAGACCGAGATTCGCGATTTCATGCAGCAGCTCGAGCACGTAATCATCATTGTCCTGAATGCAGTTAAGATAGAAATCGCGGAAACGAGCCCATTGTTCATCAGTTCCCTCAAACGAACCGGCGTTCTTCTCCCAGGCGCGTTCATACTCTGCGTGAGCAGGGATTCGTCCCTCGTTGTCCAGGGTGTCCCGGAGTCCTGCAGGCAGTCCGAGATCAGGATACGCTTTTTGATAAACAGTATTGCCCGGTGTGCGTGTTACCGTGAGACGTGCGCTGTCCTTCTGTGACGTGTCGCCTTCGTCTGTGGCATCAAAGTACATAATATCATGCGGGTTTACAAAATTGACCGCGAGGAAGAACGATTGTCCATCGGCATTAACAGCCGAGCCCTTCTCGCGCAGCCACTGAGTAGCTTCGCCCTCAATGTAGTCGTCGTAATGGTATCCCTGAAGCGGCGCTCCTGCAATTTCGCCAATTGCGTTCCAGTCCGAGAAACCATAGGGCTCCATGCCGTTTACCTGGAGAACCGTATCGTCATCCGGAACATCAAACGCGCCGGCTGAGCCCATGTGGAACTTGCCTTTGTAAGCGGTGTAATAACCTGCGTCGCGCATACGGTCGCCAATGGTTGGGGGCTTCTCGTCAAGCGGCAGCTGCCAGGGGAACTCCACGTTGTCACGCATGAGGTTCTCGGTTACATGAGTACCGGTGTACAAAACAGCGCGGCTTGACGTGGACATGTTCGAGCACGCATAGTGTTTCTCGAACGTTGTGCCCAGCTCGGTCAGCAATTCACGAGCACGGAAGTTAGTACCCTCAGGATAATGATCATAGTAATGCTCTTGATCAGTCACAATGAGGATGATGTTGTAGTTCCCGTCAGCGTTGGTATGCGGAGAAACAGGTGCGGCGATGCCTGCGCGCTCAGATGCACTGGTTGCTTCTGCGCTATCAGCAGCCGCCTCGTCTGCAAGGCAAGCAGCAAGCGGCGTTTGTGCGGCTACTGCTGCTGCAGCCCCTCCTGCCAGGCCAACAAAATCTCTTCGAGAGAGATTGCGCTCGGTGTCTTCCATTTGTCATGAGCTCCTTTCTGTTCTTGTTTGTTGTACATAGCTCATCAGCATTTTCTTTTGAAGACAGAGGGCACCCCGGCAATTCAGCCGGTTCCTCGTGGGATAAATCAAATCAAACGAGAACTTCACTGTAAAAGTAAGTCTCGAATATATAACTGTATACCAAAACCTCTTTGTCAAGGTCGCCGTGCAGAGTGTATTAATGCCAATAATAATATTATTTATTGATAATATTATCAATAAACTAATCTGGATAGACAGATGTAACCTTGGTAACGGCCATTCTGGTTCGGACAACGGTCTGGAATCGCATTGGCATAACACGGACTGGCCCCTGTTACGGTCAAGGGGCGTAACAGGGGGCGTAACAGGGGACTGACCCCTGTTACGGTAAATAACGTGCAAATGGTCAAGTTGCTACTTTTTCTTCACGGGGTAGCAAATCTCGGTTACAAATTCATTGGGATTCTGGGTCTCGTGCGGACTTACGTGGTAGATGTTGAACATGGGACCTGCGGGCTCGTATCCGTTTGCTTCAATCCAGGCTGCAACGGCTGCGTATACATCCACTATGAGCGTATAGCTTCCCTGGTATGTACAACTCGCGACTGTAACCTCCGGCAAGGTTTGAAATTTCACATGCTCCGTGTCTGGATAGGTGCCTTTCACGGTTTTCCAGGCCATCATTTCGACGTTTTCTTCTTTATACTCGCCATCGAGGTAGGTTACCGCGCACAGACAAGGGTCTGCCTCAACAAGCTTCATGCCGGCGGTTTCTTCTACGAGTATGCCCCATATTATTCCCTCGTCTTCATAGCGGGGGAGGGTCATATGAACTGTAGCGGCATAGCGGGCGGGAATTGTCTTAATGGTAACATTATAGCTCATGTTTTCTTCCTTTCTCAGCCTCTTTTGGGCTGCGTCCAGAAGCGCTAGTTTGTTTGCCGTATCATGAGATAAAGCTTCGAGTTCTTTTTGCCGGGTGCAAAAGAATTGCTCTAGCTGCGTGCGGTCATCATAAACCGCAAGGATCCTTACAATGTCGGCAAGCGAGAAACCCATATCCTTTAGCGCCGTGATGCGGGCTGCAATTGGGAGCTGGTCTTCTCGGTAATATCGGTAATCCGTAAAGCGATCTGTTTCGGCCGGTTTTAAGAGGCCTATCTCATCATAGTGGCGAAGCATCCTGATGCTGACTCTGGACAGCTTCGAAAATTCTCCGATTTTCAGCATGGCGGTACCTCCTGTTGCTGATTCCTTGCGAGCTCACGCTTATACTAATGTCTGCCACAGTGAGAGAGACAAGCGTGGTTTTGTCACAACACAGTTTCGCCACAAGTTGTAAGTATTCCAGGCCAAGGTGTGTGAAGGAGAGCCTTATGATTGTAAAGGTAGACCAAACAAATATCATGGAGGCTGCATCCGTTCACTCGGTATCATGGCAAGAATCGCACAGTTCATTTTGCACTCCGGAATTCATCGCGCTCCATACGCCTGAGCATCAGCGAATATACTTACAAAATAAGATTGACAACGGAAGCACGGTATACATGTTTGTCGAGAAGGAACCCATTGGTATAGTATCAGTAATCGGGAATCTTATAGAGGATCTCTATGTTCTTCCGAGCCATCAAAACCAAGGGCACGGAACTCAACTGTTGCAATTTGCTATGAATCATTGTGATGGCATACCCACGCTATGGATTTTAGAAAACAACATGAAAGCAGAAAAGCTCTATCGCAAGATGGGATTCAAAGAAACAGGAAGAGTTAACGCGGTAGCAAGTGGTCTTGATGAGATTGAATTCGCATTGGCATAACGGGAGACTCGTAATAGGGGACTGACCCATGTTATGCACCAAGAACGTAAACGAGATTCATTAAATAACGTATTCTTGCCTATGAATATTTCGTGCTGGACATGCTTTTTAAGGTTCGATTCAGCGATTTTTGGTTTTATGGTTACGAGACAGGATGGTAAGGAATATCTGTGAGAAAGGTGATTTGCCATGAAGTCTGTTTTAACACGCAGGTCATTTATTGCGGGAGCCTCAGGGTTCGCAGCAGCACTGACATCTTGCGGAGTATTTGCCGCAGTAGCTTTGGCAGCTCCGGGACAGCCTCCGCAAAAACCCGGTGAAGGTGGCGGTCCTGGTGGTGGCCTGGGCGGAGGACCCGGTGGTGGTGATGCAGGTGCCAATACCGAGCCGAATGCTACGGTTATCCTTCAGGATGGGGATGCTCTGAGCGGCGGCACTTACACTGCAACTGAAGTTGACCAGAGTGTTTTTGAAGCGTCGGGCAATGTGACTGCGACCCTTGACGGAGTATCGATTCAAAAAACTGCGGGCAATGCCTCAAGTGCTGATGGGTCGAGCTTTTATGGGGTTAACGCGGCAGTTCGTGTTTACGGAGACGCTCATGTGACGCTCAAAAACTGCAAGGTTACCGCTCAGGCAGAAAACGCAACCGGAGTCTTTGCGTATCAAAACGGTGTAATTGAGATCGCCGATTCTACGGTTGAAGTGACCGGTGGTGGTGCCGGAGGCGTCCAGGTTTCCGGCGGAGGTACCCTTTACGGTTCGAATCTTACGGTTACCTCGGCAAGCAAAGCGGCAATACGCTCGGACCGAGGAGGCGGTATTCTCGACCTTACCGGAGGAACCTATACTTCTACCGGTACAAACGGCTGTCCTGTCATCTATAGTACAGCAGATATTACCGTGCGCGATGCTACCTGCATCTCGGAGCAGTCCCGTGCAGTTATTATTGAAGGTAAAAACTCGGTTACGGTTGAGAATTGCGAGCTTATTGCTAACGACCAGTCAACCAAAGAAGACAGCCTCCGTGCAAATGTCATGCTTTATCAGAGCATGTCGGGAGACGCATCTGAGGGTACGAGCGTATTTACCATGAAAAAGGGCTCGATGCGCAGCGAAAGCGGAGCAATGTTCTACTGCACCAATACCGCGTGCATCGTGAACCTCGAGGAGGCGGAACTCACGCTTTCAGATGATAAGAGTCTGCTCATTATCTCAACGGGACGCTGGGGCAAGGAAGGCTCAAACGGAGGAGAATGCGCCTTTATCGCGACCAAACAGGCTCTCGAAGGAAGCATTACCGTAGATGAGATATCAGCGCTTTCACTCAGACTGACAGGTTCAACCTACACCGGCGCAATCAACGAGGGCGGCCACGCCGGCTACGTCGAGGTAAAGCTTGACGAGTCATCTACCTGGACCCTCTTGGGCGACAGCTACATCAGCGATTTTAGCGGCGACCTCGCAAACGTTAAACCAAACGGCTTCATGCTCTACATAAACGGTGAGCCGGCACTGTAACCAGGTAGCTGAGATTGAACTGATGTGTCAAAGAGACAGGTGCTTAAGCACTATAGCGTGCTAAAGCACCTGTCTCTTTGACACGCTTGACTCTTGCAAGTTATGACGAGCGCTAGCATGATCAATTCTCAAATGTTTAAAATTATCTGGGCTTTTGCCGAGAAAACCTTCAGAATTTGCTTACCGTCATGCTAGTACTCGGCATAACTTGCAAGAGTAAGATCTTTTGACCCCAATATCATATAATGCATTTATTTCGAGGTACAAATGTGTGATCTGAGCATTCGTAGATTGCATGTGCAGAAGTACGCTCTGCTTACTGATTTTTGAGTTTCCAGGTGTCATGATCCAGGTTTTTCTTCATTTTTTGCGTGCGCTGATGATCTTCTCCGTAGAGGTTTCGCTCGTATTCCCAGCAGGCCAGGTCTGCATCATAGGCTTCCTGATACCTGTTGAGTTTGCGGAGGCAGTAACCCACCCATTCCATGAGAACAACTCTCCAGCGGTTCTTTGGAGGAAGATTGCACTCCGCATAAGCGAGTCCTTCTTTGTTTATGGATAGGGCTTCTAAATATCTCTCCTGATAGTACAGGTCGTTGAGAAGGTGCTCGTATATCTCGGCAATTTTCTCATGCGGCTGTGGCTCCATTTGTGCTAAATGGTTCAGGAGCTGCCTGTTTGCCTGCTCGGCGTCTTTGAGCTTGCCCTGGTGATAACAATAGATACCCAGCCACTCCAGGTACTGAGCCTTTTGTTTGACCACAATAGCCGCCATGTCGGGATAGTGCTCGCACATAGTGACGCCTTCCAGGCAGACCGCTTCGCCTTTGGCATATTCATCTTTGGAGTTATAGAGCGGAGATAAATTGCAGAGGATATAGCGGCTTCTTGGGTGGTTGAAACCCACAGCTTTGTGCATGCCGTCCAGCGCCTGCTCCAGCAGCGGCTTTGCCTTTTCTTTTTCTCCCAGATTGAGGAGGTTAAGAGCGATCCCGTTGAGCGAATCATAGACGTCCGGATGATTTTCGCCAAGGAGTTTTTTGCGGGCATCATATGCTTTTTGATTTAACTCGAGGGCTTCTTGATACCGTTTTTGCCTTAAGCGGGTATTGGCGAGGTTGTGTATAACCGTAAGCCCTTCACTGTCGTAGTAGCCGTATTTTTTGTCATAGATATCGAGAACCCGGGTTAAGATTTCTTCCTTTTTATCTTCCTGGTTAAGGGCGCCGTAGGCGAGAGCGACACTGTTCATTTCATGCAGTGTGAGCAGATGATTGTCTCCATAAGTTTCCCGTGAAATCTCGAGCGCTTGTGAATAGGCCTCCAGAGCCTTTTGGGGCTCCCCAATCGCAATATAGTTTTTGCCGAGAAAATGCAGAGTGTTATAAAGACTCCACTTTGTACGCAGCCCTTTTGAAAGCTCATCAAGCTCCCGTTCTCTGATTATCTCCAATACTTGGATAGCCATCTTGTTGCGTCCAAGCAGTGTAAGTGCAGTGCCCATTGAGCCCGTGACATCAGTGTAGTCAAGCCCATATTCGCCGAGAAGCTCCAGTTCCTCTTTGAGATCATAGGCCAGATCATAAGCGGTTTCGTATTGGCGGTTATTATGGTATGCGTTAATGCGCGTTTTGCGCACTTGCAGCCAAGGTGTTCCTTCAACGTGATTTGCAGCGTAGGCATCATAGATTTTCTCGGTCAGTGCAAGGAACATATCAGGATGATCAGTATAGTAAAGTGCCCACAGGTATTGTTCCAAGATGGGATACACGTCTGTGTCCTCAAATTGTACGCTCTCCTGGTACCGGTACAAAGGCTCTAATATGCGGCAAAGTTCGAAGTAGTTGCTTTGGTGCTTGAGCGTCTGTATTTTTTGCATGACAGCATCTGAAGATACTTGAGCATGCTTTTTGAGACCCTCAATAAGCCGGTCTACGTCATTATCGAGAACTGCAACATAATCCAGTGAGAAGAGTGCTTCTTCCTGCGCGTTTTCTTTGGCAATCTTGTTCATAAGCTCCTGCACGCGCTGGGCCGGCATTTGGGCCAGGATGGCATCTCTCACAACCCTGTGGAGGTAGCAACTCCCGGCACTGTTGGTTTGGACCAGGGTAGATCCCATAATTGTTTGATAGATGTTTTCGCTAAAACTGCCGGTGATGGCCGGAGCTTTTTGTTTGATTTCGCTGTCTGTCCATGTTCCAAAGCAGGCGAGCAGTTCTGTCATATCCCGGTGGGCCGAGTCCATGTAGCGCAGGTAGCGGCTTACCAGCTGGGTATGGTCACCAAAGTCCTCAAATGTAGGCGTCTTCCCTTTAGATAGAAGGTTATCCCAGGTGTTGACGCAAATATCGAGGTAAAGCGGGTCACCCTCGGTGAGGGCAAAAAGACTTTCGCAGAGGCTCTCTTGGGCAATACCCGCCTCCTTTAAATAATGGACAGCATCGGTTTTCCCCAGTTGTCCCAGCAGATGGTCTTCGTAGTAAGAATCATCTTTCCAGTTCTCGTCTATCTCCCGCCAGCGCAGACGGTCCCGGCCGGCGATAGTCCAAACGCTGTTGGGTGTATATTGAATTATAGTGTCTCTCAGCCACTTGTCTTCCTGCCCCGCCACTCCTGTGTCGCTCATGTAGTTGACCAGGCGCTCGTATGTGTCAAAGAAGAAGACCACCGGTTTATGCAGCTCTTTGCAGCACTTGCTCAGATCTTCGCTAAAGTACTCGGGCATGAGCGACAAAAGCTCGTTCATTCGGAGACTCTCAATGCAAGTGGCCTTTTTAAGCAAATGCGTTCTGTGGAGCTCGCTCATATCTTTAACGTAGTGATAACCCTTGGTGAGCTTCTCGACAACCGTAGAGATAATAGATACGCCGGGGATAACCGTCATTCCCTCTAAAAGAGCCGAGAGAATAGGATTGCTCTCGATAATGGTTTTATCTTCGCGCTCAACCAGCTCGTTATGCTCTCCGGCGAGCTCGCTGAACTTGAGTAGTGTGAGATCAAAGAGTTCAAAAGAAAACTCCTTGGGGTATTGATTCCGGAGCATATTGTGCAGCCGGGTGAGGATACGGCGCATCTCAACGCCTTCTTCCATGTCATAGAAGACGCAATAACCGTTTTTCTCGAGCAGCTGTTTATGGAGCAGGTGCAGAAGAGCGCTTTTGCCAATGCCGCCCCGTCCGTAGAAATGAAGCACGTTGTAATCTGCCGGGTGAGAGCAGGCTTTTGAATAGGTGTCCCAAAAAGCGCTCTGCGGTTCTTCGCGATCAGTAAAGACACGTCGAGACGGGAGATAAGTCTTTTTTTCTTCGCTTCGGTCTTTTGCCGGCATAGCTGCGTCCTCCTCGTATCCTCTTGTTATCAAGATAATGGTACCTCACAACAAGCGCCTCGTAAATATTGAAGAAAGGATTTGTGCCACAGAGTACCGTCTTGTTATCAATAACGCCTCTGTAAACAGAAACCTTAAACAAGCCATTCGTCAGTCATTGCAGGGAGTGAGCGCTTCATGTGGCCGGGCTATGGTATAATTCCTGAAAAGAGAGGGGAGCAGGCACGGCTGAAGCTGAGTTCGCAAAGCGATAGTTTTGGCAGGGTGGGCTGTCTTTTAATATGAGTATGACCAGGGGAGAACCCAAGCAAGAGGAGGCACCATGGATACCGGTTTTATCACAATCAATACGCATTCTTCTATTCGTATCGATGCAGGCCCGGGCGCGGTTGTTTATGTCGATCCGTTCAAGCTTACCCGCGAACCGCATGATGCAGATCTGGTGCTTGTGACGCATTCGCATTACGATCATTTCTCGCCCGAAGATATCGCCCGGGTTGTGAATGAGACTACACGGTTTGTAGCTCCTGCCTCCATGGCGGCTGAACTTTCTCATGCGGAGTTGGTCAAGCCCGGTGACAAGTGTGAGCCTCTCGAGGGTCTGCGCGTTGAAGCTGTTCCCGCGTACAATCCCCACAAGAAGTTCCATCCAAAGGCTAACGGCTGGGTAGGCTATGTTGTCACGACCCTCGACGGTACGCGTGTCTATATTGCCGGCGATACTGATGACCTGCCAGAAAATCGCAAAATAGCCTGCGATATCGCTCTTGTACCTGCAGGAGGTACCTACACCATGGATGCCCGCGAGGCAGCTGCTTTTGTGAATGCTTTAAAGCCCAAGGTTGCTATCCCTGAGCACTATGGCACCGTTACCGGTTCCCCTGAAGACGGGAAAGTGTTCGCGAGTCTCGTTAACAAGGATATTGAGGTTGTTCTAAAACTCTAAGCAGCTACTCCAAAAGCTGACAAACGACCAATCATGCCGAGAAGCCCTTATGGTTTATCTGGGAAAATGGGAGTAATATATTACATCCTTTTCTCAAACCGGAACATGCCGTCGGGGAACTGGTCATCTATCTGCTCGGCCATATCTGGATCGTTTGGATCTGGGTGATGGCTGTTATAGAACTCTACTATGTGAAATCCACAGCGGTTAACGTAGAAGTGGATGTTGCGCGTCTCGAAATACGGCGTGACGGTTTCCCAGACAGTCACTTCCGGGTGTAGTTGTTCGATAGCGCACCAGGCAGCATAACCAATACCTTTGCTGTGTACTTTGGGGGAGACAAACAACAGATCAAGATCACCATGATTCCCGTTCACTGTGATGACTGCCCCGCCAACCGGCCGGTCATCCTGCATGATACGGTATGCCTCTCCGCTGTCGATAGCAGCTTCAATGGTTTCTCGGGAGATAATTTCACCTTCTTCTTCAAAGTGATCATCCCGGCGGCCAAATTCTTCTAAGGCGCCGTAGTTAAATGCTTCCTGATTGTCTCGGATAAACTGATCACGGTCATCCGGAGTCAGGGGAGTCAGACTAATGTTTGCCATCAAAATACACCTCAACAATCTTTATTACTCAATCTTGACGGCATTATAAGCAATTTTGCGCAAAAAAATACGCCCGCCAGTCAATAAAGCTGGCGGGCGTAAAACTTACAGGGTTAAGCCTGTAGCACTTCTAAGATGACGGT
This sequence comes from Coriobacteriales bacterium, assembly GCA_017515595.1. Lineage (GTDB taxonomy): Bacteria > Actinomycetota > Coriobacteriia > Coriobacteriales > UMGS124 > RGIG5691. Next base: position 14,059 of record JAFWFL010000053.1, read on the forward strand.
ACCTTATACCAGGAGGTAAATTGAAGGCTCGGTGCCGGCTTCAGGCAGGAGCTGCTCGTAGTCGCGAGAGGCGATGAGCTTGCTGATGTCAGAATTGGGGTCGTCGAGATCTCCAAAGACACGGGCACGAGCCGGGCAGACCTCTACACAGAAGGGAACTTCGCCGTTCACAACGCGGTGTGCGCAGAACGTGCACTTCTCTACGGTGTTGGGAACGTGGTCTTGAATGCCGTCGCCGCCAATGTTGAAAGCCGTGTAGTAAACCGGCTCGTCAGCCTGAAGCGTACGTACGCCATAAGGACAGGCGTCAATGCATGCTTTGCAACCAATGCAAATATGAGGGTCAATCATTACGATTCCGGTTTCAGGATCCTTGGTGGTAGCACCCGTAGGACATACCGGTACACATGCGGGATTTGCGCAGTGCTGGCAAGAAAGGGTGTACGTTGTCATGGTAAGTGAGGGGTATGTACCTGCCGGAGAATCCGGGTTTGGGCCGCCCTCGTTGATTACGCGGTTCCACCACATATCCTGAGGCAAGTTATTCTCAATTTTGCAGGCAACGCAGCAAGTATTGCAGGCAACGCAACGTTTTTTATCAATAGCCATTCCGTAGCGGGTCATTTATTCAGCTCCTTCCCAAGCGCGAACGTCTACGCGGCAATCCATGAAGCTCTGGTTTACGGCAACCGGGTCACATTGACGTGAAAGCGGCTCGGACCAGCTACCTGCAATGTGCTGGTCTGACTGCCAGCTCTTTGGATACACCAGGGTACCGGGTCGTATGGCTTCATTGTAGACAAGCTTGGCGACAGCATGGCCGTGCTCGTTGAAGCACTCCACATGGATACCATCCTCCAAGCCGCGAGCTATAGCATCAGCAGGGTTCATTTTGACAGTGGGCTCGGGGTCAATTTCGCGCAAAATGCGGTTGTACGCCCACTGGCCATGTACGCGGAAGCGCGGACGTTCCGACATAAGAACAAACGGGTACTTCTCGGCCAATTCGCCTTCTGGCCATGCTTCGCGAGGTTCGAACCAGTGAGGCAGGTGCTCGCGGTCGAGATCTGGTACGGCACCCACATAGCCGTCGGCAACGGGGTTCTCGGTATAGAATTCTGCGCGGCCGGAGGCGGTGAGGAAGGCGCCGTTCTCCCACAAGCGGTAGTTCTCGGGGAAGCACCTGATCACGCGCTGTTCAACCAGGTTGTCATAGGTTATACCCATAGCTTCACAGGTGGGGGAGCTAAAGTATGAACGCAAATACTCCTCGTTGGATGCAGGATACAGATCTTCGCGCAGTCCCATCTTGCTTGCTAACATGCGCATGATATCCAGGTCGCACTTTGATTCTCCCAACGGCTCAGCCGCTTGGCCGGAGTACAAAACATGATACGTATTGCCGTAAATAACGGCGTCCTCGTATTCAAACCAGTGGGCCAACGGGAGTACGTAATCTGACCAGCGTGCTGTGTCGGTCATCATATTGTCAACGGTGACCACAAGCTCAAACTTGTTAAAGACCTCGTCACGCAACGTGTTGGTGTCTACCCAGGTACACATTGGGTTGCCGGAATAGACCCACAATGCCTTGGGTGTAACGGGCGTGCCGTTAAATTCATTGCTGGCCATGACGTCGGCCATATACATGTTGCTAATGGTGGGCGAAGTGACCGGAGCGCTGGAAGCCTGCATTGCCATATTTCCGCCAAGGAACATGAGCCACGGAGCGGGACCATAGTTGGCGCCGGGCTTGCAAAGCTGGCCGGTGAGGACGCCAAGCGCCGCGCCTGCCAAATGAGGATGGATACCGTTGTCATAAGCCTGGGGACCCCAGCCAACACGGTGGGTAACGGGTCCGTCAACGGCCAGATGTGCGAGCTCATTGATGGTCTCGACCGGTACGTCACACAAAGTAGATGCATACTCGGGCGGGAACTTCATGATCTCGTCTTTAAGCAGGCTGTATGCTGTGGTAACGCTGATTCCTTCAACCTCAAAGCTGCCTTCCATAGCAGGGTTGGCGACTGCACCCAGCTCACCGTAGGCATTGGCATCTGCATCCCAAACAACATACGGGTCAACTGCTGCACCATTGTCGCCCACTGCCGGCTCTACTCCCAGGTCGCTCATGCGCAGGAACAGGCCGTCAGAATCCTTGACAAGGAACGGTGCGCAAGAATGCTCGCGCATAAAGTCCCAATCTACAAGGTCTTCTTCAACGATGACATACATCATCGCCATAACAAGCGGCATATCCGCTCCGGGACGAATAGCAACAAACTTATGGGATTTGGCTGCCATCTGCGTAAAAATAGGATCGATACATACTACGTAGGTACCGTTCTCAATAGCGTCAGCCACAAAGTGCCAGTCCTGAAGCTGGGCATCAGTAAGGTTGTTGCCCCATAAGAACAACGTCTTGGTGTTCATGTAGTCATGAGGATCAAGTACAGGTAGATAGACAGTCCAAAACCTATCTCGTGCAGAGAATTTGCCAATTCATGACTACTCAAACGCATTTGAGTAGCCTGCCAAGGAGAGCAAGAAAAACTAGCCGAGAAGAACCCGCAGGTCAGCGATGCGGGCTTCTCGGCATATTGGGTTGAGTATAGAAAAACAGACTACTCAAATGCGTTTGAGTAGTCATGAATTGGCAAATTCTCTGCACGAGACCGCGCTTGTGGGTCTTTGATCCGGCCTCGTGTCAGCTGGCCTGTATGTTTCTTTGATAGGTACCGTCGGAGCGCTGCATGAGGCCTTCGTCTACGAGTTCGCGGCGTAAGGTGCAAAAGTCATCATGATAGTCGGCAATGATGATATTGACCTCGCGCTCTGAATACGTTTTCCCGGGTTCAAAGGCTTGTGCCAGTTGTTCGAGAATGATGAGGCGTTTTTTGCGCTGCGCGGGAATGGTTTTGAGCTTACCGTCTTTATCAAAGAAGGAGTCAAGTACCTTCTTTTTCCAGGTTATCTCCCGCTGAGCTTGTATCTCTGCCTCGTCGGGCTTTTGCGCGATAATTGAGAGGATGGTTTGGTTAAATACCTCCCGGTGCAGGGAGTACATCGTGTAGTATTGCGACTTGCACGATGTCACCGCGCCTATCTCGGCAAGTTTTTTAAGATGGAATGATACGGTAGATGCCGAGAGATTCAGCCGCTCGGCAAGAAGCTCTACGTACATATCTTCCTGGGCGAGTGAACGCAGAATCTGGAGCCGTGATTTATCTGCCAAGCATTTAAAGAGCGCCACCGCTTCTTGTTCTGTCATGATGCATCACCGCAAAATTGCCGGTAAGCATCACGGATTTCCTGGATTGCATTAAGTTTGACCTCTTCCTGCACAACGCGAACGGTGTCGCCGCGTTCCCGGGCTTTATCACGTGCAATAACCCAGCCAGAAGGAATGCGCTCAAGATTCTTCTCAAAAAAACTCTTGAGCTCCTCGGGTGAGCCGGTGTGCGTTGTGCCTGTCTCGATGACCGAGACAAAGATGCCATAAATATTCCCGCGAATCTGTTCAAGCGCCGCTTCATCCTCGCGACCGTCTGCTCTGAGATCGCAAGCGCTCTTTTGTGCGTCTGCGATCCGGTTCTTGAAAAATGTCATTAGTTCTTCCATGAGAACTCCTTTCAAAATATAATTCGATAAACATCGATATAAATATAAACAATACAGTGAGATATGTATAGATGTATATAAAATCAACACATGCGCTTGTTTTCGCATGCTTCGCATGGGTGTCTTATTGTGGTAACATTCCTCTTGAATACAACTACCACGAGTTTTGTAACAACAAGGAGTCTGATATGTCTTACACTCTTGATACCGCCCGCGACAGTCTCATGTCGCTGCAGCGCAAAATGGCCGCCTTCAATCATGCTGTAGAATCTATATGGTATGACGGCGCAACCGTTGCTCCCAAAGATACTGCCGAGAACCGCGCGGCGAGCCTGGGCATTCTCTCCGAGGAAATCTATAAGCTTCAGACCTCGAGCGAGACGGTTGAGCTTCTCGACTTCCTCGACGAGCATTCTGAGGAGCTGAGTTTTGACGAGAAACGCATGGTTCAGCTGCTTATGAAAGATCTCAAAGAAATGCGGGCAATTCCTATGGCCGAGATATGTTGCCTACGAGGAACTTATTGTGCGTTCCGAGGATGTGTGGCACCGTGCCAAGGAGGCCTCTGATTTTGTGATGTTCGCTCCGCTTTTGGAGGAGGTCTTTGCTACAGCCAAGCGCTTCTCCCTCTATATTGAGCCGGACCGCGATCCCTATGAGCAGCGTCTTGATGATTATGAGGAAGGCCTCACCGTTGCGGCATGCGATGCCTTTTTTGCAAAACTCCGCGAGCGCATTGTGCCCCTTGTTGCCAAGGTAAGCGCTGCACCGCAGGTAGACGACTCTCTGCGCTTTGGGGAATTTCCGGTCAAGGAGCAGGAGGAACTTGCCTACTATCTTATGCGCACCATGGGTCTTGACCTTGGCCATGTGGGCCTCTCAACCACCGAGCATCCCTTTACCACAAACCTTGGTTCCCATTTTGATGAGCGTATTACCACTCATTACCATACTGATGATTTTGCTTCCTCAATGTACAGTGTTGTTCACGAGGGCGGGCATGCGCTTTATGATACCGGTTCAGAAGACGGACTCGCATACACTGCCCTTGACTGCGGAGTTTCTATGGGTATCCATGAAAGCCAGAGCCGCTTTTACGAGAATATCATTGGCCGCAGCCGCGCCTTCTGCGAGCTTGTTTTCCCAAAGATTGCCGAGCTTTACCCGGGTCAGATGGCAGGCCATAATGCCGAGGAGCTCTACCATGCCGTCAACAAAGTGCAGCCTTCTCTCATCCGCACCGAGGCTGATGAGGTGACCTACTCCCTCCACGTTATGATTCGTTACGAGCTCGAAAAGCGCATCTTTGCCGGACAGCTTGCCATTGCCGATCTTCCTGCAGAGTGGAACCGCCTCTATAAGGAATACCTTGGCGTTGACGTTCCGGACGACAAACACGGTGTTCTTCAGGACAGCCACTGGTCGAGCGGTTTGATTGGCTATTTCCCCTCATATGCACTCGGTAACGCCTACGGAGCTCAATTCCTCGCCAAGATGCGCGAGACGGTTGACGTGGACGCCTGCATAGCAGCCGGTGATTTTGCCCCCATTAACGCCTGGAACCGCGAAAACATTTGGCGTCACGGTCACCGCTACACCCCGGCCCAGCTGCTCGACCGGATTTATGGCGCTCCTTTTGATCCCGAGTTCTACTTAACCTATCTCGAGACCAAGTGTCACGATATCTATGGAGTATAATGCAAGTTCATAAGTACGTGACAATAAGTCAGGCTCTTATGTATCATGTACTAATGTGCTCGATGGATTCAAGTATTGAGTGTTTGATTCTAGACAGATACAAGCAGTAAAGTGTATGGCAAAAGGAGGATATGATGGATATTGCAGAGGTTAAACAAGCGGTATTACAGGCCATGAAAGAAGCAGGTGAACCAATTGCCGCCGGTAAAGCTGCCGAGCTTACCGGGATAGACCGCAAGCTCATTGACAAAGCTTTTGCAGAGCTTAAAAAGGAAGGCGCTATAGTCTCCCCAATTCGTTGCAAATGGGAGCCTGCTGCATAGAGTAGCTTGACAAGTGCAAAAGTGATTGCTGCAACCCCCCTACATTTGTTGATTCTGTAAACGGGGCAGTAAAGTGATTGCTGCAACCCCCCACATTTGTCGATTTTTATTGAACAAGTGTTTATATTTGGCTTTAAGAGTTCTCTCTGTTAACGAGTCGGTAAGAGCTCGAACATCAGCCCTAAATACTCCTGCAAAATGGGATTACAACCTCAGTTTGAGACCACAAAGCGGCTTGCGATCTCGGGTTTTAAGGCTGTTTTTATCGCTGAGACAAACCTGCAGGTCAGAAGTGCAGGGCTTCTGGGAAGCATCATCTCGAAAGTATGGTTTGCACAAAAGGCCTCAATTTGAGACCGCAAAAGGAGCTTTTGCGGTCCGCGGTTCCCTTTTGCGGTCTGAGCTTTTGGTTTCATAAGGCAGCGCCTTGGCTTTGTGCAGAAAACCCCGGTTTTGGTTTAAGATTATATCCAAGGCGTTGCGTTTTTACTTTGCCTCGGCTCACAACTGCTTCTCAGCATCAACAATCGTACCTAACAGGTAAAACTTGAAATACTTCATTCTGCGAAGTATGAGAAAATGATTGTTTCCTTAGGGTAAACCCCTACTTTTTTACCAAGAATGTCAGGCAAAGGTATACGACCGCGGTAATAACCAAAAGCAGAGCAATAACCACCCACACCATAGGTCGGGCAAAATTAATGGTCCAGCCAACGCTTAGTCTGTCCGGAATCATAATGCGCTCGTCGTCCCTGTTAAAATAAATAAAACCAAGCTTCCAGTGCTCAGGATCATAGTCGCCTGCTTTGATATCCTGCCCTGATAATTGCTCTTTAAGCTGACGGTTTCCCTTCACGGAGATGGCTATCATGGATGCAACGCATGCAAAAACAAATACTATTATGGCTATGGCCAGCTGACCGAGATTAATGACACCCATAAAGGACAACTCAATCCCATAGCCCAAAACTGCGCTTAAAAGAAGGCCGGATACCAGGCACCATATGCTCAAAGGCCGCGCCATAATGTCATAGTATTGTTTGATCCGCTCTTCATCTGCAGCAAATTGGTATTTGTACATACGGGGAACAATTATTTGACAGATTATAAAAATAAGCGCTATAAAAGCGGCCATTCCAAAAGGAAACACCGCAAGCCAAGGTGATTTTTCTTTCCATTCGTTTACGTTACCGCTAAAGTCTCCGTGTGTAGGAATAACATCGGGAAGCGTGGGATACGCAAGAACACTCAAAACCGCAATTCCCACCAGCATCGGTATATAAAGCCAACACCATTTGAGAGATATCCTGTTCCGGTCAGATAACTTACCCGGCTTATTGTCAGAATCAAATCCCTGCACCTCAACACCGCTTTCTCAAACTAAGGCCGACCGCCCCATTGGTTTTCTCAAACAAATTCCGACCGCCCGATTGGCTTTCTCAAACAAAGGCCAACCGCCCGATTGGCTTTCTCAAACAAAGGCCAACCGCTCGATTGGCTTTCTCAAACAAGAGCTGACCGCCCCATTGGGTACTAAACAATCTCGGCATATTATACTCATTCCAGACAAACGAATCGTGTCAGCGCATTTTGTTACTCGATTTAATAGCAATAGCAAACATTGACTTGTTTTCAAGCTGCCTAAACTGAAGACAAGCAAGCAATTCCTGTGCACGTGAACAGTTTTTTGTACTTTCACCCACAACCTCGGGTCGCAATAGTGCAATAATTATAAGGTTTTAAAACTACATACCCAATTTGATTTGGGATGGAGGTATGCAATATAAAACTCGGTTCTTAGTTTTGTTTGCGTTAAGTTTGGCAATAGCGTCGCTCTGTCTTTGCGTAGGGGCAATGGCTTCAACAGACTTCTCTGCTGCTGCCTTTTTTAAAGATAACGCCGTTGATGCAAAAGCATCTGAGCCAAACAGTGCCTTAGAGGCAAGTCCGGACGAGGCCGCTTTAGAAGAAGATGCAGCTCTGGCTTTGGCTGCATTTGATGAGGATGAAGCATTCCCGGACGAATTCGAGTTTGATTCTGCTCAAGCAGGTTCGGTCACAATGCCTATCCGTGTTGAATACAATGAAATAGCCGATGCTCAATTTGTCGATAAAAGCGGCAAAACTATCTCGGTTAAAGATTACGGTTTCCCCGCAAACGGCGATTGGATGTATCAGGGAAAAGTCACCATTATTGCCCAAAGCGCCAGTAAAGTTTATGATGGCACGCCGCTCTCCCGCACCGATGGCATACTCGTGACCGGTCTGCCCAAGCAGTTCACCATAACTGCCAAAGCCGGCGGCAGCCAAACAAAAGCAGGCGAAAGCGATAACCCCATTGCAGGTTATGAGATTTATAACCAAGCAAAAGAGAATGTCACAAACCATTTTAGCAGCATCGATACCGTTCCGGGCCAGCTGCTGGTTGATCCTTTGCCCATAACCGTTTGGACCGGCAGTGCCTCTAAAATATATGACGGAAAGGCGCTTACCAATGAAAAAGCCGGCATTGATTTAGTCGACGGCAATCACCAGCAACAGCCCTGGCGTAATCTTGCACTTACATTTTCCGAGAAGGACGGCGAAGCACTTTACTGTCTCTGCGGCACTGTTTGGGTGTACGGCATCAATCCGCTGACCGGTGAAGCCCAGCAGACCGAGCTGAGCGCCGGTCAAAAGCTGACTTCCGTGTACATCAATGATGCAATTGACAAAGAAAATATAACATACAAAATCGAAAAAATGACTCAAGAGACACTTCCAGATGAAGTACTGGGTCTGTACGCCTCTAATCCTGATCTGATGGCACAATTCTGCAAAGATGCAAAATGGAATGAAGCCGAGTTCGCCAAATACATTGAGTCCCGACTCCCATCAGATGATCTTGATGATCTTGATGATCTTGATGATGAAGACGACTTCTCTGATGAGGAGCCTTTTGACGATGGGTTCTTTGATGGTGAGGATTTCTTTGACGATGAATCGTTTGATGAAGAACCCCTTGACGAGGAATCGTTTGATGAAGAACCCCTTGACGAAGAATCATTTGATGAGGAGCCCCTTGACGAGGAACCTGCAGATGAGGAGCCTGTTGTAGAAGAGCCTGCAGACGAATTACCTATTGAAGACAATCCTCTTGATGAGGACCCCTTTGCTGAGGGATCCTATATCATCGAGTCCGTTGAAGTATCATACACTGAAGAAGTGATATATGATGAGAATCCCATTGTTGCGGACTCTTCTGATGAGGATTCTTACGATGAATACCCCATTGTAGATACTACTTACGATGAGGATTCTGACAACGAATACCCCGTTGTTGAAGGGTCTAATGATGATTCCGATGACGAGTATCCCGTTGTTGAAGGGTCTTTCGATGAGGATTCTGATGACGAGTATCCCAATCCGGAAGAATCATATGATCAGGATATAAGTATTAGCCATTTGGAGGTGATTATGGGAGATACCAAGCAAAGGATACTCACAGAAGCCGTCAAGTTGTTTGCTCAAGAGGGGTACGAGGCGGTAACTGTCGAAGATATTGCGCAGGCAGTGGGCATAAAAGCGCCCTCTTTGTATAAGCATTACAAAAATAAGCGCGATATCTTTGATCATATCCTCCAAAAAATGGAACAAAACGATGCTCATAATGCCGAGGAGTGCTCTGTTCCTACAGGGACTCTTGAGATTATGCCTGAAGCTTATGAGAACTCCGCTTTGGAGGATCTCTTGGCATTTTGCAAAGTCCAGTTTCGATACTGGACTGAGAATGAATTTGCCTCGTCATTCAGAAAGATGCTGACCATAGAGCAATACCGCAGCGAAGAAATGAATGTTCTTTATCATCAATACCTTGGTTCGGGTCCGCTTCACTATGTTGCTGACCTGCTGGGTTCAGAGGAAAAAGCGCTGGAGCTGTATGGCCCCATGTACCTGCTCTACAGTGTGTACGATGAAGCTGACAACAAAGAAGCGGTATTTGAGCTTCTCAACCAGCACATACAACAATACCAAACACAAAAGAAAGGATAAGGCCATGAGTGATCAGGTGGTAATCCGGTTAGAACAAGAGTCTGAGTACCGTGAAGTAGAAAACCTCGTAAGAGAAGCTTTTTGGAACGTGTACCGTCCGGGATGTCTCGAGCATTACGTGCTTCATCAATTGAGAAGCGACCCCGCGTTTGTTCCTGAGCTTGACCTTGTTATGGAGAAAGACGGAGAACTCATTGGGCAAAACATGTTCATGAGAGCAGCAATTCAAGCTGATGACGAGAAAGAAATCCCCATTATGACCATGGGACCCATCAGCATCTCCCCTGCTTATAAGCACCAAGGCTATGGCAAAATGCTCTTGGACTATTCTCTGGAAAAAGCCGCGGAACTGGGTTGCGGAGCTGTATGCTTTGAGGGCGACATTAACTTTTACGGGAAAAGCGGGTTTACCTATGCAAGTGATTTTGGCATTCGCTATCACGGCCTGCCCGAGGGTGAAGATGCTTCGTTCTTTCTCTGCAAAGAACTCATTCCCGGATATCTGGACAACGTATGCGGAGAATACGCTCCCCCAAGCGGTTATTTCGTAGATGAGAAAGCCGCCGAAGCCTTTGACTCAGCTTTCCCACCCAAAGAGAAGCTCGTACTACCTGGCCAGCTCTTTCAGGCATAACAGCATACTGTAGAACAAAAGTCTCTCCGTTCTCTAGCGACTTTGGGACGGCTCATTGCCTCCGTTACTTACCTATTATTTGTAACCGCACAGCCAGGTACTTTTGTTTCTCCGCACTTTCATAAAGCAGTAACTCCTATAATTCCTGAGAGCAATAATACTGCAAGTAACAACCTGTATGTTCGATTTGCTATGGTACGGAGGTTACACAAATGAAAGCACGGTCTTTAGCGTTCTTTGCGTTGAGTTTGATCATAGCGTTATATTGTCTCTGCGGTTTAGAAATAGCACACGCTACTGTAGAATATGTAGGTACTGTCGATGGCGAAGCGGTACGTATTAGCGATGCCGAGGCAAACCAAGAACAGCCCGCATCCGCAGCAAACCGGACAAATCAGGCACCGGCTGCTACGGAGTCAGCTGGAGTAGCCCAAACTCAAATTGAACCGGATAATCTGAAAACTGACCAGGTTGATCTCAACAACCAGATAATCCAACAGGATAATCTCCAGGTAATCGATACAGATGACACATTGATTCTACCTAATGATGATAATGATCCTTTCCCCGCAAATGGCGATTGGAAGTACTCAAAACCAGTCACCTTGATCGCCCAAAGCGCCAGTAAATACTACGATGGCCTGCCGCTCAGATGCCCCGATGTATTCGTGTATGGTCTTCCCGATAACTTCAACATCACTGCCGAAACTTCCGGTTCTCCGGTAGTAGCAGGTTCCGTCAAGAATTTAATTAGTTCGTATACAATTTTCAACCAAGCAGGCCAGGATGTTACAAAGCATTTTACTAATATTAATACAGTTGCCGGTACGCTGATAATCAACCCCCTGCCCATTACTGTATGGACCGGCAGTGCCTCCAAGTTTTACGACGGCGAGCCGCTGACCAATGAAGAAGCGGGGTTCTACATAAACACCAGCGCCATGGTCGATAACATCACAAACGACATAGTTGATAACAACACAAATGCTTTAGTAGATACCAATACAAACATCTCGGTTGATATCAACAACCCGTCGGCCCATACAACCAACTTAAACATTAGTAGTTCGTACCGCATTGCTGATAACGTGCAAAAACAACCCTGGCGTAATCTTGCCCTTTTGCTGCCCGAGAAAGACGGAAATGCACTTTACTGTCTCTGCGGTTCTGTTTACGTGTTTGCCATCAAGCCACTGAACAATACTAACGATCATATCTATCTGCAAGCCGGTCAAAAACTCATTTTTGATGATTCTCCAGATAACTTGGAAAGCAAGCACTTTGCTATTGAAGACCTTTCCGTAAATACGCTTCCCATAGAAGCGTTGCACCTGTACGCCGATAATCCCAATCTTAGAGAACAATTCATCCGGGACACCGGCTGGAATACAAACGATTTGGCTAAACGTATACAGCAATATTACCGTCTCGCCACGCAACCCGCCGACACCTCCGAAAAGCTCATCACGGGTGAGCTCGCCACAGGTGGTTCTGCGACAGAGAATCCCGGCGTAAGAGAGCTTGCCACGGGTGAGCTTGCAATAGAGGAGTTAACAGCAGATGATCTCACAAAAGGGAGCTCCTCAATTGACATCGGGGAAACTATTGAGATGTTTGGACTGAAGGTTAGCGAGGGCCTCTCAGAAAACCTGATAAACACTGGCGTCAGGGCACGCGTCGTCCCCAAGGGTCAATCCGGCCTTCAGAACAACACTTTTATTGTGGTAAAAGAGCTACAGGAATTCATGACGCTTGCCGTTAACGCCACCGGCAGCCAAACAGAAATCGGTGAAAGTGAAAACACCTATGAGATATTCTGGGGCAGAGACTATTCCATTAACTTCGCCATAAGCGAAGACCTGGGCATGCTGGTAGTAAAAGCATTCGAGAATCCCGTCGTTATTACTGCCGGGTCTGCCACCAAATCCTATGACGGAACGGCTCTCACAGACAATTCGTTTACCGTATACGGTCTTCCTGAGGGCTTTAGAGTGATGGATGTAACGATTGACGGCAGCCAGACAGAAGTCGGTTCAAGCAGCAATATAATAACAGGTTTCAATATACTTGACAAAAACGGAAATAGCGCTCTCGATTACTTTACCAATATTCGGCCGGTTCCGGGTACGTTGGAAGTTACCGCTCCTCCCATTATCGAGATCACCGTCACAACAGGTTCCGCAAGTAAGGTTTACGACGGTACACCTTTGACTGACAACACAGCATCTATCACCGGTCTCAAAGCTGAAGATGCAGGCAAAGTAACCGTTACCGCTACCGGTATTATCACAAACGCGGGAACAGCTCAAAATACCTACTCCATCAACTGGGGAGATGTGAATCCTGAAAGTTATAATATTGTAGAAGAGGATCTTGGTACCCTTGAAGTAGAGAAGCTTGGTTTAAGCCTTAACATGGGTTCAGAAAGTGTAGGCTACTCCGGATCCACGTATATACCTGATCCTACGCTTACCTACCTTAACGGTAGTCACGCCGGCGAAACCGTTACGGGAATACGCATGCGTTCCCTTGATGTTATCTTTGCTTATAACCTGTTCACAGAAGACAGCATGCAACTGACAATAACGGGAATCCCAAGCGATGCAGGCACCCACACGTTTACTGTCTCGGCAAACTTTGGCGAAAAAGAGTCTGATTACTCTCTCGACATTCCTTCAGATCTCTCAATTACCATAGAACCAGCGCCTCTCTCGATCAGTACAGGCAGTGCAAGCAAACCCTATGACGGCACAGCCCTCACCTCGGACGAAGCAAACGTGACCGGCCTCCAAGGCGGAGACAGCATACTTGTTACAGCCACCGGCACAATAACCCAGATTGGCACCACAGACAACACCTACGCCATTGATTGGGGCGACGTAAACTCCTCCAATTACGTTATCACCCAGGAAAACTTAGGCACGCTGGAAGTTACCGCTCCCCTCATTACCGAGATATCTGTCACCACCGGCTCTGACAGCAAAACCTATGACGGTACACCTTTGACCAACAGCGAAGCCTTAATTGTTGGCCTCAGAGCAGAAGATGAGGGCAAGGTAACCATTGCCGCAACAGGCACCATCACTGATGCCGGCACTACACAAAACACCTACACCATCAACTGGGGAGATGTAGACCCGAATACGTATTCCATCACCGAGAGCCTTGGTACCCTGGAAGTAGAAAAGCTTGCCTTGACTGCAAATATTGATTTAGCCAAGAATCGGTTTACCTATGGCGAACTATCCTCTTCTCTTATTAAAGATGCACTTAGTTTCCAAACCACACCTTCTATGACTTGCAATATTTATGATGATGAAAGCAGCTATCGAGTACAATTCTCTGGTTTCATACTTGTCTTTGGTGTAGCTCAGAAGGACTCGCTTCCCAATATATACACGGTGGGAGATCATGAAATTGGCTTGCAATTAGAAATGGTCCTTGAAGGAAACCAAGATAATCTTGAGATTCGGTATGAAAACAGCACATACAATGTTCAACCCGCTGCCCTTACCATCACTACCGGTTCTGACACCAAGGATTATGACGGCACACCGCTCACAAAAGATGAAGCAACTATATCAGGATTGATCGAGTCAGAAAAAGATAAGGTTACCATCTCAGCCACCGGCACCATCACAGATGCAGGCACACAGACAAACACCTATACAATAAACTGGGGCGACGTTGACTCCGGCAACTACCTTATTACCACGGTAAACCTGGGCGAACTCAAGGTCACAGCAGTTGCTGTTATCTTTGACATGGACTGTTGGGATCATGATTTTGACGGCTATCCCGCACTTCCCGGATTAGAGGAGGGAATAAGCGGTACATATGCCGACGGAAGCGAAATAGAGAAAGTATCCCAAACAAATACAACAGACGACGTCAGCGGCCGGTATGTGAGCGTAAGCGCCGTATTCAACCTGATAGGCAACGACCAAGTAGAGCTCTCTAGCGCAGGAGTCGTTGATGTGGCTGAAGAAGGATATACCATTATCCCCGACATCAACATGGTATCAGGCACAAAAGACAACTACATCTTCGACTTCACAAACAACACCCGCATGATTTACCCAATAGAGGTTGAGTTTAGTGTAAGCGATGGCGTCGACATATTCTACGATGGATGTTTCCATGGCGGTAACCTGCAAATCATCAGCAAAGATGAAGACTTCTTCAGCGTAGAACTACAGAGTTCCACGGACGGCAAAGCAGTATGGAAAGTTTATTGCGCCAATGGTGACATAATTAGCGTGACTATTACCGGGGGTGGCATACAGCCGAGTGACTATATGCTGAACTGTACGTACGATTTCTCTTACTGCAATGAAAGTAATTACCAAATATCTACTGCAAATACATCGCTGACCATCACAACATGGGACTTAACCGTTATCTTAGCCTCCGACACCGCAAGTAAAAACTATGACGGTTCCCCGTTAACCGCAGAAGGCTGTAGCATAACCACAACCGAGGGCTGGTTACCCGGTACCTGGAATTTAGTCGTCACAGCTACCGGCAGTCAAATTGAGGTGGGCAGCAGCGAGAACACCATTGATTACCATGTCTATAACGAATACGGCAACGAAATCACAAATGCCGTGAGTGTGTGTTTCACACTGAAACCCGGCACGCTGACAATAATAGGACCGGAACCGGAAAAAGAAACATATGACTTAACACTTTATATTGATATGACCTATACCTTATTATTTAATGAAGAACCGTATTACGGTGATGTGGTAATAGAAGGTGCTGAGTGTACTTTAACCAAGGCATCCAATACATATTGGACAGTTACTCTTCCGGATGAAAGCTCGTTTGCTGTTAAATTCTTAGAATCTGGAGAAGCGAAACCTAACGGCGAAACTCCCAGTTATGGCTACGCGGTCGCAGATGTAATCCTCTCGGATGAAGTTGCAGAGAACTGCACAATAAACTACGGAGGCTGTTACCTTTTAATGTCAGGCGATGAATCAAATAACGGAATAATATATTATACTTGGATTGGAGATAACGGGACCGTGACGTTAGATGGACAGGGCATAGATGGTTGTTGTTCCTTCCATCTGTTAGATTTACCTGCTTTTATGTCAGTATTTTCTAATTACCGGTCTTCATCAAGCACTGAATTCATTAGTGCTGCCCTTAGTCAAGGGATCATCAGGAAACCGTAAATCCCAAACTAAGACCGCCTGCGCCCAATCCCGCCGGCGGTCTTTTTTATGTGACAGGGGACAGGTAGCCATTTCTTCTCAATAACCTGACCCCTATACACAATTAATCATCGTTTCCTTAAGACAGAAGGGGTGTAACTGGTGCCTGTCTCCTGTTGCACCCCCTTCTGTCTTAACTTAATAGAGGTGGGACCGACCTCTGTCCACAAACGCTGTATACCGGCTCTTACAGCGTATCAATGTATGCCGAGGCATTCAGCGCGGCCAGACGTCCGGTGGTGTAGGCGTTGGTGCTGGTGGAGCACTTGGTCTCGTAGTACGGATATGCGAAGAAGCCGGCGCCTTCCTGTCCTGCCACATAGAGACCCGGGATGGGCTTCTCGTTGGTATCAACGGCCTCGATGCGCTGGTTAATCTTAACACCGCCAAGGGTTCCCATGATGGGGATGGCCATACGCACTGCGTACAGGGTGCCCTCATAAGGCCTCATCATCTGCGGAATCTTGCCAAAGTCAGCGTCGACGCCTTCTGCGCAGAGCTCATTGTAGCGGTTGAACTGCTCCACAAAGACTGACGGATCAGTAAAGCCAATCATCTGGGCAAGTTCCTCGGGTGTCTCGGCCTTCCAGGCGAGGCCCTTCTCGATGGTGAGGTTCAGGTTATCCTGAAGCGTTGGCAGCGGAGTAATGGCGCGGCTCATAATACCGGTATCAAAGTAGGTTGCAAGCTCGCCGTTATAATAGCCGTCCACGCCCTTCTCGACCAACTCGTCAAGCATGCCTTGGGTCATAATAATATAGTAGTATCCCTGAACACGCAGTGCTGCGCAGCCGTAGCCCATGGGGTCGGAGATGCAGCGGGACTCGTCCATGAAGCGCAGGCCCTCGGAGTTGACCTGCAGGAATCCCGCATAGGTAATGTACTTGATGTAGTTTGCCGTGAAATCAAAACCAAAGTTGGCGCCAAATTCCTGCATATGGGGCATGATCTCCGGGCCAAGCTGAGCGCCAATGGCCTCGCACATAAGTATGCCGTCGCCGGAGCACATGGTGGTTAAACCACGGTCATAAAACTGGTCGTTGAACAGGAACCTGCGCAAAAGGGCGGGGTTACCGCCAAAGCCGCCGGTAGCCACAATTACTGCCTTGGCGTGGACAATGACCTTGGTGCCATCCTGCTTCTTGGCCTCGACACCCACAACTCGGCCATCCTCGGTAATGAGGCTCTAGGCGCGGGTCTCGAGCAGGTAGGTGCCTCCGTTGGGCAGGATATAGTTGGTGTAGAGGTTATCAAACTTCTCCTGGCCTTTGCCGCTCGAATGGTTAAATACATTATCCCAGGTAGTTTCAGCATTGGGAGCCTTGAAGGGGAAGCCGCACTCGCACAGGAGGTCAACGGTCTTGCCGGACTCGGCAGTGATGGTCTTGAGCAAAAGGGAGTTGGCGCGGCCGCCTGATTGTGAGTAAAGCGACTGGTAGAAGTCATCGGGAGTTATACTGAGACCGGCTTCGGCCGCCACTTTGGAGCCTGCGGCAGAGATACCGCCCGAGCAGAAGCCCTTGCCGCCCAAGCGGCCCGACTTCTCAAGGACGAGAACCTTTTTGCCCTCCAAGGTGCCCACAAGGGCTGCCGTGGTACCTGAGTGGCCACCGCCTACGATGCAGATATCAGTCTCGTATTCCTCGGTAGCGTCCAGACGAGGCTTGGTCTTGGTGAATCCGGCCAGGTCAGCGCCGGCCTCACGCAGAGCCTTGGCTGCAGCGTAGAGAACCGCGGCAGACGTACGTGTGGCACCGGAGACGACGTCAACAAACAAGCTCTGCTGTTCAACAATGGCGGCGGGGATACGCTCAATGACAGGATTGGCAAAGGCGGGGACGTCGGTGCAGGTGGTAACCTCAACATTCAGGATGGACTTCTCGTTGACGGTCACCAGGACCTCAACGGGCAGAAGCTGTTCTGCCGCGCCAAAGCGCTGGCCCTCAATGGAGCCGGGTATCCAGCAACCAATTGCGTAGCCGCCATACGTGCCGGGAGTCATGTTCTGTTGTATGGCGTCGATGCCATCTGGGGTTGCTACCAGGACCCCGACTCCGCCGGCTGTATTCAGGGCTTCGTCAACAGCAGAAAGAACGGCTACACTGGTGAGAGTGGCACCGCTCACCACGTCAATATCTGTTGATTGCAGAGCCATGATTTTGAGCGGCAGGATGTTAAGGGCATTGCTGCTCAGGACGTCAGACTCATTGTGGCTCAGAATCTCGATGCCCGTGATGGCGTGCTCGTCCACGGTAACTGCAACCTTCACCACGGAATTCTTGCCCTGGCCGGAACCCTCATACGTGCCGGGAACAAACGTCTTGGCCTCAGCCGCTTCAGCGCCGGTCACGGGTGCGGCGTGAAATGTGGCTTCAATGTCTACTTTTGAAAGTATGGTTCCGGCTCTGGTGTCCACCAATCTCTAGCAAAATCAAAATAATTGTCTACGAAGCTTGACAAGTGCACTACGAGAAGCCCAAGGTTTAGGGCAAAGGGCTCTTGCTCAATGTGTTGGAGTTAATGAATCAGCATATGGGAAGTGGGAGAGGAACGAAAACCAGCTCAAACTCGCTGATGCCGCCAAGATCGCAGACCTTCTCGGCTGCAAAATTGATGACTTGGTTGGCAGGGAAGCCCGTGAGCTTGGCCCCGAGATGGAGCGGCATGAAGCGCTTGAACGCCAGTGGGCGCTCCTCAACCACGAGGGTAAAACCAAGCTCCTCGATTATGCGAGGCTTCTTGCGCTCGATCCCAACAATACGCGCAAGAGTATCTGAGAAATTCTTGTATAGTCACACAATTTGATGCTCGTGCTAAAAAGTGAACATGTGCCACGGTTCTCTGATATAAACCGGCTTTAGTTACCGGCGTCTTCTGTTAGGCTGCCGGGATTGAGCGGATGGGTAAAGCGGATGGCTAGATTGGGAGCGGTTGAGATGTGGGCTTTGGCTTCATATGCATCAGGATTGGCGGTAAGAAGCTCCCGGTAATCACCTGCTTGGAGGGCATTTGCGGGGCAGGTGGCCACGCAAATGGGGTCTAGGCCTTTGGCAACTCTGGCGGTACATCCGTCGCATTTATAAACGGTTGCTTCTGTTTCATAATAAACAGGAACCCGGAACGGACACGCATCAATACATGCTTTGCATCCAATGCAAAGAGTATGGTTTTGAACTACAAGGCCGGTAACATCGTCAAGAGAATAAGCCCGCACGGGGCATGCGGCAATACAGGAGGGCTTGTCGCAATGGTTACACCCTATGCTTAAAAACGCCTGGCCGGGAGGTTTTTGCTGCACATATTCGCGTACGTGGCGCTGCAGCACGCCAAGCGGTAAATCATGTCCAAAAGCGCAGGCCACAGCGCATGTTTTGCAGCCATAGCAGCGGGATGTGTCTATAAGGAATCCGTATGCCATATTAATCGCCTGTCTTGCGTACTTCTACCAGGGTTGAGTTGCAGGTATGGACGTTCCCCAGTGTGGGCCACGCGTTATTGGTTACATGAGACGCGCTGGCACCCGCAGGGTTATCCCAGCCATCTTCCAAAATCACAACGCCTTGTTTTACGAGGTCTGTGACGTGGGCAATACCATGATGCTCACCCCGCTCATTGAACACTACAACGTGATCGCCCTGTTCAATGCTTCTTTGGGAGGCATCCAAGGTGTTGATTATTACAGGAGGCTGTGTTCCGTCAAGTGCCTGCATGGTTGTAAGGCTGCAAAATGTTGAGTTAACACTGTGCCTGGTTTTGCGCTGAACGGCAGCAAGAGGGTAGGCATCGGGGGCATTATGAATGCTCTCGGTTGGACGCACATGTCTTGCTATAGGCCAATATCCCTCATCAAGCCACTTCTGAACCCAAAGCTTGGCTCTGGTGTTGCCGGTATAAAAGATTCCGTTTTCATAGGGAATGTAGTCAGGGTAATAGTCCCACATATTTACTGCTTTTTTAAGAGCGAGTTCCTCATAAGCCAGCGGTGTGGGTTCAAGAACACGGCGCACGTACTCCTCAAACGGCCGGTCAAATACCCCGGTGATACCCATTCTGCGCGCAACTTCTCCAACAATTTGCAAGTCGCTTTTTGCTTCTCCCGGAGGGGTTACCCCTGCTTCGTTGAGCTGGATAAGCGCTGATCTGTTTGCTGTTGCGATATTAGGTGTTTCAAAAACAGCAGTACAGGGAAGTACGAGATCGCTCCATAAGGCTGTGGAAGTCATGAACTGCTCCACCGTGACAACAAAGGGAATATGCTCAAGCGCCCGCTTTACCGAGTTTGAGTTTGGATACTGCGATGCAATATTTGCTGCAGATATCCATGCTATTTCAAGCGGAACGGGGCGGTCTGCGCAAATCCATTCGCCAAAGCGTGACAGAGGAATTGATTCTTGGGTTGCTGCCTGCGGGTTTGTTTGATACGCTTTGCCTGCACCACACAAGCCGGCTGCTCCGCCCGCATCATAAATCCCTTCTCCGGCGTGCCCAATATGTCCGGTAAAAAGTGCAAGATATACCTGAGTGGCTACTGCGTACGTGCCCCATTCACTGCGCGTGAAGCCTCCCATGTTCTCAATAATCATAGCGCAAGAAGCCCGTGCGTAGGCGAGTGCTACACGCTTTATATCAGAGCCGGGTATGCCGGTCTCCTTTTGTGCGCTTTCAAGATCCCACTTCCAAGCTTGTTCAACAATAAGGTCATACACTGTTTTGGCACTGTTTTGCAGTATTGTGCCTTCTGTGCTTAACGCAACCGCAGATGACGCGATTGAGTCAAGAGGTACCATTGTTTGCGTTTTTGTATCATAACAAAGACAATCTGAAGCATCATTGGCGAGCGGGAGTCCGGTCACGGTATCAACAAGCTGCGCTGCTGTGGTGTGCTCAAGTAAAAATTCCTTATTTACCAGACCCTCCTCAATAATGACCCTGAGCATAGCCAAAGCAAGAGCACTGTCTGAGCCGGGCCAGGGCTGCAGCCACTCTTGGGAAACAGCGGCGGTCTCGCTGTAATAGGGATCAATGGTACAGAGCGTAGCTCCATTCTCGAGCGCTTTATAATAGTAAGAAAAATACCCCGACATAGTTACAGCCGGGTTATTGCCCCAAATGAGGAGGTAATCTGCCCGGGCAATATGATTGCGCGCCGGGAGAAAGCGTTTTCCCAGCATGGGTGTGAGTGCTGCCTCAACGGCCCCACAGCAAATGTTCCCGCTGACACGTGTCCCGCCACCCAGCCAGCCCATAAGTACAGCCATGGGGTTCTCGGATGTTAAAGAACAAAAATTGCCTGAGCCGGTAATGCTGAGTACGGATTGAGGTCCTTTGGTATTGAGCGCATGGCGCAGTTTGGCTTCTATGAGGTCAAAGGCCTCTTCCCAAGAGATTGTTTTGAACTCGCCGGAGCCCTTTTTACCGGTACGCAACAGCGGGTAACCAAGACGTTTTTTGCTCGAGCAAAGCTCTATGCGGGCGTATCCCCGGGCACATGGTTTGCTCTCGTTTTGAGGAGCGGATTCTACCGCAATAAGCCTGCCGTTTTGCACGGTGCCTTTGAGCACATGGTGCTGGCAATCAGGGGAGCAGGTAGCATAAATGGTTTGAATGTTGTTGTCAGATGCCGGGTCCAAAGTCTGCGGAGAAGAACAGCCTGTTTGGGCGAGAGCTGCCGCAGAAGCCGCTGCTATAGCCTGCAAAACAAACACCCGCCTTGATATGATCTTATGATACCGCCGGCTCCCTTGTTTTTTCACCGCGCAACCAGCCCTCCGTCATCTGTAAACAGGTATTATTATACGCAAAAGCCCCGCCAAAAGGCAGGGCTTTTACCGTGTTTATTTATGTGGCAACACGTATGTTTGCCAAACTACGCAAGAGCAACCTCAACAAGTGTCTCGTTGCAGCAGTGTTCGCCGGCAATAAAACCTGATGCGTCGTTGGTTACATAGCTTGAAGAACCGCCATGCTGTTCCCAAACACCGTTGTCAAGGCCAACTACGCCGGGCATGATACCTGTGGTTACAACGGCTACAGCGCTGTGCTCGCCACGGTCATTGAAGACCTTAACGGCATCGCCGTCTGCAATGCCGCGTGCATCAGCATCTGCAACGTTGATGAGGCAATGAGCAACACCCGAGCCTGCCGCAATCATGGTAGGCAGGTTTGCAAAGGTTGAGTGAACCTCGGTCATAAGCTTGCGCTGAACAGCCTGAAGCGGATACTTTGTGTCAAGACCGGAAGCGCCGCCCGGAGCCTCGGGACCCTTGATGTAGGTAGGAACACCCGGGTGATCCAGGGCAAGCCAGTTGGGCTGATAAAGCTCGGCCTTTTGTGACTTGGTCTTAAAGATGCCGCCCTCATAGGGTACAAACTCGGGAGGCATAGCATCGATGGACTTCTCCTCCTTAAGCAGGTCATAGGGGTAGTCAGTGCTGTCGGTTGCGCGACGGATGGCTTCCTCATTGGTGATGAGCATGTCATCGCCCAAGCCCATCTTCTGGGCAAGCTGGCCAAATACCCAAAGGTCATCTTTTGCCTCGCCCGGAGCCTCAATGGCCTTCTCGGAGAGCTGGATAAGGTGGCTGCGGCTGCTCCAAAGCAGGTCCTCGGTCTCAAAGACGGCAGCGCCGGGGAGAATAAGGTCTGCATACAGAGCGGTTGAGGTCATAAACTGATCCATAACGCATACAAACGGAATCTTCTTGAGGGCTTCCTTCAAACGGCCGGAGTTGGGCCACTGGGTCATGGGGCTCTCGCGATACGAGACAAAGACCTTTACGGGGTTGGGATCGTCGGCCAGCACATGGTGTGCAAACTGAACGCGGGGAACGGTGGGCAGGCCTTCAAGAGGCTTGGGATTTTGGAATATTGGCTTAGCTGCGCAGATATTGGTAATGCCGCCTGCATCATATACGCCGTTACCGCGGGCGCCAAGCTGGCCGCAGAAGAGCGAAAGGTTTGCGATGTTGGCTACTGCATCAGAGCCGTAGTAAACGCGCATAAAGCCGCCCATGTTCATGATAATCATGGCTTTACCTGCAGCTGCGTATTCGCGGGCAAGGCGGACAACGGTCTCGGCAGGAACGCCGCACTCAGCCTCTACTGCCTCGGGAGTCCAGGGCTGGGTCTGAGCAACAATAAGGTCATAAACGGTGGTGTAGTCCTGCTCAAACTGGGTGCCGGCGGCGCTCAGAAGAGCGGTTACGCCCTCTGCGTCATGGCGTGCGAGTTCCCCGGTTGCCGAGTCAATAACGGCATAAGAAAGTTCGTCTTCAGGATCAAGAAGAACCTTAGCGCCTTCTGCGTCAATGAGAACAGGAGCGGTGGTGTGGGCAAGCAGGAACTCGGTATTCTGGAGGCCTTCCTCAATAATAACCTTGAGCATACCAAGGGCCATAGCGCCGTCGGTAGAAGGACGGATGGCAACCCACTCGTCAGAAAGCTCGGCACTCTCACTCTTAACAGGGTCAATAACGGTAAGTTTGCCGCCGTTAGCCTTGCATGCCTCAAAGCGCTCCCAGTAACCGCCCATGGCTACAAAGGGGTTATTGCCCCAAATGAGCACGTAGTCGCTCTCGGCAATGGTGTTGCGGGTGTCATTAAAACGCTGGCCCCAAATGGGAGTAAAGCCGCCGTTCATACCGGCGCAGCAAAGGGTGCCGGTAAGGCTCATGGTGCCGCCCATGCGGGCAATAAAAGCGCTGGCAGCCTGGCCGGGCAGCGAATGGAAGTTACCTGCGTGGCCGTCAAAGACTATAGACTGGTTGCCGCCCTCGTCAATGGCTTCCTGAAGCTTGTTGGCAAGAAGGTCCAGAGCCTCGTCCCACCCGATCTCCTTGAACTTGCCTTCGCCCTTCTCGCCGTCGCGCACAAGCGGCTTGGTGAGACGCTCATCAGAGTTAAGCCAGTCAATACGGGCAAAACCGCGCAGGCAGGGAGCAGACTCGTTGTTCAGGCCAATACCAACGCGCAGAACCTTGCCGTCCTTTACATAAGCGCAAAGGTTGTGATGCTGGCACTCAGGGCTGCATGATGCATAATACTTCTCGCAGCTGTCCCAAAATGCCTCGTCCTGATCTTCAAAACCATCAGCATAGCCGTTCTCGAGGTCAAGGGAGTTGGCCTGGGCCAGGTTAATGCCCTGTGCCTTAAGAGCGGCAAAACCGGCTGCGGTGATGCCTGCAAGCTTTGCGAACGAACGGCGGCTGAGCTTGGTGCGCCCTGCTTTGTACTCTTGTTCCCACATTTGATCCATGGTGATTTGCTGTGACATATTTCCTCCTAGAGCAATTCTCTCTCGCGCAATGCCGTATTGCATGCGCAATTTACTCTAAGATGCATCATGAACGGTCCCGGTCTTGAATCCAATTGAAACATGCTTAAGAAATTATTAAAAAATTCTTAACAAGAATAAGTACCCGGGTTTGTTCTCATGATGCCGTTGTTATTACAAAATCATAGCTTGTGATCTGGCTTCCAAAATGTCATAATCAGCTTAAACATTATGATGTAAGGAGGCGCTTTGGGGAGCAGTCAAAAGCCTAAGTACATAGGCGTCCGGACAAAAATAGCCATGGTAATTGTGTTTGTGGTCTTGGCGGCCACAGCAGCTGATCTTATATGGAATCAGGTTTTTTACCAGAACGTTGCTCAAAGTCAGGCTCTCGAGAAGGCCGAGCTTCTGACTCAGGAGATGAGGGCTGTTTGGGATTACAACAATAATGTCCAGGATGTTGCCAACCGCAATGAAGACGGTACTGTGCGCAGCAAACAGCTGGTGTGCGTGGTTGCAGCTAAGGCGGTCAGTGCGCTTTTTACCCAAAAGACAGATTATGAGATTACCTTTGTGCGCAACAATCCCCGGCAAGCTTCAGCTGAACCTGATGAATTTGAGCGGCAGGCTTTACAGGCGTTTGAACAGGGTGAACAAAGTTATTACGGTGTTGTGCATGCACAGACCGGTGATAGTTTTCGCTATCTTGTTCCTTTGTATACTGAGCAAAGCTGCCTTGAATGTCACGGAGATCCTGCAGGCGAGCTTGATCAATACGGATACGCTAAAGAAGGCATGAAAGAAGGTGACATTGCCGGGGCAATCTCGATTACCGAGCCCATGGCGATGTATTACGAAGCAGCCCGTACGAGCAGCCTGGGACAGCTTACTGTTATGCTCGCTCTGGTATTCTTTATTTTGGCTGTTCTTTATGCCGCAACAAGCCGCCTTATCCTAAAACCGGTGCGTCTTTTGGAGCATGCTGCTTCGCAGGTGGCTAACGGAGATTTATCGGCAAGCTTTACCTTGCCCGCCACGCGTACAAAAGACGAGATGATTCAGCTGGGCGACGAGCTTGAAAACATGGCATGCCGCCTGCGCGTACTTTATAATGACTTTGAAACTGAAGTTGCGAGCCAAACAGAGGAACTGACCCGTCTTAACGCTGAGCTTGTTGAGCGCGAAAAAGCTCTTCAAGATGCCATGGAGCGTCTTACAGAAGAGATGTCCTACAAAAACGACTTTTTTGCGATTGTGAGTCATGAGCTTAAGACACCGCTTACCTCCATTATTGCGTATTCCCGTATGCTTGATGATGACAAGACGCTCTCGCCGCATGTTCACGACTCGATTCAGGAAATACAACACAACGCAGTAAACCTTTTGAATATGGTGAATAACATTCTGATTCTTGCAAAAAATGATGCAGGGCGTAATGAAGTTGTGCTTGATCCGGTAGATGTTGTTGACCTTGTGGGTCATCTTAAGAATACCGTGAAACCCATAGCCCAGGCAAAAGGAATAGAACTGACAACGCGCATAGCGCCGGGTGTCTCGCTCATAATGGCAGATCAAGAAAAACTGCGCCGCATTTTAGAGAATCTTGTTGACAACGCCATTAAATATACGCGAAGCGGTGGCCATGTAGACGTTGATGTTTCGCTCGCAAACAATATGGTCCAGTTCAGGGTTTCTGACACGGGTAACGGCATTGATTCTCAGGACATCAAGTATATTTTTGAACGGTTCCTACAGCTGGGGTCTTCCAAAAAACGCAGCAAAGGAACCGGCCTTGGTCTTGCCGTGGTAAAAGAACTTGCCTTGCTTATGGGCGGCTCTGTGCGAGTGGAGTCTGCTGTTCAAAAAGGCAGTACGTTTATTGTGGACATTCCTAATATTCCGGTAGACATGGAGGAATATAATGAAGATACTTGTTGTTGATGATGAAGAGAGCATCCAAAAGGTTATTTGCTCCATGCTCGAGGCAGCCGGATATGAATGTCTCATAGCAAAAGACGGCGCTCAGGGTGTAGGGCTTGCTCTCGCTCATAACCCTGATCTTATTATCATGGATGTTATGATGCCGGTACTTGACGGTTTTCAGGCAACCGAGAAAATCCGTGCTACGGGGCTTGATATGCCTATAATTTTCTTATCTGCTAAAGGGGACATTGTTGACAAGGGCACCGGTTTTAGCAAAGGCGCTGACGACTATATGGCCAAACCCTTTGATCCGCGCGAACTAATGATGCATATAGAAGCCCACCTGCGCCGTGTCTCAAGGTTCTCAAAACCGCAGGAAGCTTTGCAGGATACAATTCGTGTGGGCAGAATTACCATTGACATGCGCTGTCACCGGGTTGAGAAAGACGGCATCGAGATACCCCTCACTCCTAAGGAGTTTCAAATAATCGCAACGCTCGCGTCTGATCCGAATGCAGTTTTTTCGCGCGACCAGCTTACCGAGGCCGTTTGGGGCAAAGATTTTGTGGGCGAGACCACGAGCATTACCGTTTTTATTCGCAAGCTCCGCGAGAAAATAGAAGATGACCCCTCAGATCCCACCATCGTAGAAACCGTCTGGGGTATTGGATACCGGTTGCTGAATCAATAATCATGTTGCGCATAAAACTGATCCTATTTTGGCCACAAATTTTGAATGTGTGTCCACTCCAAGTTAAACCATAGTCCAAATCTCTCCAGCCGAGAAACCCTCGAAATGCGTTAGGCTTTTTACCAGCGAGTTCTTCTCGGCAGGGTAATTTGAAGGTTGCGATAAAGCTTGGATGGAGCGCTGAGTGGCCACACATTCAAGATATGTGGCCAAAATAGGGTCAGTTTTATGCGCAACTACCTTGATTACGAATTTCCACACCCCGGGACAACCCAAGACCGGATTTCCTCTCTCTGGCGTAACCAAGCAAAGTACTTATTTGCTTTGGGAGGTTTTGCATACTGCAGCTGGTTAATTATCGACAACAAGAAGAGTCTCCATTGTCAGCCAACCTACTGAGCAGCTCAATCTCTTTGCCCCAGCCTGGGAGTTTATCTTGGGGCGTCTCGAGAATAAAGGGTAAGCCACACAATGCGGGATGGGTAACTACACGGCTTAAGGCTTCGAGGCCAATAAAGCCGTTGCCAATGGTCTCATGGCGGTCTTTATGGCTGCCGAGTGGATTCTTGGAATCATTGATATGGATGGCATAGAGGTGTTCAAGGCCAATTACCCGGTCAAACTCTTGGAGCACTTCATCAAGCTTATTGACAATATCATAGCCTCCGTCAAAAACGTGGCAGGTGTCAAGGCAGACTCCAAGGTGCGGTTGTAATTCCGGGCGAATATGTGAGCGTATAGCGGCAAGCTCTTCAAAAGTTTTGCCAACCTCGGTTCCTTTGCCTGCCATGGTTTCGAGCAAAACCGTTGTGGTCATACCTTCAAAAAGCAGATTATCAAGGGCTTCCGCAATCATGGCAATGCCTGCGTCAACTCCCTGATTCATATGGCATCCGGGATGAAAGTTTAAATAGTTTCCGGGCAAAAGCTCCATGGCAGCAATGTCTTTCGCAAAGGATTCCCGGGCGAATTCGCGTGTATCAGGTTTGTTTGAACAAAGGTTCATGGTATACGGTGCATGAGCAACCAGTTGTACAAAATGATGCTCCTGGAGTAAACTGAGCAATGCCGCAACATCATGAGGATCAGGATCCTTTGAGCGTCCACCCCGTGGATTCCTGGTAAAGAAGGCAAAGGTATCTGCGTTGATGGAGAGCGCATCCTCACCCATGTGGGCAAACCCCAAAGATGTTGACAAGTGGCAGCCAATATGCAGCATTAAATATAAGTCCCTTCGCGGTCTCGGCTTTGGCAAACGCTAAAAGGATATTATACTACATGCATAGTTCATACATTGACATAAAGTGGCACAGGCTTCCTGCCATTACAAAGACATGAAATACCTCATGTGAGCCCCAAAGCGAATTGCGCGAGTTGAACTTAACCAATTTAAGAGCGTAAATGATTCCACCGACGGTATATATAATGCCTCCCGCCAAAAGCCATGCAAAGCAAGCAGTACTAACAGCCGGGATAAAACGAGGCAGGGCAAATGCTACAATCCAGCCCATGCTTATGTACATGACAGAAGAAAGCCATTTTGGACAGGTTACCCAAAACAGTTTAAAGATCATCCCTGCTATACCTATGGCCCAAACTATGGCAAGCAATACCTGTCCGTATGCGCCTAAGGCACAAATACATAGAGGTGTGTAGCTGCCTGCGATTAACACAAAGATCATCATGTGGTCTATGCGTTTAAAGACAAGACCGGCTTCTCCGCCGAGCCTGACTGCATGATACACAGCGCTGGCTCCGTAGAGAAGAACCATACTGAGCATGAATACTGTCAAAGAGATAAGCCCGGCTTTGTCAATACCGTGATCTGCTGCATGTATGAGCAAAAGCGGCAATGCAAATACCGCTGCTACACAGGCAAAGGCATGAGTTAGACAGCTCACCGGGTCTTTGAGCAAATTGCGGATATCGAGTTTTTCTATCTTGATCGCAGAAGCGGTTTCCATGTTACTCATACTATCAATCTCCAAATAACTCAAGTGCGGGTATTGAATAACCGATCATAGAATAGAGTAATCTATGTATGATATCCTGACAAGAGTTATTAAAAAACCTACACACTAATATTGAATAACCGTATTGAGATATGATATGATGCCATGGTTAAAAGGTTAAGATGAGTGAAACTGGGGACTGGCTCCTGTTGCATTTGCAGGAAAGTCTTTGGTAAAAGGTTAGACCCATGTGCAAATGTAACCGGTGTCTGTCCCCAGTTTCACTCATTTTAACCTTTTAACCCTGGCATCATGTATGATGCTGAAGACGAAAAGTGATAAAGCTCCGTAGCACATAATTACTATCCATGAGAGGAAAGCACCGTAATGACTATTGATTTCAAACTGCCAAAATATAGCGAGATACCGGGTGTTGGCCTTTTTCTTGAACAAGTCTCCAAGTATATCAACGAGATACTCTCGCCGCTTGAAGAAGCGGATCTTACCGGTTCAATGATTAGCAATTATGTAAAAAAGGGGATTATTGACAGTCCGGTCAAGAAGCAGTACAGCCGTGATCAGATAGCCTATTTGATATATATCACCATGGCAAAGAACGTGATCTCCTTGGACAATATTCGTACCATGATTATGCTGCAAAAACAGGAATGTGATACACAGACAGCCTATCATTTCTTTTGCGACGAGTTCTCCGAGGTCCTCTCGGCAGTGTTTGAGAACAGAGAAATCCCAGCTAAGTCTTCAGAATCAGAGCTTAAGCAGCTTTCTAAAAACGTATCCGTTACCATTGCTTATAAAGTTTATCTGGATATGAGCTTCAAAAAACTCTCCTCAGAGAAAAGCTAACATGAGTGAAACAACGGAGGCGGTAGACTGTCCAAAAACATTTCTGTGCGCAGTCGGTAGTTTTTGGACAGTCTCGCGGGGGTATTGTCAGGTAATAGGGACATATCCCTGTTACCACCATTACCACCTCTGTTATCTAATGGCTTATTATCAGAGTACTTCCGGATTGTATTAATTTCTGATGACATGCTTTACCGGGATATTCATTATTCTTATGGGTGCCTTGTTTTATCTGACAAACAGAATGGAGGATAATACGACCATGGAAGTATCGCGTAGACAAGTTCTTAAGGGTAGTGCAGCGGCGGGTGTTGCTGTAGCTGGTTTGGCTTGTGTTCCGCAGGCAGCAAAGGCAGACGAGCCTGTATGGGACGAGGAGTATGACGTTGTTGTGGTAGGCTCAGGTACCGGCTTGGCTGGTGCAATAGAAGCTTTTGATGCCGGCGCGCGTGTTATTGTGCTTGAAAAAGGCGGCCATGCAGGCGGTAAGACCTGTGCTGCCGGCGGTGGCTGCGGATTGGGCGGTAACAACCCTGTGCAGCAGCGTGAAGGTATTGAGGATGATAATGACGCCTGGTTTGAAGAAGAAATGCGCGCAAGCGATTACCGCGCCCAGCCTTCTGTAGTACGTGCTTTAGTTGATGACGGTGCCGGCACTGTTGAGTTTATGATGAACCTTGGTATGGACTTCACCATAGATACACAAAGGGCTCCGGCGTTTTTCTCGGCTGCCCGTTGCATGCAGGTGGCTCCGCTTGATGATGAATACGGAACCCGTTCAGGCCTAACCTGGGTAAAGGTCATGAAACGTGGCTGTGAAGAGCGTGGCATTGAGATCAGGCTTAACAACCGCATGACAAAAATCATCCGAGACGGTATAGACGGGCCCGTTATGGGTGTTGAGGTTGAGACTCCTGAAGGTGTTAAGAATATCAAGGCTAAGCGTGGCGTTGTGCTTGCAACCGGTAACTGGTCTACCGGCCGCGATCTTTTGAATATTTATGACCCGCGCATAGTTGACGAGGACTATTACGGATGCGGTTATGTTTCTGCGCTTGATGAATACTTGGTTGATGACTGTGGCGATGGACATAAGGCTGCCGCTGCCATTGGCGCTATCCTTACAGACATGGATATCGCCGGATTCTATAACATTGTAGCTGCCGGCCGTGACTATTTTAGGTGGGGCTTGCCGCCTTATAACTGGGATACTGACCAAAGTAAAGGCGCGGGGAGAGGAATCTCGCTGGGTGCAAAGGGCTATGCACGTACCATACTTGTGAAAAATGATGGCCGCCGTTACGTTGACGAAGGTCTTGGTGCGGCAAATGGTCAATTTGCGGGCAATATTGCAGAAAACCAGGAGCTTCCGTTTAACCAGGCATTCCTTGCGGTTGCGCATCCAAGGCGTATTTGGGCAGTTGCCGACAGTGCCGCTGCCGAGGAGCTTGGCTGGGATATGGAAAAAATCCAAAATCCCGACGGTATAGCAAACGGTGTTTACCCTGATGACGTTGTTATTGCCAATACGCTTGAAGAACTTGCCGCCGGCATGGGAATCGATGCGGAATGGCTGGTAGACGAAGTTGCCCGCTACAACGGATTTGTTGCTGCAGGTGTAGATGAAGACTTTGGCAAAGCTAATATGACCGGTACTATTGAGGTTCCTCCGTTCTATGGTTTACGTATGAATCTCATTGTCCATACCTGCCAAAACGGTGTTATGGTTAACTCAAAGATGCAGGTACTTGACGGACGCGCGCCAATGGTTGAAGACTACGAGTCGCGTACCGTTATTCCGCATCTGTACTGCGGTTCCGAGACGGCAAACATCGAACCGCGCCGTCGTTTGCACTGGTCATTAGGCCATTTTGTCACAAGTTGCCGTATTGCCGGCCGCAATGCTGCCGCAGAACCCGCCTGGGATGAGTAAGTAATGATTAAATATCCTGCCGAAAAGCCCCGGCAGGATATATGGTAACAAGGTAACAGGGGAGGTAACAGGGGACATGGAGGTAACAGGGGACATATCCCTGTTACCTTAATATTGAAATAATAGAAGAACACACAGCTACAAATGTATATATACTTACATTATTAAGGTAACAGGGATATGTCCCCTGTTACCTTAATTGGGAGAATAGGGTTTTTGTTTGGCCGGTCTTTTATCATATATCCAAGCACCTCTTGTATATAATGCATTTTACTACTCAATATCCTGCGTGGAGGTGCAGGCGTGGGCATACGTACACATGCTTTTAACAAACTGTCTCTTTTTGCATGCCGTAAGCAGCGCCTTTGTGAATGGTCATCTGTTTTTAGTTCCTTGCCGCAAACAGCAATCATTATTATGGCAATAATAGCCATGACGTCACTCCAGCTTGTAGGCATACTTGATCGCGAAATACAAACGGACACCTGGCAAAACGGTGGATATGCAAAAAGGATCGCGTCGTTCATAAGCGAAATAGTGCTATTAATCTGGCTTTGCATATCCTTTAAAAAAGAGAGTGGAACTCAAAGCAGAGCCTTGGCCAAAATCAAGCCAATATTCGGATTGGGCGTTACTGCGTATCTAATTACACTTATGATACTGCCTTTTATAGCAGAACCTGGCAGACTGAGTTTTGCCGGCAACGCTTTTGGCATTGCGCATGGGATCGGCACAGCGTTACTCGATGTTTGTATGATTGCAATATTCTCTTCTTTTGGTTCTTTAACAGGTATGGTTGCATACTTGCTCGGAAGAATGCTTCCCCATGTTATCAATATGGTTTTGCTGGGCTTAGGCATACACGTTGGTTATGAGTTTCATGTAAGCGGCGTAGTAACAGGTTGTGTTTTGCTTATCCCTGCACTTTGCACCTATTATCAACACAATACTGATAGCCCTCATAAACAGATAATGCAGGAATCGTACAGCAATATTGTCAAACATACCTTTATGAGATTCCCAGTCTTGTTTTTAGGACTTCTGCTTTTTACCATGTTTTATATGCTGATTAGCCAAACATGTGCTGCCTATGAGGTGGGAGCCGGTATTGTGCTGCCTCCTACAGCTTTTACCAGCGAACTTGTAAGTGTTATTATTTTAGCTCTTGCTTTTGTGCCAATTATTAAAACTCTGTCAAAAGTTGATATCGAAACCTATTTTACCTTTTTGCTGCCCATCATCGCGCTTGGCGTTGCTCTGATCCCTGCAATTGATATCGAACTCCTTTGGCTGCCTTGGTCAATAGTCAAGCATGCGTCACTCTTATATCTGTTTATTGTCGGCGCGTTTTTGGTGCATTTTCCTTTTGAAGATGAGCACGAACGATTACTCGCTTATGTACTATCAGCTTCAATCTCTGATTTGGGATCATTTGTAGGACTCTTTTTTGGGTATATCCTTAACGAAGCTATGAGCCTTGATACGACATTTTCTATGGTTGCATCTGCTGTGCTTATATGGGCAACTTCCATGGTTTTTGGTTCCTCTGGCGCAGAGAGTGCGCGCAGCGCGATAATTCCGGTTTTTATGAAAGCATGAAAGAAAATCAGTACGCAGATTCCCGCCTTGCTGAGTCTGTAAAGACTGACACAATAAACTTGTCAGACACACAAGCACCAGCAGAAACCAACAATACTGAAGAATCCCCCTACAGTCTTAGCGACCAAGTACAAAAGCTGCTTTCGCAGCGCGAAATAGAAGTACTGAATCTCTATGTAACCGGACGCAGCGCCGAGCGTATTGGTCAGACGCTCTACCTCTCAACAACAACCGTACGCACATATATCCAACGTATTTATGGCAAACTTGGCGTACACAGCCGGCAAGAACTTCTCGATTACCTTCAAGAGTAAAGGTGTGAGACAATGGGGAAGGAGGCAATGTCCTTTAAACTAGTGATTAATGAGGGAAAAAATGTGCAACTTTCATAGTAAGAAAAAAATCAATAAAAGTTCCCAGTTACTACGAGGCGATTCCTGTGCGCTTCATATGGACGTTGATTTTTGTAGAAGGTTGACTGCTATAATGCGCTGCAAGAGTATATCCCGCAGGGTTACAGCATAAACATGAGCTATAAAACCTGGCGGGCCGCCTTTGAGCAAGGAGGACCAACATGACCATCAGACTGAATGCGGAGTTGTTGGGTAAACGCTTCGTTGCCATCATACTTATCCTTGTAACAGCTGTGGCAATCCTGCTATCTACAACAGCATTCTCCCGGGCAGCATATGCGAACGAGACAATTGTGTCGGCAGAATGCACCGTCGCGGCTCCGCTCGCAAACGCGAATCCTGATTATACAGGCGTATCGGCGGACCCATCCAAATATACGGTGACGGTCAGCAAATGGTACATGGTTGGGGGTGTGGACTCAGTTCTTTATGAAACAGATGTTTTCGATCCAAACCGGTACTACTGCGTAAGGGTTACATTCGAGCCGGAAGAAGGATACTGCTTTGATGAGAGCACAGAGTTTACCATCAACGGCGAGGTGACTATCTCTGTCAACTCAGATCTCGAAAAACCGATGCGGGAGAGTAGTACGCTGATCGCGATGGGTTGGCTGATCGAGGACGCGCACTGCACCGTCAAAGCCCCGCTCGCGGGCGCCCATCCTGACTTCGCGCCAGTGTCGGATGAACCGGATTTCTACTCCGTGGAGACTGAACAGTGGTACGCGCAAATTGACGGATTCCCCAATGTCGCAGAAACCGATACTTTCGAGAACGGGTTGCATTACTGCGTGAGGATCCTGTTCAAACCGGAGCCCGGATACTACTTCGATGATGATACGATGTTCACCATCAACGGCAGGATGACCTCTTTAGTTGGTATGGGCGTCATTGGGACAAGGATGCAGGAGATTGGCGGTCTGTACGCATACTCCCGTCCTCTGGGGTTCTATGTTGTCACGGTAGGAGCGCTCAATGTTCGGAGTGATCCCTGGTCCTCCTCTACAAGGATTGCCGGCCTTTCTTACGGAGACGTTGTTGAGGCGGTGCTGATGCAAGGGAGTTGGCTGGGACTCGCGTCTAGCGCTGATGCCTGGGTCGACGGGGACTACCTCGCTCTGACATACAGTAGAGAAACCGCGATTTACCCCACCGAGTATACGGTCACTGTTGGCACGGTGAATGTGCGCGAGGACATCTCGACGGACTCTGCGCGCATTGGCGG
Organism: Coriobacteriales bacterium; assembly: GCA_017515595.1. Classification (GTDB taxonomy): domain Bacteria; phylum Actinomycetota; class Coriobacteriia; order Coriobacteriales; family UMGS124; genus RGIG5691. The sequence continues at coordinate 48,464 of JAFWFL010000053.1, forward strand.
CTACAAGGAGGGTGACAAGATCCTCGTAACGGGTGTAAGGACCGACGCTGTAGGCGAGGACTGGCTTGTACTCGATTACGTGACAGATGGAGGATACCACCAGCTTGGCTATGTTATGGCCAAGTACACCGATGCTAAAGGTACCAACTTTGATTTTCTGTTCGCCCACATCGACATGCCGGATTTCTTTGATGAAATCAATGAGTATCTCATCGATCCCGAGTCCACAGAGCCGTCCATCATATGGGATGACGAGATAACGTACTTGCCCGGCTTGCCGGATTTCCCCGATGGGTTCTATGAGTACCCCATCGACCCCGAGTTTTCACAACCGCTTGTTGTATGGGATGGTGAGATATCGGCCCTGGGCGAGAACTACTTCCCGGTCACCAATGGCGACGCTGTTTTCACAGTGTTTCCCGGAAACGTCACCAGATTCAGCACCTTGCATAACGGGTAACCTTACAAAAGGACTGACCTTTTGTCAGGTTTATAGAACCACCCCAATGCCATGATGTGAGAGTTAATACTATACGGAGTTGCAAGTTGTTGCCGATACTAGCGTATCAATATCTTAATAGTAAAAAATTATCTGGCCTTTTGCCGGGAAACTCATGGATATTTGTTCATCGATACGCTAGTATCGGCAACAACTTGCATAAGGTTGTCTTATGACATTGAGCACGACCCCGTGTCATACCGTGTCATAAACGACCCCGTGTCATAAACCGGAACGGTTCTCGTGGCACATTGGTTTGGATATCCTCATAGGGGGGAGTATATGCAAGCTGCCGAGAAGGACAATGCGCTGCTTACAGAGTCTGATGCGGAGCGTTCTGCGCCATCGCAGGGGCCGTATGCGCTCCCTTTGATTTCTGTGATTGTCCCAATTTATAACGTTGAAGTATATTTGGACAGGTGTATTGAGAGTATTTGCGGGCAAACGTATCAGAACCTCGAGATTATTCTGGTGGATGACGGGTCGCCAGATAACTGTCCGGCTATTTGTGATGCCTGGGCAGAGCGCGACAGCCGTATCACCGTGATTCGCCAGGAAAACAAGGGTGTCTCGGCCGCGCGAAACGCGGGGTTATGTGCTATGAAGGGAGAATACTTTGGTTTCATCGACAGCGATGATTATATTCTTCCCAGATACTTTGAGCATCTGTATGGCCTGGTAGTTGACTATAATGCTGATATGGCTCTATCGAAGTTCCTGATGATTGATGAGAACGGAGCGGCTGTACCCAGCGAGCTCCTCAGAACGAGAATTAATGCCGGAATCTATCGCGGTAAAGACATTCTCGAGGAGATATTTCTGATCTATGTATGGGGGAAGCTGTACAGATCAGAAGTCTGTCAAAATACCGGTTTCCTGAGAACCGCGCTATCTCGGAGGATGTGGCGTGGCTCTGCGCGGTATTGCCTGATTGCGGCATTGTGGCTGTATCGAGCAAAAAGCTGTATCGATATACGAGACGCAAGGACAGCGCTGCTCACGAGATGCTCTATGAGCTGCAAGAAAACAAACTGGTTGACATGGCCGAGGTCTCCATGGAACTCTACCGTCAATTAAAAGCAAAAGGTATGCCAAAACCTGCGTTTCGCGCTCTGCAAGGCGCTTTTTATATTCTCAACCAAACCATAGTATTTGGAATCTACTGGAAAAACGGGAACTACCGGGTTATTAACCGGATTCGGCGCTCCTTAATCAGAGAAATCTGGCATGAAGAAAAGCTCAAATCTATTCCCATGCTGGTACGTATTGCGGCAAATATTTTTAACGACACCGTAATTAAAAGGCTTAAACATCATTTATTTTGGAAATCGAGCCGGTTCAGAAAATGGATGATGCTAAAGAAACGGCATGACAGATAATTCGCTGGGAATCTCGGCAAAGTCTGTATATGGCAGCTTCTGTAAATATCCTGTATCAAGATCAACAGGCAAAGGAGAGAGGTCCTCAAAACCAGGGAGTACTGTTCTGAGTTTATGGTGATAGCTGTCTCTGAAGAATATGCAGGAGGAATCATCCCGGTTTAAATATGTCCCGTATGTCATGAGGCTCATAGCAGGGCATCCTCCATGACAATATGGCAAAAACGGGCATTGCCTGCATTCTTCGCATGCGTTAATGAGGTCTTTTACCTGAGTGGAGATGATCTGCTGGATTGGGCTTTCGTAAAGCAGAGATTCCAGAGAATTTGTTTTGAGATTACCCAGGTGTACATGTCTGGATTTGAACCCTCCCGACATTTGCATGCAGGGAACCGCTTCTCCGTTTGCGCAGACAGAAAGCCCTTTTGAACAAAGCAGATAGTTCTCAAATTTTTCTTTTGGTTTATGAATCTTTTTTGCTGTAAAAGCGGCGGTTTTTTTATATCCAGGACTTCAAACTGCCAGAATTCCAGATCCATGTGATGTTCTTCTGAGGCATAGCTCTGCATGATTTCAAGCGCGTTGTCAAAATATTCGTTCCAGGTCAGACAGGAATCTTTTCCGTTTTCAAACCACCTTGGGGCTTCTGTGGTTCTGATCACCCGTGTGTTATCAACACCGAGTGCATCCATAGCTTTGAGAGTTGGCAGAATACAACTAAGGTTCCGACGGTTTATATTTGTTTGTGTCTGAACAGGAAATCCATTTTCAATACATGTCCGGATAGCGCGTATAGTGCGTTCCTCCGCACCTTCTTTATTGCGCATCCAGTCGTGAAAACCAATTCCGTCAAAAGAAATTTTCATCAACGGGCGGCTGCCAATTTGTTTCATTTCTTCGAGAATGTTTTGGGTGATAAAAGCGCCGTTGGTATTTACCGCATAAAGTTCCAGTCCCTTGTCTTGTATGATTTGCACTATCTCCAAAAAGTCTCGGTGCAGCAAGGGCTCGCCGCCGGTGAGCATAACATGGGATATTCCGCATTCGACAGCCCCCTCAAGAATCCGGCGAATATCGTCGAGGGACAGCTCTTCTGCGGAACGCTCTGAATCCGCCGCGTTAAAGCAGTGGAGACAATTGTAGTTGCAGCGTTCTGTCAGCTCTATAGTAAGCAGCTTAACAGGGAGGTTACCGAAGAAGTGGAATGCTTGCCAATCTGTGAGTACCTCACCTTCAGAGGCTTCATGTATTAACCCCCTCGCCGCCAGTGCTTCTAGTTGCGGTGAGGGGGTTAGCTCTTCTGTTCCGTCACAGTGCATGAGCAGCAAAAAATCGCTTTTTGATAACCGGTGTGGCTCCGTCTCGCCTTTTACACAGTAAGTATATGGAACCCCGGACCAAGATCGCAGACCAATTGTTTTATTCAAAAGGTATTTTGCCATCTGTTTTGATTAGCAATAGTCGTGCTGAGCGCTGGCGGGCTCGATCTCGAGAGGCTCATCAATAACCAAGATGCCGCCGCTGATTTTGTCGAGGTTTTCGCCGCTCATGTTGGTGAGATTGGAATTGGTAGCCACAATATCCTCCGAGTACAAGCGGAGCAAAAGCTCGGCTTGCTCATCAGTTAATTCTTCGCCGTAACCACGGACAATTTCCTTAACTTCGTCAGCGTTCTCAGCTTTTGTAACATCCTTGATTACTTGCGCAATTGTTTCTTTGGGGAACTTGTCCATCATCTCTACGAGATTCTTTTTGATTGCTTGTATGTCTGACATGCTGTACCTCGCTGTTGTGTTGCCGCTGATACCTGTGTTTTTCTCCCCTTAGGGAAGAAATAAAACGTTGTAAGATCATGGCAATCTCGTGCAGCTGTGTCAAACGGATCCCAGAAAGCTCAGGTCTTTTGCTTTCTTTGGGTTTCTTGGCGTTTGGTGTTATGTAGCTGCTTGGGTCGTGTATGATCATATTTGTCAAAGGGCACGCATCTGTGCAGGGATGCACCGGCAGGTTTTTTGGTTAGGTGAGAGACAACGGGTGAGACAACGGGGACGGAGGGTATTGTCTCATTGTTTTTGGTATGGCCATTTTTTGATACGATACCTCTCACTCTGAAAACAATGAGACAATACCCTCCGTCCCCGTTGTCTCACCCGTTGTCTCTCACCTAACCAAAAAACCTGCTGAGGGAACACGACTGAGAATGTCGGACTACCCCAGTAACCGTGATGCTGACGAACGGGCATCCAAGTCACTCTCCGTATTTGGAGGGGAAGACGTCCGCAAGGATGAAGCTAAGCCGGGAGACCTGTTTGCGAGCCACCACCCATACATGCCGCTGGGACGCGGCACGGGAAGGAGAAAGCCATGTTTGGCACATTTCATGCACTGCAAAAACACGTAAGGAACTGCGTCTTGCCTGTTATAGCGCTTGTTGTGGCGCTCGCGATCGCATCGCCCGCATTGGGTGCGACCGCTCCTGCAACCGCACAGGACGCCGGCTCCAAAGATGCCGCTGCCAAGACGGCGCCTGCTGCAACCGATGCAGCTTCAACGGCAAAAACACCTGAGAAGGCCAAAGAGGTTGTGAATGACCCAACCGGTCCGGCCAAGATTGTTGACATGACCGGCCGCGAGATTTCGCTCGACGCACCGGCGACCAACATTGTTGCTCTGTCAGCCGCTGACTGCGAGATTCTTTTTGCGGTTGGTGCGGGCGAGACGCTTGTGGGCAGGGGAGAATACTGTGATTATCCTGCAGAAGTGCTCAAGGTCCCGTCGGTACAGTCGGGATACGAGACCAACATTGAGCAGATTATTGCTCTTGAGCCCCAGGTACTCCTTATGAGCACCATGGCTCAGACAAAAGAGCAGGTAGAGGAGCTTGAAGCCGCCGGTATTACCGTGGTTGTCTCGGACGCTCAGGATATTGAGGGTGTCTACGAATCCGTGCGCATGATTGGTGCGCTTACCGGCCATGCCGGCGATGCCGAGAAGGTTGTCAAAGACATGCAGAAAGATCTTGAGGAGCTTGCCAAGCTTGCGAAAGACAACAAGGGCAAGACCATTTACTTTGAGGTATCACCCCTCCAATATGGTCTTTGGGCTGCCGGCAAGGGCTCGTTCATGAACGAAGTCTCCGAGCTTTTGGGTCTCGAGAACATTTTTGCCGATATGCCCGCCTGGGCCGAGGTTTCTGAGGAGCAGGTTATTGACCGCAATCCTGACTACATTGTGACCATTTCTATGTACTATGGCGAAGGCCCCACTCCCATTGAAGAGATCATGGCTCGTCCTGGTTGGGATGTTATTTCTGCCGTTGAGGATGGCAATATCATTAACCTCCCCAACAATGAGCTTTCGCGCCCGACTCCGCGCATTGCCGAGGGTGCCCGCATGCTTGCAGACTTTATTGCTGCCGAGGATAGCGCACCTGTAGCCAAGGCCGCATAACACAGGACTCCGGGCACAATGGCCTCGAAGGGACATATCCAAGACGGGCACTTTGGCCTGCGGGTTTATATTGTTTTTGGACTTGTGACGCTGCTCACGTTCATTCTTTGTGTAAGCGTGGGCAGCGTTGCCGTACCTCCTGACGAGACCGTCTCGCTCATCTTCAAAGCGATTACCGGTGCCGAGCTGCCCCGCAGTTCTGCCGCATCAATTATCATCTCATCGCGCGTGCCGCGCGTTCTTTGTGTGGCGCTTACCGGAGCGGCGCTTTCTTTAAGCGGCGCGGCAATGCAGGGTTTGCTCAAAAACCCTCTGGCTGACGGTTCTACTCTTGGGGTTTCTTCCGGCGCAAGCCTCGGCGCTGTACTTGCGATTGCGCTTGGACTGGAGTTTGCGGCTTTGCCGTTTGCCGGAACCATGGTCACGGCTGTGGTCTTTGCTTTTGTGTCACTTCTGGCCATTCTCTCGCTTGCCTGGCGCATGGACCGCAGTCTCTCCACCAACACCATCATTCTCATAGGTGTGATTTACTCAATGTTTGTGAGCAGCCTGCTTGCGCTCATTGTTACCTTTGCGTCCGATAAGGTCAAGACCATTACATTCTGGACCATGGGGTCGCTTGCGGGGTCGAGCTATGCCAACGCTCTTGTGCTCTTAGGCGCGCTTTTGGTTGGCGGCAGCATCATCTTGAGCAAAGCGCGCGAGCTCAACGCGTTCGCTGTGGGAGAAGAGAACGCGGTTCACATAGGTGTTAACGTGAGACGTGTCCGTTTGACAGTACTTGCTGCCGTGGCGCTGCTTACCGGAGTATGCGTCTCAATTGGCGGATGCATTGCCTTTGTGGGCCTTGTGGCTCCGCATATGGTACGTATGATTACCGGCCCCAACCATGCACGGCTTCTCCCGGCTTCTGCTTTTGGCGGAGCTACCTTCCTTATGCTTTGCGACCTGGTAGCTCGTATTATTTTGAATCCTCTCCAGTTACCCATTGGTGTTGTTACCTCGCTCATTGGCGCGACGCTGTTTGTAGTGATTCTCTACCGTGGCAGAAAGAAGGCGCTATGATTTCTGAGACGGACAGCACGCTGCTCAATGTGACCGGACTAACCGTGCAGTTCGGAGGACGTTGCGTTGTGCACGACGTGAGTTTCTCGGTTGCCGAGGGGTCGTGGCTTATGCTTGTGGGTCCCAACGGGGCAGGGAAGTCGACCATTGTCAATGCCATAAGCCAGACAGTTCCCCATGAGGGGAGCGTTACCTGGTGCGGGCAGGATGTACGGAGTATGAAGCCGCGTGAACGAGCGCGTATTATGGGTGTTCTTGCTCAGGGCAACTCGGTTGGATATTCTTTTACCGTTGATGAAGTTGTGAGGCTCGGAAGGTACGCGCACCGACCGTCCCTGTTTGCAAGAACACAGAACAGTGACCGGTCATATGTTGATGCAGAAGAAAAAGCAATCGAAGAAGCGATTGAGCAAACCGGCCTCACAGATTTACGGTCAAAGTCTGTTCTCGAGCTCTCGGGCGGCGAGCTCCAGCGCGTGTTTTTGGCGCAGGCGCTGGCACAGCAGCCGTCGCTTTTGTTGCTTGACGAGCCCACCAACCACCTCGACCTTCTCTACCAACGCCAAACATTCGAACTTCTTGACCACTGGCTCAAAGCTCCCGGTCACGCCATCATCTCGGTTGTTCATGACCTTAGTCTCGCCTATGCATTCGGCTCAGGCGTTATTCTCCTGCATAACGGCCAAATCATGGGCAAAGGCCCCGCATCCGAGGTCCTCACACCGGACCTTCTCGAACAAGTCTACGGCATGGACGTCCAAGCCTGGATGCGAAGCCTCCTGCAACATTGGTGCTGAGACTCTTAAATTACCAAAAGTCGCTTAGCTGCAGCTATCTCCAGAGCTTCTGGGTCGCCGTCCATGGCGCGGGCTCCTTCTACGACGGTAAGCGCCATCTGGTACACAACAATATCCGAGTAAAACGCCGTGTGTGGCGTAAGAATTACGTTGGGGAATGACCGCAGGATGGCCATGGGATGGTTGGCGATGACGTCGTCAACGCGGTTGTTGTAGTAGAGACCGTCTTCTTTCTCGAGTACGTCAAGCGCTGCACAACCCAAATGGCCGGATTCAAGCGATTCAATTAGAGCATCAGTATCTACCAGAGTACCGCGTGCGGTGTTTACGAGCATGGCACCTTTGGGCATAAGGGCAAGCGCCCGGGCATCAATCATGTGGTAATTCTCGGCATTTGCGGGAGCGTGAATGGTGACCACATCGCTTAAGCTCAGCAGCTCGTCGAGGGGGACATATGTTGCGATGTGTGCGATATCGTCGCGTTGGTACAGGTCATAAGCCAGAATCTTGCATCCAAAACCGCTCAGGTGCTTGACAACGGTTCCTCCAATGCTTCCCGTGCCAATGACGCCAATAGTGCAGCCTGAGATGTCCCGGCCAAGCTTGGTTGCCGCAAGCGCAAAGTCCTGCACGCCGGCGCGCGAAAGCGTCTGAGGCATGCGGCGCAAAAGCATCATGGCAAGCATAATGGCATAGTTTGCCACCGTATCAGGCTCATAGGCATTATGCGAAACATGCATGCCCAGGTCTTTAATGGCATTCAAGTCTATATGGTCAACACCAATCGAACGCGTAGCCACACCCTTAACGCCCAGCTCATGCAGGCGCGTAAGCAGCGCACGGTCCATGGTTTGAGGAGTTGCGCTCACATAATCAAACCCGCGTGCAAGCTCGATATTCTCAAAAGAACAATACTCCTTTGCCCAGCCTAATTCCACGCCGGAATCTTCGCACAGCTTCTCAAAAATCCCCAGCTCATCAAAGGTCCGCATCGCATATACAAACAGCCTCATAAAAAACGCCTGCTTTCTCAACCGGTAAGTTCTGCCTCAAAGTTACTGACCTCATTATACCTTTTATTCGCGAACTTCTTTGCATATGTCCACTTTTCACCTTTTTCATGTGAGCGTCATTGGAGCGCTGAAGATACGCTCTCATCTGTTTGTGCTTACAAGCGGCATGAAAATGAAAAAGCCCGCCTCATGATTGAGGTGGGCTTATTTAAGAACTTAAATGTGCGCTAAGCCTACAGCGCTGCAAGGTCGGCGGCAAGCAGGTAGGGGAGGGTGCAGCAAGTGGCGCCGAGAAGACCGCTGATTGAGAGTGCCTCAGCTATCTTAACAATTATCGGCAGACTATAAGGTCTTTTTGGGAATCGGTTGAATAACCTGCAGCGGCATCGACTTCGCATATCCATATCAGACTGTCTGAATTATCAAATACCTCAGTCACCCGGTGTTTGTTGGTTTCTGTGAAATCACTGAGAACTGAACCGGGGCCAAAACGCAGAGTATTACGTTTGAGACCGGCTGCGTCTAACTCTGAGGCATATGCTTCAAATAGAGCTGTTTTTGTTTGGGCAAAAGTTTCATATGCCTCGGCAGAATAACTCTCATCAATAGTATTTTCGGCAGTCTTTTGCCAACTGCGTCCGCTTGATGCGCCGTAGAGTATAAGCTGGGCGACAGAGATGATGCCGGAGCATTCTTCAGAGCCGCTGAACCTGCTGCACCATTCGTCATTTGACCAGAAAATTTCAGCTTTTAACAAAGTAAACTGCGAACCGTCATACGCATACTGACGCATAATCTCTTCATTGTCATTCATGGAATAAGAAGCGTAAACATTCAACGTGTAGCCTGAGTTCTTTGATGATCCATTCGGTGCTAGGAAGACCGCAGTTCTCAGGTCATCATATACCCAAGAAAAACTCTTGGTTTCAAAATCGATTCGGGCAGAAGAAACGGCGTTAGAATCGTTTCCTACTTCAAAAACCTCTATCTGTATGCGTGTGCCCGGGGCAGTGCCTGCGTATTCGTCATCCACACTGCCTGGTTCAAAGCGTACCACAATCATTTCCTGACGGTTATCGGTATCAAGGTCAAGAATGACATGGCCCGCAATTCCGTTGAGATCCGATCGCAAGTGTTGGATGTGCATATCCTGGTCAGCCTCTTTTGACATATATGTCGTCTGCCCCTCGGGAATTAAGCCCATCTCCTGAACAAGCCGTTCAAACGCTAACTCGAGAATCTCTGTGTCAGATTTGGCAGATTCGGAAGCATTGGAGCCGGGAACTTCGACGGGTTTCTCGGCATCCGGTTTTGCTTCTGCAGCTATTATTATTTCGCCCAGATACGCATAGGTGTCTCCAAAATTAGCTTGTGCACAGGCAGTGCGACCGTCAGGGGTTTCGACGTATACCACAAATGTTCCCCAGCCAATTTTGTCAAAACCAAAGCTGCCGTCTACTCCGGTTTTTGTGGCGCCATACGGTTCAAAATTTTTATCGAGTACTCTCCAAACGCCTACATTAGCACCCTCTACCGGCTTGCCGTTGGCGTCGAGAACTCTGGCTTCCATCTTACCGTAACCCCAGAGAACAAAGTCGGTCGAGCGCTGCAACAAACTGGGCGAGGTCATTTTAATCATCCTGAGAGCTGTACTGAGCCCGGATTCGTCAACACTATATAATGCTTCCTGAACGGTGTTGGTGCGCATATAGGATTCATCTGTTGTACTGCCATTTTGTGCGCCTCCCATATAGTATTTAGGCAGCATATCGCCTAATCCTATACAATAAACCTTATCTATATAGGATGAGTCACCTAAATAGTTTGCAATGATGCATTGTGCTCCATGGTTGAGCAAGAAGTTGCAAAAGACAGGATCCCTCATGGCATAGCACACCCCAAAATAGAATATAGTGTTGTCAAATACTGCGTTTTGGTAGTGCTTCATAATGAGATCGCTGGAAATATAGAGGGTTCCTTCTGAATTTCGCCTCATGAGGCCTTCTATGACGATCATGTCCTTTTCATACGTGGTGACTTCGTACCCATAGCGCAAAGCAAAATCATAGACAAAACTATCAGGACAGGGGGTTATAGTATGGTCTACAAACGGATCATATTCTGCTGCGACCATCCAAAGGCGCTGCGTGCCGTCATCGCGATAGTCTTCTTGCTTTATGCCATGCGCATTGATAACAACCATTCCGTATTTTGTGAGGGTAGTACCGTCCGTTAAAGCTTCAACAAAATCCTCATAACCATAGTATTTAGAAACCTTACCGTAAGTAAACTTCGCAATTGGTTGGCAGAGATACCATTCGTGGTAATTTGTTAAGGTCAAAGCTTTCCACGGCTGAATAAACAATACATCGCGGTTGGTTATGACTCTGTCATTCCAGGCGTGAAGGTCTTCTTGTTTTACAAGCCCGCCGGCATGAACCTGTTCAGAAATACTGGTCAGCTCAGTGTTTTGCTCAAAAAGAGAAGCAGAATGTGTTGGGGTGTTGAGAGAAAAGTAATCAACCGTACTTTCCGCAAAAGCTAAAGAGCGAAAGCCAGCCATGCTCAAAGCGATGCCCAAAACACAAAGAAACATGCAGATGCGTACAACAGACCTGATAGTTTTGAAGTTTTGCATTGCCGGTCCTTTCATCCCAACAGCTGGTTGTCCACCGTCAATTTCAGATTCCCTTCATTATAGACTATTGGTCTAGGCTATAAAACACAACGCTTTACCTAAAGCTAATAGTAAGTAATATTGGGATTATTTTGTTCATAACCATGCGAGAAGCGTATTTAAATTCTTTATGCTTAAGATATGTAAAAAGCCCAGAGACATTTTATATCTCTGGGCTAGGGTTTTCATATGGTCGCGGGAGCCGGATTCGAACCGACGACCTTCGGGTTATGAGCCCGGCAAGAAACAGAAAACTCTTGGTAAAACAGGTAAATAGTGGTATATAACATTATCTGTTTGTACATAACGCAAGAATTATTCTGCTCAAATTCTGCTCAAAGAGTCCAATTGGTCTACAGAGGAACCGTATGTTGATAGAATGAATAGAAAGGCGAGTAGTATAAGTCCGAGGTATGGGGTTTTATGATAAAAGGAACACCTTTTGTCAGGTTACTTCTGTGAGATTATGACTTCCGTCTCTCAAGGACAAGAGCAGAGACGGTAAAGCAAAGAGCTGAAATAGCTATAAGAGCGAGAGCTGATGTGGCCGAGAAGGTCGCGTCGCCGGTCTTGGGGATGGACGAGGTTTGGGTCGGAGTGGGTTTGCGGGGGCTTCTCGGCTTGCTGACGTTATGCCTTGTCATGTATATGCATCAATTCGACCGCTTTATTCAGATGTTTCACTGCGCAATTCTGAAAATCTGTATTTCCCTTTTCCCTGGCCATATACCGGCACAATCAAATGAAGCTCATTATACAGACGCTTAATGTATGCGGTTGAGGTTACTTCTGTGCAGGATAATACCTGGCTGACCTGAGAATTGCCAAAGACTTCCGAGCCAAGTACTTCATAGATCTTTAGCAGATTGGTACGGGTCTTTTCTGAGTACGATGATTGGATTATTTTGTCTTTGATTGCTTTGGTTTCATCTTGAACCCAAAGATTTTTCTTTGGTTTCATTCCGCCTTTAATTTCAAGATACTCTTCATTAACAGGAATCACAACAGAAGTAATGTTTTCGTTACCATCAAATACTTTATAATACAGTTCCGGTGAACCGTTCTCAGCTAAAGAACGCTTAGCTTCGCCGATCCCCGTCCCAAATGATTCAATGATACCAAGCTGTTTAAACATATCCCGAAGTTCCGGGTTTTCTGTATCTCTTTCGCTGAAATAGGCTCTCTCATTTAAGTCACTAATTTTAAGCGGAGGAAGAGGCTTGTTATAATTGACAATATTGATCTGGTTTTCTGAAATATAGATCTGAATTGGCTTTGCGTTCTCATAATTATTATGCACAAGAGCATTTGCGACCAGTTCTTCAACAGCGGTATAGGGAAAATTGGATACTTTTCTGTTTGTTGCTTCTGCATCCTCTCTGATGGTCAATGTATTGAGAAAACGATCATTGATGTAATCCACAACCGAGTGGTATTGCTTCCAGACCGGCCCTTTAAACATTTTGGATTCCATTATTCTCTTTGTTCCATACATGTCAATGATCATTTCGACATAAGAGTACGGTATATACTTCTCCGGATGATCTGTAAACATTAATACTCCGAAGTTTCTGATCCTTGCTCCCGTTGGATCATTCATATCCAATAATTCCAATGCCTTACACATTTCAATTTTGCTCATGGTGGCAGATATGGACCGGTCACTGCTAATAGAAAAAAACTCGCGTATAAGGTCAACATTCAACGCATCAATTATTGCATCAGTACTGGAAATAGAGCTAAAGTGGTAATTCGCGAATTTTCGCAGCAGATCGTATTCTTCATCCACTCTGGCCAGCCTGGTATCCGCTTCAATTCTGACATACCTGCCTGCTTTCAGTTTTATTCTCTTGTCTTTCTCTGCCTTTTCACTTACCATAAAAGGACCGCCGGTTTGTCTGGGAACAACAAGCAGGATATACGCCTGTCCATCTATTTGATTGGTGATCAATTCAAAAGAAACATTGGGATACAAAAAAGACCGGAGTGAGTTTAAAGTGTTTTTGAGTTTTTCGATTTTACCCTGCGGAATACCGGATATTGGCAACAGCGGTACCGCTTTCTCGATATCTGTATTTGATTCTGCAACTCCCACAAACAGATATTGGAAGCCATGATCATAATAATTATTTCCATATGCACAGATTGTTTTTAATATTTTGTCAAGCTGATCCGCAGAAGCTTTATATTCCACATTGGAACATTCTGCGACTTTACTCCTCAGGATATCATTAGCCTGTTTTTTGATTCTTTCAAAATCCATGCTTTCACCTCCTCAAACCAAAGATATTTTATACCAATCCATAGTATTTGTAAAGCAAAACAAAGATTCTTGTGATAACAACATGCATCTTTGGCTACTGTTCACGGGGGACTGTCCAAAACCAATCCCGTGCAGAGAATTTGCCAATTCATGGCTACTCAAACGCATTTGAGTAGCCTGTTTTTCTCTATTTGACCCAATATGCCGAGAAGCCCGTGTCTCTGACC
>JAFWFL010000054.1 GCA_017515595.1 Coriobacteriales bacterium
GTGCTTATTCCGGCAACTCCCACTGATGATTCGCAAAACACCGGCACACAATCTGAAGCCTCAGGTACTGCCGAGTTTGACCCAAGCGAGAATGAGCTCTTAGATGTTTATGGCCCTCCGAGCGGAGAGTAGTAATGAAAGGTATAAAAGAGCGTCATCTTGATGCCTTAGCTGCGTATGTACAGGATGAACTCTATGTGCATCCGCAGCTCCATCATTTCTTTTTGGAGCTCACTTTGCGTTGCAACGCACATTGTTTCCACTGCGGGAGCAATTGCACCGCCGCTAAGAGTGAGGAGCTTTCACTCGAGGAATATCATGATATTCTCGACCAGATAAAGGAGGATTTTGACATCAGCAAGATCCTCCTCTGTATTACCGGCGGAGAACCGCTTTTGCGCGAGGATTTTTTTGATATTTTGGGATATGCCCACAAGCTCGGATACCACTGGGGCATGACCACTAATGCAACGCTTATAACTCCCGAGGTAGCACGCAAGCTCCAAGAGGTTGGCATGAGTACGGTTTCTGTCTCCATAGACGGCCTGCCTCAAACCCATGACGAGCTGCGCGGCCTGAGAGGCGGCTATGAGCTTGCCATGCAGGGAATTCAAAACCTCATTGACAGAAATTATTTTAAAGCAGTCCAGGTAACCACAGTTATCAATCATAAAAACATTGAGCAGCTTGACGATTTGTTCAATATTATGGACGGCATAGATCTTGACTCCTGGCGCGTCATCAACCTCGAACCTATTGGCAGGGCTCTTTCTCGTCCTGATCTCATGTGCACCCGCGAAGACTACCGCAAACTTTTTGACTTCATCAAAGAAAAGCGTGCGCAGGGCTACCCGGTTGAGTATGGCTGCAGCCATTACCTGGGGCTTGATTATGAGGTAGAAGTGCGCGACTGGTACTGGCTTTGCAATGCCGGCGTCCATACCGGCTGCATTATGGCCAACGGTGACATTGGCGCCTGTCTTGATATAGAGCGCCGCCCCGAGACCATACAGGGCAACATCCGCAAAGACCGCTTCTCGGACGTATGGTTCAATCGCTTTGAGATCTTCCGAGAAAACCATGCAAACCAGGCAGCCATGTGCCAAAGCTGTAAATACACATCCTACTGCCGCGGTGATGCCTATCACAGCTGGGACTATGACAACAACAAACCCCTCGTCTGCATGAAGGGCATCCTCTTTGATTAATGTTTTTGGATGACACGGGATGACACGGGGTCGTGCTCTCTGTCATCTTAAAAACACAGGGGACAGTTCTATGTGTTTTTTATCCCTAGACCATATCGCCTTTAATCAGAATCACTTGGCGGGCATGAGCCAGAGTCATGAGCTCGGTGTAGGTTCTCTCGACTGTTTGCTCAATGCGTGTCTCGTCTGCTACGTCGTGCATAACAGCCGCGTCAAAACAAAGAGCCTTGGGACCCAAAAGCGCGCCAACGGAGGCGGACGTCATGAATACACAAGGATATGCTTGCATAAGAGTTGACGAGGCGTGCGACCATACGCGCGCTGCCGACATCTGCGGCATACGTACAAGCGAGCTCAAAAATGCTGCTTCAAAACCATGGGCTGCCTGTGCATTGACAATCCAGCCCTGGAGGAAGGCGGCTTCAAATGTACTCGCAAGCATATGGAGCGACGCGCCGTTTTGTACGGCGCTCTCAACAAACGGCATAAGCCCAAGCTCTTCTACCTTGCGTCTTGCGACCTCATATGTAGTCCAGTACTCAAGTAACCTCAGGTTGTTCACACAATCATGAGTGCGGTTCGCAAGCTCGTTCACCGGAAGTTCCAAAACAGCTATGGGGTCCTCAAAGCATGAAGCAAACCACATTTCATTCTCTGCGCATGCCTCAAAACACTCGCGCAGGCGTGTGGCCCAGCGCTCGGCCTTTTGCTCTACTTCCTGAGCGGTAAAACCAATTTCATACGGGTCAAACTCAGTAAAACCAAGCGTATGAGGCAAAGAGGTGGGTACACTTGTGTTTTCTTCTTTTTGCGGAGAAAGAATCGCCTGTACAAAGGGTGCATCAAGCGAGACAATCTTTTGAGCGCTCTTAGCAAAATCGCGCATCCACATGACCTTTTGGGCTACTTCGCCATCCCAGTCAACGGCAAGCGGATCATTGTTATACAGTTCGCCAAAACACTCGTTCAAACCAACGGTGTAAGCGTCTGCCCACAAAATTCCCTGCTCAAGATCATATGCAGCTTCGCGCAACTTAAGCAGGCGCTCCATACGCGCTCTTGCGGCACGCACCTGGTCAAACCTTGTATCAACGCCTTGGTAGAATCCGGCAAGCGCAGAGGTGAGCTGGGTCTTCTCAACCGTAAGGCAGCGTTCAAGAATCTCATATGCCTTTAGGTGGTCAAGCAGTTCACGCATATTCTCGTCTGTATAATCCCGTGCAAGATGCTCATGAGATTCAGAAATATACTGCTTCACAAGTTTAATATCCTGTTTATGAGCATTTGCCATGACACGACGCTCGCGCATAGTGTCGCCAGACTCCATGTGTTCACGCATAGACTGATGATCAATGGAGAATACATCGGGCATATAGTAATTTAAAATCCAATTCTTGGTGGTAAAGAACGCGCTTGTGAGCTGCTCGGCCCTCCATAGACCGGTCTCTATGGTTTCCCGGTCCTGGTCTTTCCAAAGCGAAAGATGCGGGTCTTTGCTCATGCAGGCATCAACTGCAGCCTGGATCTTTTGCGCATAGAGTGTAATGTTTGCTTCGCCCTGAAGCGGAATGCTGTTCACGCCAATCTCGGCAGCCTGCTGTGCCAGGTCGGCATCAGCCTCCCACGTCGCACGGAAGAGGTCTGCCAGCTGCGATGCGCGTGTTAACAGCTCGCGGCGCCTTGTTGCCCAGTCATAACAAATGGCATACAGTTCATCATAATCTTCCGAGAAGGTCCATGCAGACGGAATGCCCGGGCACTCGTTTGCATGCTCAAACATGGTGGCTGCTGCATCAAGATTCGCGAGAGTCGGCTTAAAAGAAAGCCCGGTTTCGCGCTCCATGGTTTGGTAAGCAATAGCTGCCTGCTTTGATTTGAGCTCCAGGTCATCAAGCCTTGAGCGTGCCTTAGATCTGAACTCGGCATCTACCAAGTCTATGCGTGCACCGTTCCAGGGGCATACCTCAACACCGCCGTCAACCGCATTATGCGTTTGCACCATAGTGTCAAGGGCCTGACGCATATCCAAAAGCTTTGCGCGCGTCATGGTGCGCACCCACGGGGCCGTGGTTTCAACAGTATCTTCCTCGGCTTTTGCACCAAAGGCTTCAAGCTCGGCAATTCTTTCTGCAGCTTGGGCCGGCGTTAAGCCATAAGGCTCAATAATAACATCATCCTGTATGTGAGCAGCCTCATTGTTATCCGGTGATTCCAGGAGGGGCTCAAGAATCTGCGCATCAAAAAACTCCGGCGTTGTATCAAATATTTTGTCGCCATATCCAAAATCTGTAAGCCGTTGAATGAGCGCGTTCTTCTCGGCCTCATCATCAATAATTACCGCAACGTTTCTGTGGGTTTTGAGCCTGCGTGCAATAATATCTGAAGTAGCAACAATGGCAGATGCAGTATCAGTACCCTTTAGTACAAAGCTCTCGGTTCCATCAAGAAGCTCGGCATCAGCCAAGGGGCCGGCATTAACTCCTACACCAACACACCTCAGCAATTCCCTCTTTGACCCGGCGTACTCGTCTTCATCATCAATTATTATATTATTTGCAATATCTATGCGGCTCAAAACATACGGAGCGGCATCGTGATCCAGAATGATGTCTTTATGCCGAATCATATCGCTCACATACGACATCTCGCGTGCAGGAACTTTAGCCACACCATAATCAATCTTAAAGGTATGCTCTCCGCCGGTCACAAGTTTGAGCATATCGCTGATTTCTCCAAGCGCCTCCCCTACCGTGAGCGCAGAAGAAACCGACTGCTCAGACGGGGCAACCGCAAAGGTATACATCAGAAGCGGGTTAATACGGGGCAAAGCCGCAGCTGCGAGAGCACATAGATTCCCCTCGTGAGTGAACACATACTCAAGAGGAAGCAGCAACACGGGCATGTCTTTGTCATCCAAAAAACCAAAAGCCATATGCAGGGTTGCTGTGCCTACCTTGCGGGATATTCGCTGCTGTTCTTGCGCCTCCGCAAAAAAAGCTGCGCGGGCAGCAGATTTGCTGAGGTTTTGCTGCGGGGCTTCTTTGGTAATATCAAATTCCCATAAACCTTGCTGGACCACAAGACGTTCCCACACATCGTCAATTGATGCGCTTCCAAACAAAGCATCCGGATCAACCACATTTTCCCAATGAAGCAAATGGCTGTATTCGAGATGCTCCCGCGTCTGTGCAACCAGCGCATCAAAAGTCGATTCTAGATTACGCATTAAGTAAACTCCAAACTATCGCCGTTTGCCGGTATCTTGTGATCAATTATAAAATTATTCAAACGTAAGTATGTTCGAGAATCCCGTCATGTTAAATACATCCATAACGGCAGGGCAAACCTTTTTGAGAATCAGCCCGTTTTTTGAATTCATTGCTTTTTGCGTCCAAATAATCACGCGCAAACCCGCGCTTGAGACATAGTCTACATTTTCCAAATCTAAAGTAAGCTTTTCTATCTGGTCTAAACACGCAGCAATCTCATCCTGCAAAACCGGAGAAGTTTGTGCGTCAAGTCTGCCCTCAACACTAATAATAAGCGAGGTGTCTTCTTGTGATTTGGTTATATTCATGTAGTACCCTCCTTGAAGCACGTTTTAATAAACGGACGAAATCAGAAACACGTATCATTGTATACTAACATAACAAAACTTCTTGCGCGAATGGGGAAACTCATGGACAGATCAATGTTAACGTACTACAAAACCATAGGCGAAATCCAATCTTGCATTGCTGCATCTCAAACCCTTGATGAAGCATTGCACGCAAGTCTTAAAATCATTGTTGAGAACAGCCAGGCCGCAAATGCGGTTATATGGTATCTCGACAAAAAAGGCGACAAAAAACTCCATCCTTACTACTGGATCAGCCCTATTGATCTTACGTCCAAAAAGTACTCTCCCGGCGTTGGCGTTGTGGGTACCACGTTTGCAAACGAACAGTCAACGAGGCTTCTCGATTTCAAAGCAACTCCGGCAGAGGATGTAATCCACACCTTTGAGGGGATTGATATCGATTCCGTTATTTGTGTACCCCTAACCAATGCTCATGAAACACTGGGTTGTATAGAATTTGTCAACCGTGCCGACGGTAATCTCTTTACCGACGAGGATGCCGACGTCTGCGAAATCATGGCAATGATGGCGGCCATGGCAATAGATGAAAACGAGCAGATTCAGGACCCGTGGGAAGCCGGGAACGTGCTCATGACCATACGTGGCATTACGCGTGAGTTCCAAAATGCAAGCGGTGTTGTCAAAGTTCTCAAGGGTGTTAACCTTGATGTTTACGACGGAGAGTTTCTGGTTCTTCTCGGCGAGAGCGGCTGCGGCAAGTCAACGCTGCTCAATATTATTGGCGGTATGGACCAGCCAACGTCAGGTACCTTTACCTTCCTGAACAAAGACTACTCAACCGCCAACCAAAATGAGCTCACCGAGTTCAGGCGCAAAAACATTGGTTTTATCTTTCAATCATACAACCTTATGCCTAACCTCAATGCTCTGCAAAACCTCCGTCTCATCGCAGAGCTGGTCGAGACACCCCTCGATCCTGACCTTGCGCTTGAAATCGTAGGACTCTCAGAGCGCAAAACGAGCTACCCAAGCCAGCTCTCGGGCGGTCAGCAACAGCGCGTTTCTATTGCACGTGCCTTGGTTAAGAACCCCAAAATCATACTCGCCGACGAGCCAACCGCAGCTCTTGACTATGCAACTTCAATAGAAGTTCTCCAGGTTTTGGAGAAGGTTGTTTCTGAAGGCGCAACCATGGTCATGGTTACCCACAATGAAGAGATTACCCGCATGGCTAACCGTGTTGTGCGCATGCGCAACGGCAAAGTGTACGAGATCACCGTAAACCGCCATCCCGCACACGCAACTGATCTTGTGTGGTAGGCCGCTATGAAAAAGACACAGTTAATCGAGCTCTTTTGTAATATTAAGGCAACGTTTGTCTCGTTCTTCTCAATCATCATGTTTGTCGCTCTGGGCGTGGGCATCTTCCTGGGCCTTGGCTGGTCTGCAGATGCCGTTCGCACAAATGCCGAAGCCGCGCTTAAGCAAGGCAACTTTGAGCACTTTAACATTACGTTCCCTGTGGGACTCACCCAGGAAGACGTTGAAGCAATCAGCGCTCTCGACGGCATAGATGATTTCGAGATGGGTTTCTCGAGCTCTGTCTCTTTCCATCTCAGGAATACGGGTCATTCCGGTATCATCAGGTCGCTGACCAAGAACATCAATCAAGCGCAGGTTCTTGAAGGCAAACTCCCCAAAGCAGCCAACGAGATTGCCGTTGACAGCGTGTTCGCATACAGCTATGGCATCAAAGTTGGAGACACCCTTGTAATGGATCATGATTCTGCAGCAGACCCTGACGGCATGCAGTATCTGTACACTGAGTCATACGAGGTAACTGCCATAGTTACCCACCCGGCATACGTTTCTTCAGACTCAATAACCCGCGGCATCTCCACCACCGGCTCCGGCTCTGCCGAGTTCTTTATGCTTATAATCCCTGAGGCATTTGATGCTTCAGCTTTTGGAGACGCCTGCACAGATGTCTATGTGCGCAGTAATTCTCTCGAAGGCTACGACTGGACTGACCAAACCTATATCGATACTTCCGAGAAGATCCTTGCGAGCATAAACAAGCTTGGCTCAACCCGCTCCCAAGCGCGTATAGAAGAGCTTACCTCGCAGCTTCAAAGCCTTATGGACATATATAACCCGTACCTCGACTCCGCACAAAAGGCTGTCGAGAAAGGCACGTCGCTCAGCACCTATGTGGATCTCACACAAAAAGCGCTTTCAGAAGTCTCCACAAATATTCAGAATGCCGTTGACGCTTATGAAGACGGAAGATCTTCCCGGCTTTTGAGCACCGATATGCGCGTTAAAATCCAGGCAGGCCTTCTTGCTGCCAAAGAAGCAGGAATAGACACCTCGGTACTGGGAGATTATTCAAATCCTGATAAACTCGAAGAAGCAATGCTTGACGGAAGCCTTCTCAAGGCGCTCTCCACATGCGACACACAGCTTAATAAGCTTGCCTACCTTGCCCAGGAGGCCGGCGATAACAAAGACGCCCAGCTCGCCGCCATTAAAACCGTTCGTCAGGAGGCAACTTCTACCATTGATACACTCAAGAGTGTAGAAAACCTCAGCTGGACCACCACGGGGCGTTCGCAAAACCTCAGTCTTCTCACGGTAGACGCCTTTAAACAGGTGACCGGAAACCTGCGCTTTACCATGGCGTCGCTCTTCCTGATTGTTGGTTTGCTGGTATGCTATACCGCCATCAGCCGTATTGTACGCGAGCAAATCACAAGCATTGGTACCAAAAAGGCCCTGGGTCTCCGCAGGAGCGAAATCACGCTCAGCTATTTGCTTTATTCATTCTTTGCGGTGTTGGCCGGTGTAATTATTGGCGCTACGGCCGGTGTATGGATTGTTGAATTTATTACCAACAGCGCCGTTGATAGCAGTTTTGTCTTTGGACAGCTTGACCCGTACTTCTCGCTGACCGATACTCTCGCCATTGGCGCGGTTGAGCTCATAACTATTTGGGCATCAACGCTCATCGCCTGCTACTCGGTACTTAAAAAGCATGCAGTCCAGCTGCTCAAGGGCCCCGAGCCCCCCAAAGCAAAGGCACGCTTCTATGAAAAATGGGCCATTTGGCAGCGCCTGCCGCTCTATACCCAATCGATTGTCAACAACCTCTTTAATGATAAAGTACGCGTGTTTGGCTCATTGGTAGGTATTGCCGGTTGTACCGCTCTCGTGGTCACCGCCATGACTATTGACCTCAATGTGTCAGATACCTTTACCGTTCAATACCGTGACATTTACCACTATACCTCAATTGTGCAGCTTGATCCTGATGTCAAAGATGCTCAGGAGAATATGGAAGCCACACTTGCGGCCGCCAATGTTCCATATGCCCCCATGATGCGCAAAACCATGGGTCTTTACTTGCCTGACGGCTCTGTCACTGCAGCTACCGTAGAAGCTCCCTCTGCCGCAGGTAAGCCCACTGATGACTTCCTGACCCTCTTTAGTCTCAACGTCACAGAAGCTGCGCCTGATGCTCTCAATGGCACAAACGCTGACCTCTCATATGAGGGTATCTGGCTGAGCGAGGCTCTGCGGGCACATCAAGGTGTTAAGGTTGGAGATACCGTTCGCATTGTAAGCCTTACCGGCGAACAGTGCGAGATCAAAGTGGCCGGTTTCTTTGAGTATCACCTCAAAGACAACAAGGCTGTTCTTGGCGCCGCTGCCTACGAGAGCCTCTTTGGCACCGCCCCTCAGGCAAACTGCTTTGTGGTAGATGTCTCGCAAACAGACGAGTCAGCTCTTACCAAGAGCATTGTCAAGACCTCGGGATACTACTCATACTGGAATGATAAGACCTCCCAGGGAGCCCGTTTTGCAAGCTACCAGTCACTGACCCGTACCGTTGTTCTGGTGTACCTTGCTCTCTCGGCGCTCATGGCATTCCTTGTTCTTCTGAACCTCAATGTTATGTTTATCGAAGAAAAGAAGCGCGACCTCATTGTCCTCATGATCAACGGTTTCTCGCTGCGCGATGCCAAGCGATACATCTACCGAGACAACATAGTGCTCACCATTATAGGCATTATCCTCGGTGTTCTTTTGGGTATGCTCATGGGATATCTCTCGATTCTCTCAATCGAGTTCTCAACAGATTCCTACGTACACTCCCCCAACCTCATCGCCTGTCTCGCAGGCGTCGCAAGCTCTACCATCTTGGCAATTATTGTTAATATCATTGCCCTGAGGCGCATAGACAAGTTCAGACTCACCGACATCAATAAGATGTAAGCAAATATTGATACAGCCTTCCCCTGGAGGGGAAGGTGGCCCGCAGGGCCGAATGAGGTGTAAAAGACGTCCTACTCAGCTGTAGTGTCTTTTACACCTCATCAGTCACCTACGGCGACAGCTTCCCCTCAAGGGGAAGCCTTAAAGCTCGTTATGGGAGAATTGCGGCTGTTACAAAGCTGCCTACCCAATGATCTGCGAGGTGACCTTTGAGGGTTATGGTATCAAGCCCTTGCTTTTGCCAGCGGAGTGACTCAGCAAAAAGGTTCTTTTGAGCTGCACCGGTTGCACAGGTAGCAGCGTCCCGCGCGGCGATTGCCCGGGACAGCGGAAGCGCAACCTCGTGAACGCCGTAGTAGTCCTTCCCATCCCATACCGTTTTGATGTCACCAAGAAGCGGAGCTTCAAAATCGTCACGGAATACCTGCGGTAAAAATGCTTCTAACCAAGCATTATAACTGTCTTTATCCAACACGCGAGCCATAAGGGCAGCTTCGTTTAAGATGGGTGAAGTAAAAGTTTGACCGCTTGGTTCATATGCACAAGGAGCGTTTTTATCCTGCTCAAACAACTCAACAGCCTTGCTTTGAACAGCATCTTTAAACTCCGAGAAACCAAACGCACACGCCCAATCCCAAATGAGCGCCAAAGACCAAGCGGTATCAGAATGGATGCCCGAGCGTACCGGTAAATGCGTACCCTCAATCCAAGCCAATACTCGCGGTGCAAGCACATCTACCAATGGCTGCAAAACCAAAGACCAGTTTGGATATATAACCGATATCTCAGGAGTAGCAAGCTCCGCTTGGAGCGTCAACAGCCACGCAACTCCATAAGGCATTTCTTCATGAGCAGGAAGGCGCTTCCAAGCTTGCGCTTCCTTCTCGACATTCTCTTTAACAAAGTGCTGCTGTAATACTCTGACACAGCGTTCATGAAGCTCGGGACCCAGTACATGGGTACGCACAAACCGAACCAAAGACCAATGCGAGTGCACGCATGAATGCCAGTCAAAAGACCCCTTAAACACGCAGAATCTCTGCTCAGGCAACTCAAGTTCCTGAGGACTCCCCAGCACCTGAGAACTATAGCACGGGTAAACCCTGTCAATCTGACCAAGAATACACTCAGCCACCCAAGAAGCAATCTCAGAAACCTCTTGTTGCGGTTGAATACTCTCAAGCTTTACCAAAGCACCAATCATGCTCTTCCTTCCATGGTCCTCAATATCTATGCCCTTGCTTTGAATATATAAACGATGTCAGGTGTTGCCGTGAGCAGCGTCAATAAGTTACAAAAAACTACTCCGCCAGGAATGGAGGGCGGAGTAGTTTGGTGGGAATGGTTCTAATATGGCAGATTACCTGCCAAGAGCTGAGAGAAGCTCGGCTTCTGGTTTTGTAGCGAAGTATGAGGTGGGGTAATCTGCAGCGAGAGAACGGCCCATGCAGATGCGCTCGCCGCTCTTGTAAAGCTCGCCAATGCAATAGATGGGGCTGGCCATGGGAACAATATCCTCAATAATGCGGTAGCCTCTAAAGGTATCTTGCTGCTGAGGAGCATAATATGTGCTTGAGCTTGAACCGCTGTCGCCCAAAGAATTGAGAAGGGCGCCGAGTCCCATGCCCAAGATCATACCGCCAAGGTCAGTACCCGAGCTTGAGCTGCGTGTATAACCGCCGCCAAACGAGGGAATTCCGCCAAAGCTATCCAAAAAATCGCCCAGATCGCGCGGCAAACCAATGAGACTGCTTGGTCCGCCAAGGCTCGTGTTGTAATTTACTTTACCGGAAGACGTTGGTCTGCTGGGGGTTCTTGAAGGTCCGCCGGTACGCATTTGCGAAGGAGACCTGTGCATACTGCCACCGCGTGAAGAACCGGGATTTGGTCTTCCACCGGGAGCGGCGAAGTAATAGTTGTTCCTGATAACAGGCGCAACAATTGAGGAACCCATATTTAAGCCGGTGTTGGTAGCGTAGGCAAAACCGTGTGAAGAACCGGTACCGCCTGCAAATGCAATGAATCCACGGCGGGCGCTTGCGCATGTGCTGCGCAAGCCGGCAATAACATTCGCGCCTTTTTGCACAATGTTTGCAACAGCTGCATATGCAGTAGACCTATATGACCCTGATGAGGTTGAATTCTGCTTAAAGGCCTGTGAGAAGTCAGAGTTTGGTCCTTCAATATGGTTAGCGCTGTTAACAAGGATAATGTTTGAACCAAAGGAATCCAGGTCAACGTAGATGCGGTCATCACTGGAAGAATCAGTAAAGTAGAAAGGCTCAATTGATGCTTCCTGAGCAACGAGTGTCTCGTAATCGCGACCGTTTTTGCTCTCTACCTTGTAGCAGCGAACCGAGTAATAAGCAACTTCACGATGGCTGTAAGGAGCAGTAACTCCGCCGGTCTTCATAGAGGTGCCAACAAGTTCGCAATAGTGGCGATAATTCTTTTGAAGTGCACCCATCTCATCAAGAATCGAAACCGCATCTACAACTCTTGAGGTTTGAGTTGACTTAATATCCTGAGCAATCTGGACTTTATCGGCAGGGGTGGCAGCTTTGCTGGCAGAGCCTGATTGAGCATCAGAACTCGTTTTGTTACGTGCGGTGAAATAAAAGATTATAGCACCGGCTATAATTATGAGTAGTAAAATGGTAAAAAAGCTGTCCATGAACACTCCTAGTCTTCGAGATTACTAATCTCTATAAGCATAACGCAAACGAGCCGCGGCGCGCCCGTAAAAAACGAGTTCTTGCGCCGCGGCACGTAAAATACCCTAACTAATGGATGAGTTCAAAAGACTAGAGACCCATCTCTGCCTTCAGGCGGGCAAGTTCGCTGTCAACAGCGGTGTTGTGCTCAATGTTTGAGAACTCGGAGTAAATATCGGAATCGCTGTAACCGTTAACCTCGGTGTAAGCCTCAGCTACTGACTCCTGCTCAATGATCTTGCGCTCAAGCTTGTCGAGCTTTGCAAATGCCGAGTCAATGCTCGAGCTGCTGATAGAGGTGTTAACCTCAGTTGAAGCGCTGGCCATCTTAGCGCGGGCAATAAGGACGTTCTGACGTGAACGGGCCTCGTCAAGCTTCATGCGGAGGGTCTGAACCTGATCCTTCAGCTTCTCAACCTGTGCGGTAATGTTGTCATAAGAAGCCTGGAGCTGTGCAACCTGGTCATCAAGGCCAACCTTGACATCAAGAGCCTTGCGGGCAAGATTCTCGTCGCCGTTCTTAAGGGCGAGCTTAGCCTTGTCGTTCCAGTCTGCTGCCTTTGCCTTGGCGTCGGCGAGCTCTTTGGCGGCAACCTTCTGTGAACCCATAGCCTGGCCAAGACCCTGAGTTGCGTCGTCAACCTGCTCCTCCATCTCAATGATGAGCTGCTTGACCATCTTTACGGGATCCTCGGCCTTGTCGATAAGGTCATTGACGTTTGCTTTGAAGATATCAGAAATACGCTCAAGAATTGCCATAGTAATCACCTCTCGTTTGTGGCGCTGCACTTATTGCAAAACGCCGTTTGGTTAGACCGCACATAAGCATACCCCAAAAATGGGAACACATGCACATATTATCAAAACTTTTGAGACTTACAGAATTTCATTATCATATTTCTCAGTCAAAAGCTCGGCCGCAAGGGTGTCAACCTCATCCCATGTGCAATAATGGAACTCTTCGCCCTTCCAGTCACGCTCGCTCGACATGCGGCGCAAACGTACCTTCTCGGCCCAGTCAGGATTCTGATCAACTCGGTCAATTGCTATAAACAAAAAACGGTCATTCTCTGCGGTTGCAATAACACTCGCAAAACAAAACTCTTTTTGGAGTGTGCGCAGATACTTAAAGCCCTTGAGACTCAGACGTCGCTGGAGATCGCCCAAGAGTTCCGTTTGGAGTACCTCATACTCGTCAGGACTGGACAAATTGGAATACAAGCTCAGATCCATAAGTTCCTCCTTATAATAGGCAAACAGTTCTGAGAATTACCATCCTCAAAATCAAACCAATCTATTATACCCCAATATGACAGTTACATGCGACAGCGGTACATATATTCTTCATGCACCTGTTTTTCTGGTTAAAACGTGCTGTGAAGCGGTAATAATTGTGTATGATAATAGGTTACACATGGAGGTGGTACTGTTTGGATTTGATTCGCATTGCTTCTACTGCCAAGGTTGAGCATGTGCCCCATATAGCAGGGCAGACGTCACATGAAGAATACAGTTTGGTGCGCAAAGGCATTCCCATGCCCCCGGGAGGCGCGGGTTACCTGGTGCAGGATCATGGTGACAGGCAGGTAAGCATACAGGCGTATATAGATTCATATGGACGTGTATTTGAAGCTTCAGAGCCCCTCGCCATGCCTCCGGCTCATACGCCAAGAATTCAGGTTAAAACATTCGAAAAAGACCAAAACCGTGGCGTGGTAGAAGTCCATATAGATAAGTTCGGCTTTTTGCGTATTGCTCAGTTTGATATTCATGGCAACATGTTCACGGTAACTCAGAGCCGGGTAACCTTGGGAGATGCGGCTCAAAATGTTCGTCTCGACATGCTCTGTTGCATATCATATCTCGCGTTTTGTACGTTTCCTGAGCGGGCGGGTGTCTCGCTTGTGTCGTCGAGCGTGCGCTCTACACTCGAGAAGCTCCAGTCTTCTGATATTTTTGAGGTAATCTCAGGCATACTTGAAGAAGCCAAAACTTCTGAAACGTACCCGTATGTGCGTATGCCCGGCGTTGTTGCATATCTCTTGCGCATGCTGCGCGATGCAGGGCTTGAAGATTTTACCGTATCGCAGCTTATGGCAAAAAAACCGCAGACAGCTATCCCTGATACTCAGGGGTTTATAAATATCTTCCAAAACACCCTTGCGCAGATTTTTGGAGATATCCCTATTGATGTTGAAGTAATGCATGCAGACTCGGTTCCCGCAGAACTTTTGCAGCCGCCCGCTGATGCTCAGGTTACCGTGCTCAAGCCTGACCCTGATTCTGACTCTGATGAACAGCCTGAGTCTGATTTACAGGATACAAATGATGAGATAAAAGAGGATGATGCCACCCGGGATGAGGAGGATGATCATCCCGGTGATCCTCTCGACGGTTTTGCTCAAACGCTGCAATCAGTATTAGGATCGCTTGCGGCAGAGGGAGTGGAAATAGCCCAGGCACAGGGACTTGTTATTCTCTCAGCCCCCGAGGTTCCAGAGGTACATCTTCTGCGAACAACCGAGTATGCCAATACGTTTTTTGTAGGTTTTGACCGTTCAAAAGTGAACCCTGATGCCGCGCGTAAACTCTTGGAGGCAGAAGGTATTTTTAACCGCTTTTTATTCATGGTCGAGAAGCTCGACAAGCTGGGATTGGTGCAAACGGCAACTGAGGAACAATGTGCCGAGCTTGACCTGTGGCAGCTTGACGATACCATGACTTTGCTTGAGCCCTATATAGATGTAACAAAGACACCCGAGCATGCTATGCCTGCGCCTGATGACTCAGGTGATTTGCCCATCCGTATTGCTTTTGCACGCGGGTGCGAGTGTTTGAGACTTCCGTTCAGACTGGAATACCGCATTGGTTTTGACAATGAGTCGTCAATGCTTGTTATAGATGCCGTATCGCCCGCTTCATATGTTATGCCGCGCGAGCGCTGGCTGTCGCCTGAACAGGAAGGCGGCGGCATGCAGGGTGCATGGTACGCGCTCACCAATAAAGAACGTGCAGGAGCTGCCGCAAGGTATACGCTTCATCTCGCATGCCTTGTGGCTGGCGTGGGTTTTTGGTCTTCAAGGCGAATTAACAGAGTTATTGTTAATTGCTATATAGAAACCGGCAAGCCTGAACTTGATTGTGTGGCTTCATTTAACTTTGGACGTGCCTGGTTCTTTGCAAATGTGGGAACGGAGGCCGCAAGAACTCAGTTTTCTCAAAACCCGTTTGGCATTCTTGCCGAGATACCCCATGCGATAAACCTTGACAGCAGCTCATGGGAGCTTGGTACGGTTGTTCCTTTGGTAGAAGCTGATGACCTCAAGCCCAGCAAGGACTCTCAGGCGCCTTCTCCCGAGGTAGATGCTCATGAACTGCCTTTTAAAGGCTCAGTTTTGCTCCATGCGAATACCATCAGCGATTTAGGTATATATGAAGAAGGCAAGCGCAAAGATACCGCTAAGACCATTGTTAACGCACTTACCAACGGAGGTATCAAAGCCGGCCTTGCCGCAGCGCGCGATGAATATGAGCGAACCGAGAACCCCCTCATTAAATCAGCATGTTTGCGTGCTTGCGACGTGATTTCTTCTGTTGATGTGAGCGATGAAGCAAAAGATGCCGTGACATCAACGTTTGTAGATATCTACGGTTTTAAAGCCGCCATGGAACATGCGTCAAATCTGGTAAAGAGCAGTCCTTTTGAAGCTTTAAAAGAGCTTGAGGATATCATACGTACTTGCGAAGAAAACTGCTTGTTTGCAGATACCACAACGCGCTGCTACCGCTACTTTGATGCCTACGCCGCACGAGCGGTTTACGCGCTGCGTTGCGATGGTCACGACGCAGCGGGGCGTGAGGTCTGTCTCTGCGGAGACGAGTATTACCTGGCTCATTATCGCATAGCCACTCTGCTTGGGGATACGCTCGAAACCAATGAAGAGGCAATAAACCATGCGCGTCGTTGCGTTCAGCTTGCTCCGGCTGTTGCCGGCTCATATTTACGGCTTGCCCGCTGTTATTTTGTTGCTTTTGATTATGCAAGCGAAATCGATACTCTTTTGCAGATGCTCACCATTGCCTGGAATCCGGCAGACATTGGCATGGCGCTTTATTGGCTGGGATATTCATACTTAATGACGGGAAAACGCGAGGTAGGAATTGCCTGCTATGAGCTTGCACCTCATTATGAACCCAATCTTTCGCAAGCCTGTATTGCCGAGGTGGCTGACCATTATCGTAAAACAAAAACAATTCCCGTTACGCTTGCCAAGCAAGAGGCCATCGAGATCCTTGAAGCTGAGGGTATAGACCTTGATTTGGCCCGTCAAAATGCTGAGTTTATTGTGATGGCAGCCGGAGTAGCTGTTGAAGCCGGTTCATACCAGCTGGGCAGTACGCTCTTGGGATCAGCATCACTCTATCTTAAAGACGACGCTTTACCTCCGGTGCTCGATTCGCTGCAGTATTAAAGGATGATTATGGAACCGGTTACATCTATGCCTGTCTCGGCACCTGATACAAACCTTGTGGAAGATTATCCAAAAGCTCCTCCGTATCCCGGTATTCTGCAAAATATGGGTACAACAGTCGAGATGCCAGAGTCAAAAAGCGACACAGCATCAATAGATATTGTTCCTCTGTCTAAACGTGTCTTTGAACGTATACGTACGGTAAGCAAGAATTTATTCCATAAGAGGGTGTCTCGTGCCTAAATTTTCGGAGTTAATAAAACGTACAGCAGCCAATGCTGCTTCAGCGACCGCTCAAGTGGGCGAAAAAGCTGCACCAAAAGTAAAGCAGGCAGCTTCTGCAGTAACACAGGGTGTCTCGCACGTTGCCGAAACTGCGCTTCCTGTTGTACGGGACACAGCAAAGTCGTTAGCACAAAAAACAGCAACTGCCGCTTCAACAGTAGCACAAAAGACCGCCTCTACTGCTACTGCTGTTGCACAAAAGACCGCCTCGGCAGCTACAACGGTTGCTCATGTTGGGTCTGAAGTGTCTTCAACTGCGGTAAATGTAGTAAAAGATCAGTTTTATGCCCAGCTGCTAACCCGCGCTGATTTTCCTCCGACAAGGCCTCATACCGTTATTAATAAAAAGACTTCCCAAGAGCTTTTGGTAGAAGTATATGTACACCGCGCAGGGGGCTACAAAGATTACGACGCGGTTTACCCGCGTGGTTCAAAACCGGATTACGGCCCAATCGGTAACAAATATGTGGGGGTAACTCTCATTTTAGCAGGTCTTACCATGCTTGTATTACCTGGCCCAGGTCTGGAGACCATTCATGCAGGTATGTATTTTATGTCCAAAAACAGTCACGAAGAAGCTGTTAGGGCTGCTGACCAAGAAGCTGAAGGCTGGCAGGACCTCAATGACGCTTCAGCAGTCTACTAAGCCGCAGGAGGAATGCGCATGTCCGAGTCAATCCCAGAAGACCTCGTTATGGATACCCCTGTTCTGCAGGTGCGCTGGCGTCTTCAAAACAATGCATTGCCCCTTTTGAACCGCCATTTACGAGCATTTGCCCAGCGCGGTGTTTCACGGGGCCTGCAGTCTTGGGCAAGACAGCATTTGGAGTGGACGCTTGCAGAAGGAAGTTTGGGCGACCCCAACGGTGTTTTGACCATTGATGTTGATGAGGCCGGCAGGTCAGTCATGGGAATTGAACCGTTTGTTGAGCTTGAACCGCTTACGGTACCGCTTATGGCAGAACGTGTACAACAACAAGCACAAAACCCGGTAGAAAGCGAAGTTATGTGGGTGGCACAAGAAAGCCGGCTTACAGCGCTCAGCAGCCCGTCAAAACCCCTCTCTGGCGTGAATTCTTTAGTATGTGATCTCGCAAAAACACTCAAAGCTACCGTGGAATTTGATGAGAGTCTCCTTACAGCATGCCTGCAAGACCCAGGGGTAATATCTCCAGACAGTCAGGTATTTTTGGCGTCTGACGAATACGGTATTGTGCCCGCCGTAGGTCATGACGGAGATATATGCAAACAATATGCGTCATATTACGCCCGTATTGTGGGACTTGCTCATGCAGATGCATATGACAAGGCAAATTTGGGCTTGCGGTAACAGGTTTGTAATCTACGTGGTATCACATTCTCATAACTTAAACGCCATACGAATGCCATAGAACAAGTGCACCATAAGATTTACCTTATTTTAAGGTGCATATGAGTTCGTCGACAGGAGTTATGTTGAAGGCTTCTTATGTGGCAGTACAAGCAGGTTTGGCATTAATGCTTGCTTTGGTTCCGGTATCCGGAGCCTTTGGCAGCAGTTCTGCTATGTCTGAGAAATACAATGATGCCTCATCTGAGCAACCAGCTACCTCTGTAGATGCCATATCTAACACCATTACCAATCCTCAAAACGTCGGGGATGTTCTGCGACCCATTCCCTATAAAAACACTCAGACTGAAGCAGCTGTTGTTGTTCCGGAGTACAAAGACGGGACCTTTAAAACTGTGGGTAAAGGCGGGAAGTCAGGCGATGTTCCGGTTACCGTAGTTATTAAGGGCGGCAAAATTACCTCTATCACCATAGGAGCCAATTCCGAGTCTCCGGCTATGCTCCAAAAAGCCCGTCAGGTTGTGGTAAAGCAGGTTCTGTCTCAGCAGAACTGTGTAGATATAGAAACTGCAACCGGTGCAACATACAGCTCGAACGCCCTCATAGATGGCATCCAGCGCGCCCTTAAGCGTGCCGAGAAATCTTAAAACAGTATCTGTTCAAGGAAGACTGTCCTCCTAAAACTATCTCGTGCAGAGAAATTGCCTATTCATGACTACTCAAACGCATTTGAGTAGCCTGTTTTCTATAGTTTAACTCAATTTGCCGAGAAGCCCATGTCGATGACCTGCGGTTTCTTCTCGGCTTGTTCTTCTTGCTCTCCTTGGCTGACTACTCAAATGCGTTTGAGTAGTCATGAATAGGCAA
>JAFWFL010000055.1 GCA_017515595.1 Coriobacteriales bacterium
CAGCATGTTTTATCTCAAAACCACACATATCCCCCGTCCCTCTGTGTTATTCCCAACCCGTTTCCCTCTGTGTCAAAAACCTCCGTCCCCATTGGCACACTCCTGAGATCTAAAAACAGGCGGACTCTTGCGAGCCCGCCTGCTCTAGGTTAGTTTACCTGACGCGAAGTAATTAGTAGTTCGGCAGGCAGAAGCCGTGTCCACCCTGCCTGAGGGTGAAGTCTGTGTCGTCTTGCCAGGCCTTGCCGCGCAGGATGTAACGGAATGACGGAGCATTGCCGCCATCCGGGAAGCTGTAAACCTCGTCCTCGGTAAAGGGCATGCATGCCTCGCCAAGAGTAAGGTCGTCTCCGCCCTTGAAGCTCAGCATGGACGGATCCTCATCGATATCGCCATACCACTTGGCCAAACCGGCGCACTGGCTGACGCACTGAGGAATACCGCCCTCCTCGGTGAGATCCTTGCAGAGGTTGCACTTCTTGACAATGAGGTCTTTCTCGTCAAGGTAACGAATGCCATAGGGGCATGCGGGGATGCAGGTCTTGCAGCCAATGCAGGCCTCAGGATCAATCTGTACGGTGCCGTCCTCGGCAAAGTAAGAAGCACCGGTGGGGCATACGTTAACGCACGGGGCATTGTCGCAATGCTGGCACTGGATAGGCAGATAATACCAGTCAACATCAGGGAAGTTTGCGCCTTCAAATGAAGGATACGGACCTACGCGGACAACCTTGGTCCAGTAGTTACCAATTTCGACTTCGTTGACAGTTTTGCATGCGGTGTTGCATGCAGTGCACCCAACGCAACGGTTGAGGTCCATTACAATGATCTTGTTAGCCATGGCTTATGCCCTCCCTTCATAAGTAGGTGCCCATTCCTTGAGACGTGGGTCATCAGCAGATGTAATAATGGGTGTGCCGTCCTCACCGCATGGTACAGGATTGTTGAACGGGCTGTTCTCAGGCGTTGCCTTGTAGATATTTACAAGGTAACCACGGAGCTGAGGTGAACCCTTGGCTTCGCACTGAGCGAAGGAGTCAACCAAGCAGTTGCAGCCGGAGAGCTCAAAGCCGTGACCGGGCTGGTTGAGCTCAGGGAACCACCAGGAGTGCTCGAGGTTTACACGGCCAACGCCAACGGCCATGTTAATGTCTACGCACTGACGAATCTTTGCAAACGGGGTCTCAATCCAGGCCCAGTCGCCGTTCTCAAGGCCAAGCTGCTCAGCGTCAACGGGGTTAATCTCCATACGCGGTACTGGCCATGCCTCACGGCACCACGGGAGCTGCCTGTGCTCGGTGTGGAAGTATACCGGGATACGACGGCCGGTAGAAGCAATGTACGGATACTTGTCGAAGGTGTAGCTTGCGATCTTCTCGTGGTTGGGGTTGTCGGGGTTGTTGCCCTGAACCTCAACGTAGCCGCCGCCGCCGTTGGGTGAGCTCTTGGGCTCGGTGTAATACGGAAGAGCATACTTGGTTCCGTACTTCTCACCGGTGCAAAGCTCGGTAACATTGCGCATAGCATTCTCGAACTGAGTTGACCAAACCTCATGACGGGAAGTATTGGTCTTGAAGCCGGGACGGCCCTCAAACGGCTTGCAGAGCCAGCCGGTCATATAACGACGGCAGCAGCCATAGCCGTTGGGGTTGGTAACACGGGCATCAAACCAGCCGTTCTTCTCGAACTCTTCGGCGAATTCAGCCCATGTCTTACCGGTTGACTGGACGGCCTTGTCGCGCAGGAAGTCGCCCATCTCCCACTCGTCTTCGCCCTCGGCGCGGGTGGTCCAGAAGGGTACGCCCTTCTGCTTGTACCACTCAGCAACCCAGTCGATGCCGTACTTGGCCTCGCCCGGAGCGTCAACGCAGTGAATATGTGCACCATAGAAGCCGTTTGAACCCTGTGCAATACGGGTGCAGCCGGGGATCTCCATCCAGGTCTGCTCGGGAAGAAGAACGTCTGCGAGCGAAGAAATCGCGTCTTCCCAAAGGTTGGCTTCTACAAAGAATTCCATGTTCTTAACGCCTTCATAGGCCTCAAGAATGTTGGATTGGTTAAGGATACCGCCGGCCTGTACCAAACCACCATAGATGCGGTAAGGATCGCCGGTTTGCATAGCACGGTAAACCGTGGTAGCGTCGCCGCTCTGGAACGGCTTCTTCATGGCACGGGCTGCCTGCTCGGGGTCGGTAACACGGTTCTTGTCGCCAACGCGGAGGAACTGGCCCGTAATACGGGTGGTCTGGTCAGTATTGACCGACTCAGCCGGTGTTGCGCCACGGTGACCACCAGGAACGTCCATATTGCCCATAAGTGCGTCAAGAGCTTCCATGGTGTGGATAACCTTGCAGGCGTTGCCGGTGTGCTCGTGGGTTACGGCAAAGTTGATGGCGCCATTGAAGGTACCGCTTGCCGGATCATAGTGATGCGCATATGCATGGCATGCGTCAACAATGAGCTGTGCCTTAACACCGGTGACTTCCTCAGCATGTTCGGGAGTCCATTCCTCGGCATTGTCATAGTAATGCTCCATGACGGTGCGGCACTTAACCTTGCGGCCGTCCTTAAGGGTAATATCAAATCCGCCGTCGCTGAAGAGTGCAGGATCGGTTGGGAACTCGCAACCCTCAACGGTGGGCATGTCATCAGGATCAGGCAGGAATACCGGAGCGATGCCGGGACGGCCACTCTGGACCCACTGGCCCTTGACTTCTTCCCAATCATACATTTCCCACAAAGTCTTCTCTTGGACTTCGTTGCGAGCAGGCTCGCGGTCTGCCTTCTGCATGTACCACTCTGAACCGGGAACATACTTGGGCTTGAACTCGGCCTCGCCTTCCCACAAACCGGAGAAGGAGTCGAGATAGGTAAAGCGCTGGTTAGCTGCATCCCATACGATGAAGTGATGCGGGTCGCCCTCGCCTTCGACCTTCCAAGGAAGCATAGCCGGATCAACGTCGCATTCCTTGAGAAGGTTGGTGGTATAGTTGCGGGTTGCAGGTGTGGTGCCGGTAAGGCCTACCTGGAAGTATTGCTCGCCGGAAACTCCGGTGGGCTCCATCTCTTCGCATACGAGGAATGCGCAGTCTGTCCAACGCTTGCAATACCAAGCATCAAAGAGTTCTTCTTCGATGATAATCTTGGCCCATGCCATAGCGATTGCGCCGTCGGTACCGGGGCGCGGAGCCAGGAAGTAACCCTTGTCGAGAGCCTTGGCCTCTTTAGCCATGTTGGACATACGGGCGTCAACGTTAATGTAAGCCTGGGCGTGCATGGCGTTATCAACAGCCACACGACCCGGGTCGTCATAGTTGGAGACCTCAATGCCACTGCCCCACTGCGTAAAGACATCAGGACGCCAAACATTCTCAACAAAGTAAAGCTCGTTGCCGGAACCGGAAGCTGCGGCTGCAACGGTACCACGCGGGCCCTTGCAGACCTGTGCAGGCGAAACAGCGTTTGGCGAGTCATACAGATACGCCATAGCGCTCATGCCGGACATTGCATAAATACGTGATGTACCGCCAAAGAATGCAATTGCGGCTCCGCCGTACTTCTCCTGAATCTCGTCGAGCTTAGCACATGCAGTAGCGATAGCTTCTTCCCAGCTAACGCGCTTCCACTCGGGGTTCTCGCCCTTGGGGGTGGTACGCATCATAGGATAAGTCAAGCGCATGGGGTGATAGGTTGCCTGCAATGATGCCTGGCTCTTGGCGCAGCAGTTACCCATACCGCCGGGATATGAGGTATCTCCCTCAATCTTGATTGCTCGGCCGTTCTTCACGGTAACCAGAACACCGCATTCAAACTTACCGCAACCACGGCATGCAGTCCTAATTACCTTTGTATCGCCATCTTCTTTAAGCACAAAATCTACTGTCTCGGTTGCAAGAGCTTTCAGCGGCTTAATGTTGCTCAGTGCTGCAGCAGCACCGGTCAGAGCGGCAGCCTTTACAAATCCTCGACGGGACATGCTCAAACTGGACATGGCGAACCTCCTTTCCCCTCCAATACAACAACGATTGCAACCCACCTCGCGGTTTAACGCTTTTGCGGGTCTCTCTCTTACACTGCCCTGTTCTAGCGAATTATCAAGGGAAGAGCCATTCCCGTGAACATACACAAAACGTGTGCAGTGTTTACCGTATTTTGGTTGAGCTGGTCTTCTTTTTAAACGCATATGCCGTGTGAGATTTCACGAATATTAACAAAACAACCTCACACTCTTAAGGTGAGACAGATAATTTGACCTGTACAAAAGCATATAAAGATGCTACCATACCAACAGAGCCCTTTGGAAAGGGAGGGCTTTACAGAGGGAGTTATTTGGATGATATTATTTGAGAATATCAGGGGATCGCTCCGTGAGCATCCCTTGCTTATATATACGAGCATTTGTTTGGGCTTAGCGCTGGCAGCAGGTATGAGCGTGCACTTCTCGACCGCTACCCAGGCTGATGCGCTTGGATTTTCACTCCTATTTGGCCACGTGCTCGCTGTTTTATGTGCGCTGATTGTTTTTGTGTATCTTAAAAGCCATGAGCGTCTTCCCGTATTGCCGTTCTTACTCGGGGCCTCATTCTTATTGGGTGTTGCAACTTTTGCCTGTTGTTCCAATGAACTGATAGGTGAGAACTTTAATACCCTCTGCCTCGTTGCGCATGTTATCCGAGAAGCCATGCTTTATCTTCTCGTATTCATCTTGGTACAAATCACGGTACCCTATGGGCTCTCGGCAACACTTATCATGTTTGGTTTATCTGCGGCTGTTCAAGGCACATGCCAGTTCCTTCTCGGCTGCTTTATGCCTGTGCCCCGCATGATTGTTTATAGTGTGCTCCCCTTGCTCGCAGCATTGTTCTACCCTTGGGCATGCAAATATGCTCAAGAATACACCTCGGCCCACCTCAAACCGGGCGAGCCGGCAAACACGTTGGCCAAACAGCCCGAGTCTCAGCAACAAGCTTCTATCTCAAAAGCGGCTCTTATTCTTTTGGCTGCAGTTATCTTTTGTATGGCTCTGATTGGAGGCCATATAGTCTATGATTTGCTCGCCAACCAAGAGACGCTCATGGATTCATTCACCCTGCAAGCAAGCTCGGCTTTGGGCAATATTCTTGGAGGCCTGTGGATCCTCGCTTACGCCCGCGCAGAAAAGCCTACTCCGGTTCTCATAACAACGCTTATTCTGGTATTGGCCATAAATGCTGCTGCTTTTTACCTTATATCATTTACAGACGGACTGGTAAGCATATGCGTAAACCTCATTCTCATGACCATAGTCATGCAGATTTCACGCGCAATATGCATATACATAGCATTTGAAGCAGTGTTTTATGGCGTACAGCTCCTGCCTGCCTTTGCTCTTGCCTCCGGCATCTGGAGCCTTGCGCGCACGGTAACCAGCATATTTGGCATGCTCACCGCAAGTGGCGAATCAGACATATATGATATAGCGGTTATGATTTCGCTTTTCATCCTCATAGCTGCGATCATTTTTATGGCAAATGAGCAGCTCAAAAACAGTGATTTTTCTGCCGGGCAGTCAGCTGCCGGGAAACCCAAACCTCAGGCTGCCGAGAGTATAACCCCCTTTAAAACAGCAATCGAAGAAATTTCTGCCGAGTATAACTTTACTGACCGGGAGCGCAAAACACTCGTATACCTAGCCCAAGGCCGCAATGCCGAGAGTATCGCCAAAGCCATGACCCTCTCAACCAACACAGTCAAATCGCACATGAAAAACCTCTACAACAAAATGGGCATCCACTCCCAACAAGACCTCATAGACACCGTTAACACCCGCGTAGAAAGCATCCGCAACAACGCGTCATAGCTGGGGGGACAGAGTGTGTCAATATGGCAGAATATGGCAGGGGACGGTGGTTTGACATATCTGGTTTGGCAGGGGATATGTCAAACCACCGTCCCCTGCCATATTCTGCCATATTGACACATTTCTCTTTACACTTCTCGTTTTTATAGAGCTTCGAGAAGTTCCTCGGTGCTGATGACGTGGCAATAGATGTTATTGAGAATGGTGAGCTCGGCATCC
Source organism: Coriobacteriales bacterium (assembly GCA_017515595.1). Lineage (GTDB taxonomy): Bacteria > Actinomycetota > Coriobacteriia > Coriobacteriales > UMGS124 > RGIG5691. Next base: position 6,059 of record JAFWFL010000055.1, read on the forward strand.
TGGAGTTCTTGGGTTGCGGCGCGACAGGCGTCTTCTATGAGCCAGACTCTGAAGCTGCGGTCTGCAAGAGCACGCACGGTACCCGAGACACACTGGTCTGTCATAACACCGGTTACTACCACCGTGTCAATTCCCATATTGCGAAATACGAGGTCAAGGTTGGTTCCTGTGACTGCGCTGTCAGTTGTCTTGGTAAACACAATCTCTCCGGGCAGCGGAGCAAGCTCGGGAACAATCGCACCAAGCGGGTCATCAAGCGGCAGCAGCAGGTCATTAAACCCGCTTTCACGCTGTACAAGCGAGCGGTCACGCCCGCTTGGGGTAAGCGCTGCGATACGCGCAAATGCAACATCCATGGAACGGGCTCTAAAGGCCTCGAGAATCTTTTTGTTGTTGGGAATAACAAATGAGTCTATAGCTTGGTAATACTGTTCCCAGAGCTCAGCCCGCTTAAGATCCTGCGGTGTAGGATTATCTATTTGAGGCCTCGTCACAAAGACATACTGCATATCTACCACTAAAAGAGCAGTTGAAGCAGGATTAATGGCAATCTCCCCAACATCAGGGTCATCTTCGTAATAAAAAGAGCAATACCTGTTATTTACCTTCATAATACCTCAAGCTTTACTTAGAACGGAACGTGCTCTACGTTCTCGAGGCCTACATTGCAGAATACTTCATCCCAGCAGGCAAAACCTTGGGGGATGCGGTACCAGGGCTCGGCGGCCTTGATGCCCAGAACCGCAAGAGGCATACCCTCTTTGAGCTCGTCATTGGTTGTGCCTTCGCCTTTGGAGAGATCAATCATGCCCACAGAATCCGGAGATGTAAGCACAAGCTCGCCTGCGCCGTTCAGAACGGCGAGGTTCTCGTTCTGAACAAGCAACGTATAGGTTTCTCCGCTGTCTGCGGTAACAAAGGTCTTGCCAAAATCAAAGCCGTCCCGGCATACCCATTCTTTGCCGCTTACCTTACCTCTGCATATGAGCTTACCTTCAAAGGTGCTGAGCGCAGCCTCAACCGGGTCTGTACCAGCGGCTTTTGCGGCTATAAGGGCACGGCCGGTCTCCTGCTGACTCGAGGGTGAACCAATAACAAGACACTCTTGACACTCTGCCTTCGAGAGCGGAGGCAGGCAATAGCCAATGAGAATGTTGTCATAACCCACCACAATGCTGCGGCCAATGGTTTCCATGGTTTTAGTGTCGAGAGGGTCGGGTGTCTCAATAACGACACTCTCACCGTAAATTGACGCGTAAACAAGTGGGCTGATGGGATGACCATACACGCAGGTCAAAATATTTCCCAGCGTGGGAACCGAGCGCCCGCACGAGTCTGCGTCGAGCATGGGGAGACCGGCTGCAAGGGCAACCTTTAAGAAATACGGAATCTGAATGCAGTCATGCTCGAGGTTGTAGAGATATCCAATCTTTTTCCCCTCAGCCTCCATGAGCTGCTGCATTTTGCGCAAGGCAACAATGCCGTCGCGCTCGTCATGACAAATATCAGCTGTTGTTGATACCGGTCCAAGCTTGCCTACGGTCACGGCATAGAGGTTCTCGTCCATCTCGTCTACGCTTACCAGCTCTATCTCGATGGGCTTTTGGGCATCTATACGCTCAATCTCGGCAAGAGCAACTGCAAGCGGGTAGTCGCCTCCATCGCTGCGCAATACCGCGCCGGTGCACATTTCTATAAAATCTTGTTTGCGGAGGATTCTGCTCATATATTGCATCCTTCTATGAAAAAAGGCAGGTCCTTGCTTCTGCGCAAGGCCTGCCTTTTGGACCGATACTACTCTTGCGGGCCGGCAAGAACTGTCTTGCCCGCTACAGACATCAAAATAAGATATGCTACCAAAGCAACTACAACGCCGTTAATGGTTGGGATGCCAAACGGGACAAAGAGCGCCGCAACAACACCCAGAGCCACTGAGATGATACCAAGCCAGTTCACACCTTTTGTCTCATGCCAGTTCTCGGGCTTGCCCTTCTTAAGAATCCAGTAATCAGCAATCATAACACCGGCAATGGGAGGAATGCAGCTTGCCATAAGGTCAAGGAAGGTCGAAAAATAATCCATAATGCCAAAAAGCGCAAGTAAGATACCGCAGATACCGGCAATTGCCGTTGCGAGCGCGCGCTTGGTGCCCCTCAGATGGAGAAGACTCGTAATGGCCAGACCACCGGTATAGGCATCGGTCGCCATGGTTGTCCAGGTAGCAAGTACCAAAACAATAAGGCCAATAATGGGGATACCAAGGTTTGCAATAACCATGGTGATGTCGCTCTCACCGGTAGCGCTGCCCATTATAGCGCCTGCAAACATCAGGAACAGCAAGTACGGCGGAATGCCAACCAAGATTGCGAGGCAGGACTCTTTGCGGTTGCGGCAAAAACGATGATAGTCGGGAGCAATGGTGCTGCCTACTGCCTGTGCACCAACAACAAGCGTAATGCCCTCAATGAGGCTAATGGGATCAGGCGGCTCAGCCGTAAACAGAGCAACGATGTCTACCATACCCCAGCATGACACAATGCCGTAAATGCACAAAAGAATAAGCGCCGGCACCGCAACCAAATTAAGTTTGGTAATGAACTTCTCGCCCACAATAGAAACGGTAAGCATAATAAGACCCAGGATAATAATTGTGGCCTCACGGTTAAACGTTACATCATTCAAAGCAAGAATCTGGAGGAACGACTCGCCCGCTACCTGTGCGTCATAACCCGCCCAGGAAACGAGTGTTGTTGCAAGCGCAAGCGAAATAAGAACTGCCGCACCTTCTTTGCCAAATGCACTGCGGGCAACAATTGCCGTGGGCAGACCGGTGTCGGTACCCTCCATACCCTGCAGGCAAAAGATGACAGAAAGAATTGCCGATCCAATAATGGTTGCAATGATCATCTCGGCCATATTAAGACCGGCGATGAGCATGGCGCCAATCATAATAACCGGAACACAAATTGACGAACCGGCCCAAACAAAACTCGTCTTCCACCAGCCGTGCCGTTCGCTCTCCGGTACCGGAACAAACGCATCATCCTCAAAGACGGTGCTTTGGATACCTTTCTCGCTCATACCCTATCCTATCCTCATAGTCGTTGGCTATATAGCCCTTACCGGCTTTTGCGCACACCTCCGGGCAAACATACTCTTTTTACCGAGAAAACGTCGCAGCCAACAATAGTATGACACTGTGGACCCTCGTTGTCGACAAATATTAAATTTTTGTATGATGTGGGGGGACAAAAGGTTACAGATCCCTCCAAGACAAACCGCAACAATATGCGTATAATGCCATAATGCTGCTTTTGTGTGCGGTCCGGCTCAGAAAGAGGTGCAAAATGACTGCTTTGCAAGAAGGATACATAGATTACGCGGGGTATAAAACATATTACAAAATAGTGGGCGAGCTCAAGGATGGCATGCTCCCCCTCGTCATGCTCCATGGAGGACCGGGCAGCACGCATTATTACCTGGAGCCTTATGAGCTTATGGCGCAATCTTACGGAAGGCAGCTTATTTTTTATGACCAAATTGGATGCGGACACTCAAGCATACCCCACCAGGATGACAGCTTTTATTCCTATGAGCTCTGGGAAGACGAGCTTGATGTAGTCCGAGAAGCCCTTGGCCTTGGCGAAATCCATCTCTTTGGGCACTCATGGGGAGGTATGCTCGCCATGATGTACACGCTCCGCAATGATGCCGGCATTAAGAGTCTCACTGTTGCGGCTTCTCCCGCGAACATCTCAACCTGGCTCTTGGAAGCAAAGCGTTTGGTGGGATATTTGCCTCAGGATATGCAGGATGCTCTATGGGAAGCCGAGCGCACCCAGCACTATGACGCACCTGAGGCCCAGGCAGCCTACGAGGAATACTATATGCGCCATGTAACCGGTGAGTATCCCCCTTACTCGCCGTGCATCCAAAAGAGCTTTGACATGACCGGCGAGTGTTACATGGTGATGCAAGGTGCAAGCGAGTTTGTAGTCACCGGCAAAATGCGCGACTTTGACGTCACGGCAGACCTTCCGCAGCTCAAAGTTCCCACACTTTTGCTCTCGGGCACTGCTGACGAAGCAACTCCGCTTGTCATGAAGGAGAGCTTTGACCGCATTCCCAATTGCGAATGGGCACTCATTTCCGGAGGCGCTCATATGGGACATGTACAATATACAAAGGAATATTGTGAAGCTCTCGAAAACTTCTTGCGCAAGCATGAATAGCGTATAATGGCAGAGTGGATTTCTCGGGAAAGGAGAGAAGACTATGACAAGTCTTATAGGTGCTTCAATCATAACATGTGCGATTCTTTATGGAGTGCTTGCAGCAATTCTCGTCTTTGTTTGCATTGTACTCGAAGTGCCGGTTTTTATTGCGTTCCTTATTTGTATTGCGGTCATCCTGCTTCAATACTTCTTGTCGCCTTGGATTACTGACCTTATCCAGCGCTGGCTCTATAAAACCGACTTCAATACGCCAATGCCCGCTTACTTGGAGTCATTTATTCAGCAGGTATGTACCGAGAATAACATGAAGTACCCCCGCATGGGCTTTATTAATGACGGCGCACCCAATGCCTTTACCTACGGACATACCAAAAATGACGCTCGCATTGTCCTGACCCGGGGTATTTTTGATCTTTTGACAGAAGACGAGGTTAAAGCCGTAGTAGCGCATGAATTAGGGCACGCGGTTCATTATGACATGCTGCTTATGACCATGGTGCAGCTTGTTCCTATGGTTCTGTATGGCATCTATGACGTCCTGATTCATGCAAGCAAAGAGTCCTCAAGCGACAAATCAGACTACACTGCTGTTGTTGCCATTGTCGCATACATACTGTACCTCGCAACCCAGTATCTTATCCTCTGGCTTTCGCGCGTACGCGAGTATTACGCAGACGAATTCTCAGCCAATACCACCCGGAATCCCAATGCTTTAGCAAGCGCGCTCGTGAATATTGGTTTTGGTCTCAGCACCCGGGAAAAGTCAAAAGAAACTTTGGGCTCGGTCACCGCAGAGTCTACGCTTGGCATTTTTGATACCAAGAGCTCAAAGAGCATGGCGGTTACCTGCTACAAGAACGGTCAGATTGTTAAAGACAACATCAAAAACGCCATGAAGTGGGAGCTGTGGAACGTATGGGCAAAATTCTATGAGCTCGGTTCAACCCATCCCCTTACTTCCAAACGCCTCAAGCGCCTTGGCGAACTTGCAAAATCTCAAGGCCAGCAACCGTTTGTTGACTTTGACCTCGAGCGTCCCGAGTCTTATGTAGATGATTTCTTCCGCGAGCTGTTTATTAGCATTATGCCAACTCTCGGCTTCATTGCCTGCCTTATTGTTGCTCTCATACAAGCCGTGGCAGAAAGCGAACAGGCGCTTATGTGGGTAGGCATTGCGTGTGTGGTTGCTATGGTGCTTTCTTGCTTAAAGTACCTGTATACGCACCCCCGTCGCGAGTACCATGAGGCCAACACCGCAGGTCTTTTGGGCGAAGTAAAAGTCTCCATGATCAAGAGTATTCCGGCCGAGCTCAAGGGCCGTATCATTGGCAAGGGCGACCCGGGATGCATTTTTGACGAGAACTTTGTGCTCCAGGACAATACCGGTATTCTCTTCCTGGACTACAACCAGCCTCTCTGGATTATTAACAAAGTATTTGCTCTTTTCAAGTCTCACCAGTACATAGATCAATACGTTACCGTTAAAGGCTGGTACAGGCGCAATATGGTTCCGTTCTTTGAGCTCTACAGCATGGAAATCAACGGCGAGACCAAGAAGTGCTACAACTACATTTTTGGATGGATTTGGCGCATTGTACTTCTCGTCCTTGCTGTCGCACTTACCGTTGCCTGCGTTGTCATGCTGTAAGTTCACTTCAAAATATTGCTGCGTTTATATATATTGCTATTTCAAAAACAGCTCTTTGACCCATCAAAGAGCTGTTTTTGTGCTTGCTGTTTGAGTCTGACAGCCAAAGTATCAAATCAAACTCCGGTGTTCTGCAGCAAAGTCATTCACCGTTGCTATGTTTTTCTCGATCTGCCTGGCAGTGAGATAAATGAATTCTTCTGTAAGATGAGTATTTGCCGAGAGGGTCTCATAAATATCCTGTTCAAAATCCTTCAAACAATCTGGATCATACCAAGAGAAATCTTCAGCAAGAGCAAGCTGTTTGGTTAGATACCTGCTAAAGGGGTTGCAATAGTATGAGTATCTTCCGGTTTTTGTAAGGTTCACGTTCCTCAGCCGTTGAAGATCCTTTGAAAAGGATGCTCTTCTCGGCTTTATACTCCCATCGTTTTGGCAAGGCGCCCGGCGTTGACGAGTCAGGCGTACGCAATGGCGCAGCAGCATCATATTCATAGCTGTTCTCAAAGAAGTTGATGTCCATTTTTGGTCTGAAAGCATTTGAAGTTTGCAGAAGACTTGTTTATCATAATGGCATTGGTTAGATTTTATCTAGATTTGAATTCAAAAGGGTGACAGGCACCTGTTACATTTGCTCAATCGCCTACTCTTTTGCCGGGGATTATCCTGCAAATGTAACAGAAGCCTGTCACCCTTTTGCTCATTTTAACCGTATGACACCAATTTCATGTAATCGGAGCAGCTCTTTTATTACTCATTCCCAAAAAAGGAGCCGGTTCTTAGAGCTCGCCGGCAGCAAGGGCACGACCGGTTAGATAACCAAAGGTTAGGCAGCATGCTCCAAGGCAATTACCCTCAATCAGGAAGTTATAAATATTTGCAAAGTAGTCGCCTACCATAACACCTACATTAAAGAGGTCATCGATGGGCTTGTCATTCTCGTCACATACGCGCATCATCGAGTCGGTGCGCAAGCCGCCTCCAACGCAGAGCAGCCATGGTTTCTGGCCAATGGAACCAAAGAACGGGGGCTCAAGGATTGGAACCATATGGACTGCCTTCTTACCAAAATCCTCATCAACACCCTTCTCACACAGCTCATTGTAACGGGCGATGGTTGCTAAGGTCTGCTCTTTTGGCATGCCCAGAAGATCGATTACTTCTTCGATGGTGTCTGCCTGTACAACATCCGAGAATACCGGCGCAACAATGCCGTCTTTCCAGCTCTTAAGCATGGAAGCAGGATCTGCGGGACCGTCTTCGATCTTAGAGCCCTGAATAATCCAGGGAGCTGCACCCTCGGCATAGTTGGAACCCCAAATACAGCAAGACTTCATCTCGGGTTGGTGCATCTGGGCCATGTTTCCAAACACGCCGGTGGTGTCCTCATTACAATAACGCTCGCCGTTAATATTCATAAGAAGTCCGCGATGGTTTCCGCAGGGCTGGTTTACGGGGCCTGCAGTACCAACAGCCAAAACCATGGGCGGGTTGGGGTTAACCCTCTGCCATGCCGCGCCAATCCAAAGGCCCATCTTTTGGCCGTCGCCGGGCATAAGGCCATTAAACTTAAATCCAACGTTGTAATCAGGCTCGGTGATGTCGTCAAGCAGCGGCAGGAATTCCGGGCAATACTTGGCCATCATGTCATGGTCACGTGAAAAGTCACCGGTAGCAAGAACAATCTTGCGAGCGTTGATCTTGATGTATGAACCGTCTGCACGCTGGGCAATAGCTGCAGATACACGGCCGGTATTGTTATCTTCGCGGACAAGCTGGCGAACGGGTGTGCTCCAAATGAACTCAGTACCATTATCAACTGCTTTTTGATACACAACCGGTACTACGTTTGCCTGGCTGCCCTTGCCGGCTGAACCGCTCTCGTCCTCAACCCAGGAGTGAGAACCAGGAGTTGAGCTAAAGAGATCATCGCCGCACATCTCAAAACCACGCTCAAGAACGGTGATGAAGCCGGCGGTCTCCATCATCTCAATGAGCCAGTTCATGGCTTCGGGTGACTTGTTAATAAACTTCCACCACTTTTTTTGGTCAACATTGTAACCGGCGCAGGCAAGCTGTTCACGCATAAACTCAGCGTCATCGGCCATTCTTAAGGTTTCGGCTGCCTTGTCCATAAGGACACTGCCACGGGCATTCATAGAACCGCCACGAATAACAATGTCATCCGAAGCAGTAACAACAGTAACTTTTGCACCGGCTTCTGATGCTGAGGCTGCAGTTACGAGACCCGAGAAACCCGCACCAATAATAAGAATATCGGCTTCAATAACCTCAGCAATTTGATCGTTGGCAATAGGAGCGGGCGGAACCTCAAAGGTCCATTTATGCTCAGCTACATTGTCAACAGAAATAAGGCTATCGTTGGAAGCAAGGGCAATCCCCGCTTGGGTGGCTACAGTACCTGCAACAACGGCAGCGCTTCCTTTTACAAAAGTTCTACGGTCAACCATGTGTTCCATATGTTTTCTCCTTTTGGTAACGGCAGCCATGCTGAGTTTGACGCATGGCCTGATTGACCTGTATGTTACTATCGAGCCGGTTTAAAACGCGCCCCAAAAACAAGGGGGTTTTTATATGATCTCATAAACACATAGCATTAATAAACGCCCCCATCAAAAAGGGGGTTGACTTGTTTACCTGCAATTATTATATGAAACAAGGACAAGACCGCATAAAGCTATAAATTGCATGCTTTTAAAAGTAAAAGACACTTTGGCAAAGCAAGGAGGTAACGGTCATGGATTAAAAACTATAGTTCGCAAGGTGGCTTTGGACGGTCATGAGATCGTACAAGATCGATGATTGCATTTTTGGACCTCACACCAAGTTTATCATAAATATGCCGTACATGGAAGGTAATGGTGCTTGGTGCAACCCCAAGTTCCCCGGCAATAAAAGGAACACTGCGACCTTCCGACAGCAGAATAAGCACTTCACGCTCGCGCTGAGTCAGGCCGTATTCATTCGAGAGCTCTTTGCATCGGGTAATACGGTCGCTTTTTGGCTCCAAATTGGCAAATGAGTTCTCGGCAAGATGCCAGGAACCCTTTTGGCGGGATTCGTCGAGTACCAGTACGGTTACCGCAATAATTGCATACGCGATGACAGAAGCAATCGCAGACATAGGATCTCTCCCGCTTGCCCAGATTCCCGATGATGCGCCAACAAGCACACCAATAAAAGCCATAGAAGCCATAATTAGGCGGCCCGAGGCAACGGTACTGATTGCCAACCGGTCTTGTGCGCGTGCAGCCTCAAACAAAACGCCCCATACCATTAATTCCAGGCAGGTATACCCCGCATTAGCAAGCAAAGGGGCTATATAGCGCAGATGTTCCGGCAAAAAGGGGAGCGCCAAAAAACCTCCCACTGTAACGAGGGAAGCTACACAAAACATAGGATAGGGTTTCCACGAAAAAACACACGCCCCAACAAAAACAACAGCGGCAGTTATATACCGGGCAAGAAACTCCGCCTGCATACCAAGCGGTATTTCTCCGGAATCCAGAGATGTTGTAAATAGCTGAGAAGACCCTGCGGCTATGCTAAACACGGCCAATCCAACCAAAAAACGCCAAGAGAGTCCGGTCTTCCCATGGTGGCTGGCAAGTGCTTTTTCATCAGGATCATGGCTGCGTTCCGTTTGCACCGCGGCGCTCTTGTCTTCTTTGGTTTTTTGCGATATCTGTTCAAAAAGTATAAGCCCAATTAAGGGTTGAACCACAGCTACAAAAAGCTCTGCTTCAGGACACAAAAGTGATGCGGCCAGCACCACAGCGCCACCACAGGTGATAGCACCGGCAATAAGGATTCCCGGGCCAAATAGCAACCGGGTACCGGCAATCTGATCTACCCATACATAAATAGACAATCCGGCCAAAAGGCTAACCGAGCTCTGAAAGACAACAAAAGCAGCAAGCCCCAGCCATCCGTATGAAAACGGAACCATGAGGGTGACTATTGCAATCGCAGTAAACAACACAATTCTTATTGATCTCGACTCAAGAAGCTCCTTCATTTTGTGAGGCCACACAACAACTATCCCGGAAGACAGAGCCATTGCCGCAACGCCAATAATCTGAAGTATCAGAGGGTTTACCTGAGTTTTAGCAGTAAAACTCGTGAATGCATTGCCGTAAAAACAAAGATCGGTCCAGATCCAAAATGTAGAAAACCCCAAAATAAGCAGGAGTTCTTGTTTTGTTAACGACAATACACTGAGTTTTGTCATCCCAAAATCCAATCGACAAACAGGTATATCAATTGCCGCACAGCCTGCTGTCTGAGTCCATGGGTTGGTTAAGGTAGCAGGTATCCCAAGCGAAGATATAACAAAGAAGACCGCCCGGCCAAAGAAACGGATAAGTTAAGTATAACATACATTGAATATGTTTACGTTTATTAATATATTCTAGCGCATTCTGCCCAAAAGAATACTCAGCCGGTGCCGGGGTATGAAATTGTGAGACTAAGCAACACCTGATCTTAGATGATTGCTTTATTCCTGATCCCCAAACAGGAGAAATACTTCACGTAAAGAAGACAGTTGTATTCAACGAGAAAGAGCTTGAAGAAGAGAGGAAACTGGACGGTTACTATGTTATTGTAACCAGTGAAACACATCTTTCAGATGACTAAATAATCGATACCTACCGTGGTCTTTGGAGAATAGAAGAATCATTCAAGATCACCAAATCAGAACACAGTGCACGTCCTGTCTTTGTGAGAACTTCCGCTCATATAGAGGCTCATTTTCTTATTTGCTATATAGCACTTGCTCTTATCCGTACGCTTCAGCTGCTCACCGACTTTAAATACTCTGCTTCTGCCATACTTGATGACTTATCCCAAGTCTCAGCTACCAATGCAGACAGTGATTGGTGGCTCTTTGATCAGAGGACATCTCTTACCGAAGAGCTGTTTACTCTCATAGGAAAAGAAGCTCCTCGTAAGTGGATGACATTAAGCGACACAAAAGCACTCTTCAGTAAAAAGATAACACCATCTGTGAAGAATATGCCAACCCTTAAATAGAACGATAAGAAATATACCTTCAAAAAATGCCATATTACCAGTACAATGGGGTAATATGGCATTAATTAACTGCGGAACTCAGGATATAGCGTATATTAAAACTATACGGATATTCAAACAGCACAAAAAAGGGCTTCTCGGCAAGGTTATTTGATTTGCCGAGAAGCCCTTGAGGTATTACTTACAGTTTATGTATTACAGAGCCTGGACGGTGGTGTCGGTGGCGAGGGCTTTGCCAATGAGGGCGCCGAGGGTCAGGCAGCGGCCGTGCGAAAGGCCGGGGCAGCAAATTGGGTAGTCATTGGCGAAGAAGTTGCCCATGACGTTACCAACGGCGTAGAGGCCGGCAATGGGCTCGCCCTCTTTGTCGAGGACGTTCATGTTGCTGTCAACATCAAGGCCGCTTGCGATGGCAAGGACCTTTGAGGTGAGGCGCGAAGCATAGAACGGAGGCTTGACAACAGGGTTAAGGTCTGCGGCACCCTTCTTGTAGTCAAGGTCTTCGCCCAACTCAACAAGCTCGTTATAGCGGGCGACGGTCTTAACGAGGTTCTCGGCCGGAACACCGATCTTCTCGGCAAGCTCTTCGATGGTATCTGCGCAAACAGTAGTGCCGTTCTCGAGGCAGGCTGCAACAAGCTCGCTCGGTGCGGGCGGGTTGGCAGGATCCATGGTACCGGCCAGATAGAAAGCGGTTACAGGGCCGGCGGTGCCGTCATTGTACTTGCTGAGGCCGCTGAAGCCGGGATACTGGGCCTCATAGTCATCGTCAAAGATGCTCCAAACCTTGCCGCGGTTGGTCATATGCATGTTTGAAATACCGGGGAGCGTGGTGTTCTCGTTGCAGAAGCGCATGCCAAGGCTGTTGACCTTGAGAACAGAAGCTGTGGAGAGTGCGCCACCGCCAAAGATGGGGTGAATCATTGCAGCGTGGCAGCTCGGCTGAATAGCTGCGCCAATCCACATAGCCATGTTGATGCCGTCACCGGTGTTAAGGCCGGCAGGTGAGTAAACATTGGCCTCAGCGTTGAGAATGAGCGGTGACCAGGCAGCTATCATTTCTTCGTTTGAACCATAGTCGCCGGATGCAAGGATAACGCCCTTGGAAGCGGTGAACTTCACGTAGGTGCCGTCGGTCCTCTGGGCAATAACAGCGCTTACGCGGCCATCGGCGTCGCGGACAAGCTGCTCGGCCTTGGTGTTGTAGTAGCTCTCGCCGCCGCACTCCTTGCCGGCCTTCTCCATACGGCCAATAAGGTCGAGTGAACCAACAATGAGTCCGCCAAACATATGGTCAGTAGGATACGCCCTGGTAGCAAAGTCCTCACCGTCAGCGCCGGCCTTTGAGCCTTCGCCCAGAACAACAGCGCCGCCGTCGGCTACGGTCATATCAATAAGGCGGTCAAAGACCCAACCGGAGTGGTCAGCCCAGAGCCTGATGAGGCTGCCGTTGGCCTTGTAACCGGATGACTTAATAAGGTCGTTGAGAATAGCGCCCTTGTCGAGCTCAATGCCGGCTTCCTTCTGAACCTTGGTTCCGATAGCCGAGAAGTCCAGGCCGCGGCCGTTGTATGAATCTGCTTTCTCAATAATGACGGTCTTGGCGCCGCCTTCGCAGGCATTCATAAAAGCTGACATACCCGACATACCTGCGCCAACAATAACAATCTCAGCGTCGATTGTCTCGGCAATTTGGTCATCTGCGATTGGGTCTGGTACAACTTCCCAGGTATGCAGACCTGACTGTGCTTCATCAGCGACAGCTGCAGATACAGCGCCAGATGCCGCTACGGCTGCTCCGGCAATAATTCCGGCCTTGCAAAACTCCCTGCGGTTTAAAGAATCGCTCATGTAAATTTCCCCTTTCTTATTATGCACCCCAATGGTGCATTCAAGATTGTATTGTACAACACTCACTCCACGCTAACAACGGCAGCAGTAATGAGTCATGGGGACGGTTCTTATTGAGTTACGAGGGAACTGGGCACTTGCATTTTTTCAGGAAAACCTATACTCTCTTAACGGCGTTTCTTAAAGAATATCAGGTGCTACAATGTCCTTCCGGATATCATGAACCATTGAGAGCGGGTGATTTTATGATCAACAACGTTACAGGTATCGAGGGAGCGCAACCCAATAAATATATGACAAAACCTGGATTATGGCCGGTCTGTGCCATTGCGGTCACTCTATGCTTTGCTGTGTTGCTCTTAGCAAACCCAGCTTGGGCAGACAGTAACGCAGGTGAGGATACTCATGGCGATATCGTGTCATCCCTGATATTTGGACCATCGCCAAAATATGGCACCTCGGAACCTATGGTTTCAGAATCAGAGCGTACTTTACCGGACTCTGTGTATGTTTGGACTGAACGGAGAGTATATAACGAAGGTCAGTTCAGCCACAAGGTTACTCGCGAGTATGATAAGCAGGGAAATCTCGTATACCAAATCTCTGTTTGGCAAAATGCCGAGAATAACGGTAATCCCAGGGTATGGAACTATGAGTATAATGAAGACGGTGTCATTACCGGCATACATTTGGATGGAAGCGGAACTGATACTCCTGATATTCCGAGCCTTGTTATCTATGACGAGTTCAATGCGCCTACCTATGTTGAATGGTTCAACTCTGACGAAGAGCTTGATTGCGAATGGCTGGAATACTATCCAAACGGGCTTGTAGCAGTAACTCTTGAAATAGATACTTACTCTGAGTCAGGCAGCACTATCTTTTATCTCAAATATGATGAAAACGGTTACCCCACCGAGCATATGTTCGAAGGAATATACCGCGATTGTGTGTGGGAGTTTGATGCAGATGGAAATCCTCTGGGATTCACTACATCAGAGCGCTATGCGGGATATCTCGATGCTGATGCGATGAAGATTGTTGATCAGGCAAGAAACAGTACATCATCAACTAAGTCTATGCTCGAATCGGTTGTTTCTCCTGACGGTGCTGCCCTATGGACAGATCTGCTCCTGGCTGCAATGGATAACCCTGAGCTTGTTGTGGAGTTGGAAAAGGATGGACTTATAATTCTTGATCTTCCCAACGGCGGAGCATTCCTCCTGCCGCCCGAAGCATCTCCCGACACAACTCGCCTGTACACGTGCAAAACAGACAAGGCCGGCAATATTATCGCAGTCTATGACCAAAACGGCACAGTTTGCTGGGAAGTTGATTTTGAACTCGCAACCGACCCTACACCATGGGCAATGTACTGGTCAACCATAGGTTATAACTTAAGCATGATCCCGTACATTCTGTACTAAAGCATAATGACGAGAAGCATCGTGGCACAATCCTGACCATGTGTATAATCTGAGGATCTGTGCCACACAAACACAAGAAGAGCAGCTCTTTTGAGGAATCAAAAGAGCTGCTCTTTTACTCAAAACTCAATTCCTGATCAATGACTGCATTATGCGTTGATGGGCTTGGTGTAACCGGCTGCTTCGCGGTTCATGTAGGGGCCCGGGTAGGGTTCGGGACCATACCAGTCCTCGGCTACGGTGCCGCCAAGGTCATGCTCTACAACGTAACGTGCAACAACGCTGCCGCTCCAGAGGCCTGCTGCCTGTGAGGTTCCGGTTGAGTAGTACTCAACGTTCAGGCCAGACATGGCAATACCACCGGCATACAGACCGGTGACGGGCTTAAAGTACGGGTCGCATACCTGGCAATACTTGTTAACACGAATACCGCCGTTTGTCTGGATAAGACCCGAGGCCATCTTGAAGGCATAGTATGGACCTTCGCCCAGGGATACTACAAACTCTGCGGGCTTGCCAAACTTCGAGTCGTCTGCGCCGGCTGCGGCATCTGCTTCATAGGTAGCGATGGTTTCTGCAAGAGCTGCCGGGTCAACATTAATGGCTTCGGCGAGTTCCTCAATGGTATCTGCCTTAAAGATATCCTCGTTATCAGCATACAGTTCAAAGTCTTCTGCAAGGCTCGTGGGTACGCCATAATAGAACCAGAACTTGGTCTTTGAGCCCTCTTCTTCAAAGAGCTTAATAAGGTTCTGGCCCATGATTGAGTAGCAAATGCCGTTTGTCTCAAGCGCTTTGCCTGCAGTCATGAACGCATACTGGTTAATGGCAGATTCATCAGCATAACGGTCGCCATACTGGTTTACAAACACGCTCGTGGGCTGCAGTACTGCAGCTACACCAAGCGGAGAAGTGAACGAGAAGCCACGTACATTGTGGAACATCGAGGTAGTGTAGACGCTCTTAATCATACCATGGGCGGTTTGCTGAGCCATAAGATGGCCATCGCCGTCCTGGCCGGAACCCATGGCGAATGACTTCTCAAGGTCAGTATTGGTAAAGAACCGGAGGAGATCAAAATTGGTTGCCATACCGCCGGTTGCGAGGAATACGGCCTTGGCATAGAGGTTCGTAACCTTACCGTCCTGCTCTACCTGGACGCCCTTGCAGGCGTAGGGGTCATCCAAGAGAAGAGCAACAGCGCGGCAGTCGGTGCGAATTTCGACGTTTGCATAGGCAGGGTCGGTTTCGATTTGCTCGGTGAGGTGAGCCATGGCGCCTGCGCCTGCCCAGTTCTCATAGTAGAAGTTCGAAACATCAAGTTTGACGCCATGCTTTACAAGGAACCACTCGGTGTTGTAAGCGCCGTCATATGCAAGGCTCTCGAGCATATAGAGGTCCTTCATATAGTTGGCGGCCTTCACCTTGTCAAAAGCGGTCTTAAAGGCTTCTTCTTTGGTTACGGGCTTTGCAGGAGCGCAAATCTCGGCATAGTTACTGTTACCGCCGGTAAACGAGTTCTTCTCGACCACAAGAATCTTGGCGTCAGGCGCCTGCTCGGCTGACATCAAAGCAGCGGTAAGGCCGCTAATGCCTGAACCTACAATGACAAAATCAAACTCTTCCTCGGCATCTGCATCGCGAACAATACCAATTTTGTCGGGGTTGGCATAGGATAGATAGTTTGCACCTTCAGATTGTGGTGCCTCATCTGCGAATGAAAGTGAAGCGCCGAGTGTTCCGGCCGCTACTGCGGTTGCCGCTGCGCCACCCAAGAAGCTACGCCTTGTCATGTTATCAAAACTTGCCATGAGAACCTCCTTGATAAACATACTCCCTTTCATGAAAAACATCCAGGAAACAGCCGGGTTTCCTGGATGCTATAGTATTCCACCCACATACGGGCATTAAATCCTACTGGGCGTATGATTACTCCAATATTTATAAACGCAACAAATCTTTTGGGGTGATTTTTTAGCATGGCAAAGCAAGCAGTGATAAATCTATCCAAATGATGCACATAAGAATTTGTGAATGATACGTAGTTCTTGCATAATTGTATACAATTAATATATCATATATATCAAGGAGGTATATATGATATTCGAATTTGATCCGAGTAAAAATACTCTTAACCAGGCCAAGCACGGGATCAGCTTCGAAGAAGCACAATCTATTTGGAATGATCCTGATTTAATTATTCTTCACGGCAAAAAGAAAGGTGAAAAACGTTTTCTTGCTTTAGGTGAAGCATATTCAGTTATATATACTGTTGTACATACAAAACGTGGTGATGTTATCCGTATTATTTCAACAAGAAAAGCCACACAAAAAGAAGCATTATATTATTTCGAAAAGAGGCGCAATCATGATTGATGAACTTGAACAAGCTTTTGATAAAGGAGAAGATCTTACAGGATTCTTTGATTTTGACAACCCGATATTTCCAAACAGAGAGCTCAAGCGTGTGAATGTTGACTTTCCTCTGTGGATGATTACCGCACTCGATAATGAAGCAAACCGCATTGGTGTTAACAGACAAGCTATCATTAAAATCTGGCTTGCTGAGCGGCTCGATTCTCTAGCATCTGCTTAATAGTGTTTATGCCTCTGATATTGATTACCGGGGTTTCTTGGCATTATTATTCTGAGCTTCAGTTTTACTGAAACAAATCATCGCTGCAATAACAGTTTGCAGCTCTCCTGCAAATGCAGTCACTACCGTAGTTTGCTATTTCTTTATCAAGGGGGCACAGATGCGGGAATGCGTTGATCAACTTGGGGATTCTGAAGATATTCAGTGGGTTAAGCGGGAGATGCGGAGGCATATTGCTGAGCTGCGGTCTCAGATGGATCCTCGGGAACAGGAACAACGGGATGCTGCTATTGCTCAGCAGTTCTTAGGTTCTGATCTTTATCAGATGTGCAGTGTATTGTATAGTTACCTCTCAATTGGCCGCGAGATTGATACTCATGCTATTATTGAAGCCGCTTGGCGCGACAGTAAAACGGTAGCACTGCCTCGGTGTACTCCAAAGTCACATGAGATGCGCTGGTATGTTGTCTCATCATACGAGGGACTCATTCAAAGCTCATTTGGTGTTTGGGAACCGGATCCACAGACTATGGGAGAGCTTGTACTACCTGTTGAACTTTTGCGTCCCCAGTCGCACCTTGCGGTAATACCAGGCCTTATGTTTGATATATACGGCTACCGGCTTGGGTATGGCGGAGGATTCTATGACACATTTCTTGGGACGTTTTGCGGTGTTTCTGTTGGTTTAGCCGCCAAGGCACAAATGGTCTCCAGCCTAGCCAAAATTAACTTACTTGAACCACATGATTTACCTGTTGACTATATTGCAACAGAGTCTGCATTCTGCCCTGCCGTGTAACAAGGGA
>JAFWFL010000056.1 GCA_017515595.1 Coriobacteriales bacterium
ATGCCGAACCCGGAAGTTAAGACCGCATGCGCCAGAGGTACTGCGGGGGCAGCCCCGTGGGAGATGAGGGCAACGCCTGCCCACGTATGGCATTCACTTCAAGAAACACCCAAAGCCTTCTCGCAAGAGAGGGCTTTTTTGGTTTAGAAAGAAGTATCATTTTTAAAGGGGAGAATAATTTAAATATTAAACGGTGCATCTTCATAAAGAAGAGCATCGAGTTCTGCCCGGGAATGAATACCAAGCTTGGCATAAATATGACGAACATGAGTTTTAACGGTATTAGAAGAGAGGGTTAAAATCTCTTCAATTCGTTTGGCGCTTTTGCCCCATGCCAAAAGAAGCAAAACATCTGTCTCACGTTTAGATAAACCATATTCCTGAGCAAGATGATTGCTCCTGATCTCAATAAAAGTCTGAAGCGCACGCTCAATTTCTGTTGAAGCATCTGGCTGCATATTAGTATCTGTATGAGAATCGGCCGGCTGATTATTGGGAGAAAGAGAATTGAGATTAAGAGATATATCAGAAGTATGGTCGGACATATCTAAAGAAGACAAACTATCGCGAGTTCCTCTCAACCAGGAATAAGAAGCAATAATAATAATTACTGCGGTTAGACCGTAAATAAGCGGTACAACAAAAGTATCACTCTTTAGACCAAAAAGTGCATTTGTACCTATAAGAGTTCCAATTAAAAAGGCTGCAGATGTGCAAGTTCGTGCAAAAGCAACTACGGGGAACGTTGGAAGTTTAAAGCGATTCGAACAGTCGCATAAAAAGAGAACCAAAGCTATTGATGACAGTGTATGAGAAATACGGATGAGGACAGCAGATATAGGATTATCACCTAGAAGCATACCGGCTAAAAGACTGATGGTCATAATGAAAAAAATAGTACGATATGCAAGGTAAATATTTATTTTTGTATGAGCAAGAACGGTTGCGAGAATAAAGAGTACAAAAAGTCCGCCGGCAAGACCTACAGCAAAAAGGTCATCAGAAGTCGAAGTATCTGAACGGCAAATTCCTGCCGCGAGCGTAAATGCAGAGATAACAATAATAATATGCCAGGGGAATAACTTATTAGTAATAACCTGCTTAAATGCGGGAGCCGGGTTCTCTTGTTCTTCTGTCTGAGGAGCAAAACGAAGCGCATAAGCCTGTTTGCGGCTTAAAACAAGAGACCAGCCGCTTAAAAACGGGAGACAGCAGGCGATTCCAAAGCAAAGCATAGGGTCTAAAGGCCGCAGTAAAAAATACCCAAGAGAACCAATAACATATGACCCGCTGATGGCTAAACCTGCAGAAGTAATGTCAAGCAATACATACATTTCGGCCCAAAAAAGAAAGAACAAAGCATAAACACCAAAAATTATGACCGACGTTGTGGCAATTATTATGCCCGAGGCGCCTGTATTTGCAAGCGGCCCCGCAACAGCAAAATCCAAAACAACGGTGGCAAGCATTCCAATAAGGGCGGATGCCCATACAACGGGATACGGTGTTCTTGAAGTCCTGGTTACAGACCAAATAAGAAGAGCAGCTGCCGGGATGATGATTTGAAGCAGAGAATTAGAAAAGACGGTGACCGTGTATACAGAAGCAAATGCTTTCCAAAAGAAGCAGAGACCAAAGCAGAAATACATGGGGGAGAAAGCGAGCTTTGCTTCCCGAGAGATGTTCATGTTCAGTTCACCACCCTTTAAAAGTTTTTGCTCCGGACACAAAAAGATATTATAACCTTTCATACTGCTCTAGGTAAATACCCGTTCAAAGCTGAATTCACCATCATTGGGTGATACCTGTTTATAGAAATGAGAGTAACCTATACACAGCGAGTCAAGCCCTTAGTATTGCATCAAAACAAATGCATGACGGTTTGGCTAGATCGCTTACAACTGATGTTGTAGAAAGTATGTTTGTCGTGAAAGGAAGTACGTACTATGGCTATTACCCGCAGAACGTTTGTTGAGGGTGCCGTTGCCGCCGCCGCTACAACCGGTGTTGTCGCTTCTGCCGCTTTGGCTGATGCGCCTGAGATCCCTGAAGGCCCGGTGGAGATTGACTGGGTTGGCACTGAGCCGGAGACTCCCGCAGAGTTTGCTCAAGAGCTCGAAGCCGACGTCATTGTTGTTGGTCTTGGTTGGGCTGGCGTGTGTGCAACACGTTCGGCATGCGAAGCCGGCGCAAGCGTTATCGTATTCGAGAAGGGTGAGAAGTACGGTCTTCTCCGTCAGAATGTTAACGCATGGGGCAGCAAGCTTTACACCGAGTGGTACCCTGAGTGCGAGCAGTTCTGGGACAAGGGTCTTGCTATGAACGGTGTTATGCAGGGCTGCCTGAACCGCAACAGCGACGCTATCCAGAGCAAGTGGTTCGACATTAACGGTGAGGTATTCGACTGGTTCTTCAAGGCCATCGACGGTCTCGACATCTCCATTGGTACTTCCGAGAATCCCAAGGTAGATACCTCCAAGCTCAATGTTTGCGAGACTTCATACCCGTTCCCCAAGAACTACAACCCGGCAGAAGAGTATTACCCCTGCTTCCCCGGCTGCGCCAAGATTTCTCCGAGCCCTGAACCCATTTTTGATAAGTGCCTCGAGATGGGTGCCGAGGCCAACGGCGGCAACCTCGAGATCCTTCGCTACACCCCTGTTATTAAGCTCATCAAGGAAGACGGACGCATTACCGGCGTTATCGCCCAGAATGCTGACGGTGAGTACATCAAGGCTATCGCTCACAATGGCGTAGTTTTGGCAACCGGTGACTTCTTCTCCAACAAGCTTATGGTCAACGCTTTCCTCTCAAGGCGTTATCCTGACGGCTGCAAGACCCTTAACACCCTTAAGGACATCAACGGCAATCCTTGCAACATGGGCGACGGCCACAGGATGGGCGTTTGGGCCGGTGCTAAGGTTCAGCTTGACGGCGTCAACATGAGCCACACCATTGGCGGTAGGTCAAGGCTTATGGGTACCCTGCCTACACTCTTCCTCGATGTTCGCGGCAAGCGCTTCATGAATGAGGACGTTCAGGGCCAGCAGTTCGCAGAGCGCATTTGGGAACTCAAGGACTTCTTGGCATATCAGATCTTTGACGCCGGTCTGTTTGATCACATGGACGACATGCCTTACGGTCATGGCAAGCATCCTGAGGTAACCCTTGAGCAGGTAACCGCTGATGCTGGAGCCGGCAACCTCTTCTACAGCGACACGCTTGAGGGCCTGCTTGAGCAGCTCGATCTTGACCAAGAGGCAGCTCTTGCAAGCATTGAGCACTACAATGAGCTTTGCCACAACGGTGTTGACACTGACTACGGCAAAGTAGCCAAGCGTATGATTCCGGTTGAGAAGCCGCCGTTCTTCTGCGACCGTTACCTGGGCGACGGTTCCAACAACTTTGTTGGCCACCTCGTAACCATGAGCGGTCTTGAGAGCGATGAGGAATGCCATGTTTATGACACTGATATGGACATCATCCCCGGTCTCTATGCCTGCGGTAACGTTCAGGGCAACCGCTTTGCCGTTATTTATCCTGAGGTTCTTCAGGGACATAGCATTGCTATGGCAATGACCTTTGGTTACCTCGCCGGCAAGAATGCCGCAGAAGGCAAATAATCTGAAGTAAGGGTTTTTAAACCCATTATGTAATGCCGAGAAGGACTTGCATAAAAAGCAGGTCCTTCTCGGCATTTGAGTACAGAGTCTTCTCTCTTACACCTCATCAATTTCCTTAAGGAGACAGCTTTTCATCAAAGAAAGCAAAGAGATCCACTTATGTCCATTCTGTGATAAGAAAAATAGTTCTTGCATTGGGCGATGGAGGGGAGTAATGTACAACCTTGCGCCGCGGCACACCCGCGCGCAGATGTACCTTGAGAGCCGGATAGTTGAAATGCAAGTGAGACACTTATAATAGTGTGACAGTGCACAAAT
>JAFWFL010000006.1 GCA_017515595.1 Coriobacteriales bacterium
CCACCGTCCCCTGTCATATTTGTCTGTCATATTCAAAAGACCAGTTCAGACGTACTATTATCTTATATGGAAAGGCTCAATGCTAGTCTACGGTCTCGAATTCCTCGGGGTTGGCTAGTTTCTTGGTGGGACGGATGTTGAGCTTTTGGGCCTCGGCTGTTACGCGGCTGTGGGGAGGTACGCTCTCGGTTACAAAGATACTGCCTGCGATAACACTGCCTTCTCCGATGACCGTCTCGCCACCCAGAACGCTTGCATTACTGTATATAGTAACGTTGTCCTCAATGGTGGGATGACGCTTAATGCCGCGCAGACCCTGGCCGGCACGGGTGGAAAGTGCGCCGAGAGTAACACCCTGGTAAATCTTTACGTGTTTGCCAATCTTAGTGGTTTCGCCAATAACAACGCCGGTTGCATGGTCAATAAAGAAATACTCGTCTATCTCGGCACCGGCATTGATATCAACACCGCTGTTTATGTGGGCATATTCGCTCATGATACGCGGGATGAGCGGTACGTCCTGAACATAGAGCTCATGAGCCATTCTATAGACAAAGATTGCAAAAAAACCGGGATAACTAAAGATGATCTCTTCTTTACTTTGAGCTGCCGGGTCTCCGTCGAATGCTGCCTGGACGTCTGTCAAGAGTGTGCGTTGGATGCCGGGGAGCTTTGAGAGGAATGTGCTGACTATTTTGTCTACCTGCGCTTCGAGCTCAAAAGGATCAATAATGGGATTTCTGAACAAAAGCGCTTCACGAACCTGCTTGCGCAGGCAGTCTTCTATACGGCCCAGGGAGTCGCCAATAAAATACTCGGGGCGCGATGTAGTGATGGGGTTGTCATCGCTAAAATAGCGCGGGAACATAAGCCGGCGCAGCTCTTTGATCATATCAATAATAGCCCCGCGGCTGGGGAAGTAATGGTCAGCACAGGAGAAGCAAATCTCGGGCGCTTTGTAATTTTGCGCAATATCAGCAACTATGCTGTCCATAACCTCATTGTCAATCATGCGGCCCTCCTTGGCGAACTCATAAAACATATATAGTTTACTATGAGAATACAGCCCCCATGCATCACAGCGGCTCACTCGCGCAATATACGCATTTAGCACTCGTAGATGACTTCGCCCATAAGGGAGACGTCAAAGAGGGTGGGGTCAAATTCCCGGCGGAAGGCGTCAGTGCGCAGGAGACTCCGGGCTGCTTTGATGAACGGGGTTGTCTGAGGGGTTTTGAGAATGCAGAGATCAATGCATTCATCCTGCATGGGGATAAAATCTAAATTCTTGATTTGCCTGAAGGGCTTCTCGGATGTGACTGCGACATTTGCCATGTTGCGGGCTACCAAAAGAGATGCGGCGAACTCGGAGGTTGCTATGCGGTCATAGCCGGTAATACTGTTATTGCGGGCTTCGAGGTACTTGAGCTTCTCGTCCAACAGGATGCGCGGTCCCGAGCCGCTCTCGCGATTTGCCAAAGAAACACTGGGTTTAAGCAGGTCAGCCCATGATTTAATCGCCAGAGGATTGCGGGCTGCTACGGTAAAACCAATACGCCGTTTGCAGAGCCTGAAAACGATCGCGGAGATACCGGGAAGCATTGTGCGCAGGTAAGGCGTGCTATAGCGCTTTTCCTGCTCGCTCCAGAGGTCGAGAATGGCGGCGTGGCATGTACCCATATACATGCGGGCAAGCGATACATACGCGTTGTCGTGAGAGCGGAGGGTCTTGATGCCTAAACCCGCTGCGTAGTTAGCGAGAAGATCGCCACTCATATCTTGCCCGCCAATGTAGAGCGCTCCTGTTGTCCAGGTAGGGGGCTTGTCGAGAATATCGGGAGTTTGAAGGTAAGACGGCTGGGCAGATGGTTGAAACAAATTATTGATCTGAGGGGGTTCAGAAGAGTTTTGCGAGCTCAAAACACCTTGTTGCTCGAGGGCCTTGCGCACATCATTATAGTTAAACCGCATTTGCCGTCCAATGCGGTATGAAGGCAAAGCACCTTCGCGTGCGAGCTTGTATACGGTGTTCTTACTGAGATGCAGTATTTGCATAACGTCTTCTACACGCAGGGCATCTCCTTCGCTGAAGCCGAGGTCAGTTGATGCTGCGTTGAGCTCACGTATGGGAGCGGGATCATTTGGTTGTGTGTGATTTTGATCAGGGTTGTTTCTCTTCGCCATATGAACCTTCTGCCAAAAACATGTTTCATGTGAAACCAATGGTACTAAATGGTACTTATTGGTACGTAATGGTACAATAGTAACACAATTATTCTTCTCGATACACATATGAGGGGGATGTGTAATAATTTACTGTAAATATGAGAGTATTCTCATCCAATTTGACCCTCCCAAGGGATGAAGAAGGCACAGCAAAACTGGTCTTCTTCATTTTTTGTAACGCGTTAAATCAAGATCGAACCAAATAGAGTTTCTCGGCATCAAAATGCAATACAACCTGCTGGCCTTCTGCCGGCAGGTTTTCTGGTGCAGTCTGAAGCTTGTCTACTTTCCATTGAATATGTGTGCCGGTAGGTGATTGAAGTATAACCGTTCGCTCAAATCGCGAATCGCTTGTGCGGATGACCTGCATGGTATACGTATTGATACCGTCAAGTTTATCAGGTGCACAAGGGTGGATATAAAATGCCCTGATACCTATATATGAAATATTGCCGGGCACCTCGCGCTTTGTTCTGAACTTCATGCCCCAGTCTGTAGCTTCTACCATATAGTCACCTATGCGCCGTGCAGCCGAGATATTCTTGCATCCCGAGAGTTTAACCGCAGCGAGTGTCTCGGGGTCAGAAACAATCTTTTGGGTGGGTCCAAACTCGGCAACATGTCCGTGGTCTATAACGCATATTTTGTGACAGAACCTGAACGCCTCGTCAATGTCATGGCTTACATAAAGTACCGTGCTGTTTACGCATTCGAGCATGTCAAGAAGGCTTTGTTCGAGCGAGCTCTTGAGGAATGAGTCCAGCGCACTAAACGGTTCATCAAACATAAAAATATCAGGCTGAGCGGCTATCATGCGGGCGAGAGCAACGCGTTGCTGCTGGCCGCCCGAGAGACGTCCTGGGAAGCGGTTGGCAAAGCCCTGCATACCAAAAATATGCAGGGCTTTGAGAGCAGCTTCATGACGGGCTGCTTTGGAGAGCTTTTTATCCATGCCGGCTTGGACGTTTTCTTCTACACTCATATTGGGAAACAGCTGGTAGTTTTGGAACAGCAGAGCTGTTTTACGCTCTTGCGGAGTGAGGTCTATGCCGCGTTTTGAGTCATAATATACGCGGTCATTTACCATGATACAGCCTTCATCAGGATGCTCAACTCCCGCAACGCAGCGCATGGTAAGACTTTTACCGCAACCGCTTGCACCCAAAAGACCAATACGCTCGTTGCCGGCTTCTATATGCACGTCAAGATCGAATGATGAGAGATGCTTTTTAATATCGATATAGACGCTCATGCCGCACCTCCGGAAGTATTGGTGGCGTTGCCCACAAACTGCTGGATATCTTCTTTGCCGACTTCTATGAATGACTGGTCATCAATAGAAGTTGTTGTGCCGCCCGACTCTTTGAGAATGCGGCGCTCTTTGCGGGTAAGCTCGCCCTTGCGATACCTTTGTGCATGGGCCGAGTACACATTAATTACCAGGATGACTATGAACGAGATGAGAATAACTACGCCAACCCAGAAGAGCGCGACATCAGTTTGGCCGCCCATCCAGGAGAAGTAAATGGCAATGGGCATGGTTTGCGTAATGCCCGCATAGTTGCCGGCGCAAAAGAGTGTTGCGCCAAATTCGCCCATGGCACGGGCAAATGCCAAAACCGTGCCCGCAGCAATAGACGGCCAGGCAAGCGGTATCATGAGCCGGTAAAAAATGCGTCTCTCAGACCAGCCAAGCGTACGGGCAGCATCAAGCATATTACTGTCAAGCGCTTCAAATGCGCCGCGTGCTGTGCGGTACATAAGGGGAAATGCCACGACAATTGCGGCAAGTACAGTAGCAGGCCATGAGAAGACAAGCTTAATGCCGTGTTCCAAAAGCCAGCTGCCAAACGGGGTAGAGTTACCAAACAACAATAACAGCAAAAAGCCGCAGACGGTAGGCGGGAGAACCATAGGAATGGTAAAGATGGTATCTACTATGCCTTTCCACCTGCTTTTAACACCCATGGATTTCCAGGCGCTCAAAAGCCCAAGAATAAAGACAACTACCAGGGCGGTAGCTGAGGTTTTAAGAGAAACCCACAAAGGCCGGTAATCAATTTTAGCAAAGAACGCCTGAACGTTTTCTAAGAAAGTAGGTATGGCTTCGACCTGGACAGCAGCGGTTTTGACCAGATGTCCAGTGTCACAGCATACGATATCGTCTTTGTCTTGAGCACCGTCAGTGCGCGTGATGGTGATGTATGTGTGACCGTCGCCAATCTCAACATCGCGCTTGTATTGAGCAATATCGGTTGTTACGGTATCTTGGCCTATGCTGTAGGTAATAGGCACGTCGAGCTTGCTGATTTTAGTACCGCCTGAAGAAAACTGGGCGTCAAGCTCCGCAACAAGTTCAAAAAAAGCATTGGTTTTTGCGGTGTTGTCGAGAGTAATCTCGCATTCATCAGCATATTGTTGCGGGATAAAAACAATAATCTCTTTTGAGGTGGCAATAACCGCAAAAGCCTCAGGGTCATTGAGCGGGAACCGGTACCCAAAGCTGGTACCGTTGTATGACCGGGCGGTTCCTTTGTTCATGCGTTTAAAGTCATTAATACCAATGCCTGCCTCGTCATTTACGGCAGAGCCCTCCACAAGCTGCATACCGTCTTCTACGGTAGATGCAAACGATTGGTGTGACATGCCAAAGAAGCAGAGGGCAAGAGCAAAAACTATGACTGCCGCAGCTGCTGTAACAAAGCTGATGTGCCGGCTATGAGTGTTAAGGCATGTGTTCATGGGCCCTCCCAAGGCACATGGCGGTATTACAACGGCAGGAGATTTACTCAACATGTTATAACAGAACAAGCTTTTAAGTACATCTCCTGCCATTCTCTGACAAGGGCGATTAGCCGAGCGTAACGTTTGATACCTTACCATCTTTGATCTCGATGGCTATGGCAACATCGGCGTTATCAATTTTGATGGTGCCCTTGTAGGTGCCGTCGGCATAAGCAGCCTTAGGCGCTTCTTCCTCGGCAACCTCAAAGCCATACTCGGCCCAAACCTCAAGAGCATCAGGATCGTTCATGCAGAAGTCGAGGAACTCAGCTGCGATCTCAGCATTCTTGCTCTTGGCGCTAACCGCGCCCGGGTAAGAAATGGCTTTATGCGAGTCCTCGGGGCACACAAAGGCGACCTCGATACCGTTGTAACGGTAAACATCGCTTGAGTATACAAAACCAATCTGGCAGTCGCCGGTCGAGACCCAGCTTGCTGCTGTACCAACTTTGTCAGCAAGGTTGATTTTGTCGGCAATGGCGGGATCGTACTCGCCGTTATCTCCGTCAGAGCCGGTGTAAAGGCCAACACTGTATAGCGACTGGTTTGCATACTTACCGGCAGGTACGGTAGCGGCATCGCCAATTGCAATAGAGGTGATGTCAGGATCAGCTACTTCATCAATAGAATCAATGGTGATATCGGCATCAACGGCACGGACAATAACCAGGTCATTGTTGAACATCTTGAGGCGTGTAGCCGGGTCGATGAGCTTGTTCTCCTCGGCCTTGTCCATGGTGCCTTTTGAGGCGGTGATGAGAATATCAACCTCAGCGCCGGCAATCATTTGCTCCACAAGGTCGCCGGAAGCCTTGAACTGGGTGTCGGCAAACTCGACATTTGGATTTGCGGCCACAAAAAGCTCCTGTACCTTTGGCATGGCTTTCTCAAGAGAATTGGCTGCAAAGATTTGAAGCTTGATCTTCTCTTGTGCGGCATCTGCAAGCGCAAATGAAGCAGGAACCATAGTTGCGGCACTCAAAAGTGCGGCACCTTTCAAGAATGCACGACGATTTACCTCTAACATAATTATCGCTCCTCCCAAGAGACGACATATATGACGCCCCTATGGCGTCATAAGGCACAGTGTAATACTAAACAGTACGTTTAGCAACCGCAAGCGAGCCAATTTATTAATGGCCCCCGCCCGCAGTCATTTTCATGGCGTGCTCAAGCTGATCGGCCACGGCTTCCCAGCATTCGCGGCAGGCTTTTTCGCTGCCGGGGAAGTTGATCACAAGCGTAGTACCGCGCTGCATACAAACGGCACGTGAGAGCATAGCGCGCCTGGTATGCTGCATGGAGTATGCGCGGATTGCCTCGGCAATTCCCGGAACATCACGGTCGCAGACGTCGCGTGTGGCTTCAGGAGTAACATCGCGCATCGAGAGTCCGGTGCCGCCGCTTGTAAGGACAATATTTGCGCCATACATGTCGCATGCTTCGACAATTGCCGCAGCCAGTTCTGCACGGTCATCATCTTTTACCACATGGGAGACAACGCTCCACCCGGGGTTCTCGGCAATAAGAGACTCCAAGGCCATACCGGCAGTATCTTCACTTATAGACCTTGTTGACGAGGCGGTTACGATTGCAAATTTGATTTCCATGTAACACTCCTTTGATGAGATTAAGACTCGGCGCCTTCAGGGATGTCAATGCGCATGCAGCTTACTTTGTCACCGGCTTTGAGACCGGCGCAGTCCTCAGGCAGAACAATAAGGCAGTTACAACGCTCGAGGTCTCCCAAAAGGGCAGATGACTGCGTACCGTATTCGCAGGCAACCCATTCATTATTCTCATTGCGGTTCACGAGTCCGCGGTTATAGAATGCCCGGCTTTCGCGCTTTTTCACGTCATGGAGAATGGTGGCCTCAACACAGGTGCGGGTGAGATTTGCAAATCCCTGCATTTTGCGCAACGCAGGACGAATGAGAAGTTCAAAGCCCACGGCAGCCGCCGCCGGATTCCCCGAAAGACCAAATATAGGTGTTCCGTTAATGATGCCAAACGTCTGCCGCTTGCCCGGTTTGAGTGACATATATGAGAAGAACACCGTACCCATACCGGTAATAATAGAATTGATATAGTCATAGTCGCCCTTGCTGGCTCCACCGGCCGTAATAACCATGTCGCACTCGGCAAGCGCCCGGTTGAGCGTATTGGTAATAAGCTGAGGATCGTCGGGAACCGTTTGATAAGTAACCACGCGGGCTCCTGCATCTTGGGCAAGACCGGCCAGGCAGGGGGTATTACAGTTGCGAATCTTACCAAAGGGCGGTTTTTGCGGGGCATCGACGAGCTCGCTGCCAATGCTAAAGACACCTACAACCGGCTGTTTGTATACCTCAATATGGTCATAACCGGCCGAGGCAATAAGTCCCATAGCATATGGGTTAACGGTGGTCGACTTCTTAAGAACAACGTCGCCCTCTTTAAACTCTTCGCCTACGCCGCGAACGTTCTCGTTGGGTTTGGCAGGCTTTTTGAATGCCACAAGTGACCCGGGACCGCCGTCTCCCTCGATGACATCTACAATCTCATACTTAATGACCGCATCTGCACCGGGAGGTACCGGAGCTCCGGTCATGATTCTTACCGTACAGCCGGATGTGACTTCTCCCTCATACACGCCGCCGGCGCCCTCGGCAGCTATAACACGGAGCTCAACCGGGGCATCTTCGCTTGCAGATTCAAGATCGCTGCGCAAAACGGCGTAGCCGTCCATGGCGGAGGAGGCGAAGGGCGAAACATTGATATCGCTAATGATGTCCTGGGCTAAGACGCGGCCTAATGCCTGTGCGGTAGGAATAACTTCTGATGGAGTGACCGAGACATTCTCGAGTACCCTTACGAGGGCTTCTGATACTGAGATACGGTCATCAGGGTTTATGGGCATAAAGAAATCCTTTCATAACAAACATACACTGACGCGTATGCTAAGCAGACCGTTTTATTATAACATGCTCAATAAAGTCACAAAGTGCTTCTGTGTTATCCAAGCTAAAACAGGGCATCTGTATGATTGAGCAGACATTTGTAACACTCTCGATGTCTGTAGCGATGGCAATGGTCTGGCTGTTGGGCATGAGACCGGTATTCTCGGCAAGCACTTGAGAGTCATAGACGGCATGCTCATTTTGGGCTACGCGTACAAACTCCTGAGCAGCGATAGCGTCCTTCTCGTTCGCACCGCGCATAATCTCGATGGTAGGTACACCGCTTTTGCGATAGCCTTCAACAATAACAATATCGTGCGGGTCCATCATATTTATAATGGTTGATACTTCCAGCTCATGATCCAGAGTTCTTATGAGAGCAAACTGGTCAGGCGAACATACGGCGGTTTCGCTCGCACCGGCTTTACGATGCCGCCATGAATCTTTACCCTCAATGTCTATCTCAAAGCCTACATGCCCGTGGTGCTTGATACTTGCGACATCCCACCCGCGGGCTACAAGACAGCCAATGATTTTTTCTACGAGTGTGGTTTTCCCGGAATTGTGCCGTCCGACAAATGCTACTGCGGGGCTTTTGAGCTGTTGATTTGTCACTGTACATCTCCGTTTGGTATATGCTCGCTGCCGGCTTCTTCGCGCACGTGCTCCTCTGCATGCGCAAGTTCGCTTGGGGTATTGCAATTTGCAAAGCAGCCGTCTTTTGGCAAAATGGCAAAGACCTCTTCCATACTCATTTGGTATGTCTTGAGGTTTGGACTGAGAATGAGATCTTTCATACTCCGGAGTCCCCGGTCAAGTGTGTCTTTAGCAACCGGCAGGCAGGCAGAAGTGTGGTACAGTGCATGGAATGGCTCAAAACCCTGCTTGCTCACCGGAACAACAATGTCGTAGCCACCTTCTGCGGCAATCTCATATTCCTTTGCAAAGAGCCGGGAATTTACATTGTACATGTCGCACGCGCATACCGCCATGAGGTCATTGTTGGCGTGCGTAAGTGCGGTAAGAAGACCGGCGAGAGAACCTCGGTACGGCAGAACATCGGTACAGAGTTTGATTTTGGGATACTGGGGCATCTGTTCAAGGAACGTGAGGTTCTGCGGCTCGTTTGTGGTAATAAGAATTTGTGTTGCGATTACATCAACCCGCTCAACAAGCCTCATCAAAAGCGGCCTGCCCAAAAAAGGAACAGTGGCTTTTGATCTTCCCATGCGCTTTGACTCGCCGCCGGCCTGAATGGCTACCGTGAGTTGGTGATCCTTTGGCAATAAACCGTCTCCCTGCAGCATATGACAAAGACCCTTTCTCAAAAACCCTCCCAAAATTATATGAAAATACAGTTTATCCAATTGGCAACGCAATAACAAGATATTGACTTTATTCTCATACCCGGCAAGAGTATGATTCACCCCGGATGGGCGATGGCTTTCTTTGCATAACGCAGACGAGGGTGTTTAGTAATATGTTTTGTACCACTTTGAGGGTGAGATTGCCGGTTAAATTTGGTTCACGGTTTCGCAAAATGACATAAATTGTGGTGTACTCATTTATAAGAAAAGGCGTATAGTATGAACCACTGGTTTGCACGGGTTTCTCGTGTAACCGTGCTTCTCTATGTGTAATTGCGGCAGAGGCATACTCACCTTTGCCTGCTGTTGTACAAGAAGCTTTTGAAAGGGTTTTGTATCGAAAGGAGCACACTATGAGTAATGACATGACCCGCAGATCATTTGTTGCTGCCTCCGCCGCCGGTGCTGCCGCTGTTGCATCGCTTGGCGTTATGGAGACCGTAGCTATGGCAGCAGAGGGTACCCCTGCAGCCGACGGTACTTATACAACAGATGCTCTCGGCCGTGGCGGATATTTCTATGTTGATACAACATTTGAAGGCGGCAAGATTGTAGCCGTTAAGCCTCATGAGGATCATCTCGAGACCGCTCTTATCGCAAACAAGTGCTTCCCGATTGTGGAAGAGGCCATGATTGAGAACAACAGCTATCAGGTAGACATTGTTGCCGGCTGCACCTACACTTGCGCTGCTATGATGACCGCTGTTCGCGAGGCCATTATTGAGGCCGGCGGCAGCCCTGAGTACTATGAGAACATGCCCGAGATCGAAGTTCCTGCTGACGAAGAGATTGAGTGCGACATCTGCGTTATTGGCGCCGGTATCTCCGGTTGCGACGCTGCCGCTAAGGCCGCTGCTGACGGTGCCCGCGTTGTTTTGCTCGAGAAGAGCGTCTTCTTTGGCGGCTGCAGCCTCCACTCCTCAGGCATCTCCGTTCTTGGCACCACCGCTCAGCGTGAGGCTGGCCAGGATGCCGACACCCAGATTCGCGAGAAGTTCAACAGCTGGCTTGATTACCAGCATTACCGCGTAGACGCCGGCCTGCTTTACACCTATCTGAGCAATGGCGGCCGTGCCGTTGACTTCTTCAATGAGAGCGGCATGTTCTTCCCGAACGCACCTGAAGGGTATCGTCTTCCTGCATACGCAGACCGTCCTGCAGCTTATGAAGAGCTTCTTGGCAGGACCGTTCTTGCCAACGGCGGCGAGCTCCGTCCTTGCACCACCGCCAAGAGCCTTATCCAGGACGAGGATGGCCGCATTGTTGGTGTTAACGCTGAGACCAAGGCCGGCAGCAAGGTTACCGTTCATGCCAAGGCTGTTATTATTGCTTCCGGTGGTTACGGTGGCGACCTTGAGCGCGTTTGGAAGACCAGCCACGTACACGCTGTCTCCGGCGCATTCGACTCCAACATTGGCGAGGGCATTGACATGGCTTATGCAGTAGGCGCAGCCGTTCCTGCAAACACCAGTGGTCTTCAGCTCCATCAGACCCTTGCAACCGCACAGCTCCGCGGCTTTGATTACTTCCATCTGCGCATGCCCATGATTCTTTGCTACTCATGGTCACTGCTCCACACTGATAAGGCCGGTATCCGTTACCGCAACGAGCTCAACGTCCGCAGCCCCACAGCCGCAGCCGGCAGCGCAGCATTCACCGGCGACTGCACTTACGTTCTCGTATCTCAGTCAACCATTGATGCTCTTGAGACCGGCGGTATGGTAGCTATGGGCACCGACCGCACTCCTGGCCTGCCTCCTCTGTACAAGCCGCAGTTTGACGAGACCACCGTTTGGACCGACGTTAACGCCGTTCTTGATGAGTGCGTAGCCAACGGTTGGGCATACTATGGCGAGACCCCTGAAGAGCTTGCCGAGAATGCCGGCTTTGATGTCGCAACATTTGTTGACACCTTCAACACCTATCAGTACTACTGCGAGCAGGGCTTTGACGAGTACTATGCTAAGCCCGCCGAGTATCTCGTAAAGTACGAGTATGGTCCTTACTACCTGATCGAGTCCACCTACAACCAGCTTGGCACCATTTGCGGTCTGGCTGTAAACAACAAGATGCAGGTTCTCGACGAGAACAAGCGTGCCATCCCCGGTCTGTATGCCTCCGGTGCAGACGCTGAGTCGAACCTCTATGACCGTATGTACTCCG
This sequence comes from Coriobacteriales bacterium, assembly GCA_017515595.1. Lineage (GTDB taxonomy): Bacteria > Actinomycetota > Coriobacteriia > Coriobacteriales > UMGS124 > RGIG5691. The sequence goes on from JAFWFL010000006.1 coordinate 11,480, forward strand.
GCAGCGGCGACGCTCTTGGCTGGTCCTGCGTCTCCGGCTTCCTTGCAGGCGAAGCAGCAGCAGCTGAGGTTCTGCAGTAATCAAAATTGGTGTTCTTTGGCGTGGCTCCCTGACGTAAGGCGCCACGCCCTTTTTATGGTTTGAGTCTATTATTGGTTTTAAGCATTAAGGAGGAACTATGGCAAACATTACGAGGAGTCAGTTTGTTAAAGGCGCAGCTGTTGGAACCGCCGCTGTAGCTGCAGGCGCAATCGCAGCTCCCGCACTGGCTGATGAAGCCGCCATCACTGCAGAAACCGTGAGCGGCAAGTGGGCATTTGAAATCGCTCCTGATCCTATTGCTGATGACCAGATCTCTGAGGTTAAAGAGGCTGAGGTAATTGTTGTTGGCGCAGGTACCGCAGGTCTTTGCTGCGCAGTATCAGCGGCTGAAGCCGGCGCAAAGGTTATCCTCTTTGCTATGGGCAGTGGCCCCATTGGCCGTGGCGGCTCAATGTTCGCATTCCACAGCAAGTTCCGTGAGTCATGGGGTCTCGAGCCGGTTAACCCCGACCCATATCTCAAGGCTCAAATGATCCAGAACCAGTGGAACTTTGACACTGACAAGTGGTTCAAGTGGGCAAAGTACAGCGAAGAGGCCATGAACTGGCTCAGTGACATTATGACCGAGGCCGGAGATTGCACTCCTACCCTCGAGCAGGTACAGCATGGCAATTGCCAGGATCCCAATGCTCTTGAGTACACCCCCATCGCAACCCATGGCTGGATTCGTGAGGACATCCCGAGCGTAGGCGCCGGCGACGGCCAGCCGTTTGTTGTTGCCAACCTTGCCATTAAGGCAGAAGAGCTCGGCGTTGAGCTTATTTACAACATGACCGCTAAGCAGCTTGTCCGCGGTGGCGTTCCCAACGGAACCGAGGGCCGTGTTGATGCCGTTATTGCCCAGGACAAAGAGGGCAATTATGTGAAGTTCGTAGGCAGCAAGGCTATTGTTCTTGCAACCGGCGACTTTGCCCGCGATAAGGACATGATGATGAAGTACTGCCCAGGTGCATGGCATTACTTCACCAACTATGACAAGGGTGACGACTTTGATCCTGAAGCCGGCAAGGTATACGGCGGCCTTTACAAGGGCGACGGCCAGAAGATGGGTCTTTGGGTTGGCGCTGCATGGCAAAAGACCTTCCCGAATGCAACCATGGGCGGTGGCTTCTTCTCGGGCGCTGACACCATTGGTATGCTTCTTAACTCCGACGGCAAGCGTTTTGCTCCGGAACCTCAGAACTTTGGCCAGTGCTTCATGCTCTTCCCGCATGTTCACAAGAAGTGGGTTTTCCAGATTTGGGACAGCGACTATGCAGTAAACGCCGCTCCGTGGCCCAAGAGCAAGACTGCTTATGGTTCAGAGCTCAGCACTCCTGAAGAGAAGATTGCCGGTTGGGATGCAACGGTTGAGAGGGGCTTCACCCCTGAGATGGGCGGCATGGTCAAGGCCGACACCATTGAGGAAGTAATTGAGAAGCTCGGTCTCCCGCCTGAGACCATTGACGAAGTCAACAAGTACAATGGCTTCTGCGATGCCGGTCTCGACGAGGACTTCCACAAGAATCCGCTGTACCTCATCCCCATCAAGACCCCGCCGTTCTATGGTTATGCAGGCATTCCGCGCAACATTATGCACACCGTTCTTGGCGGTCTCCGCACCGACATCAACTGCAAGGTATGCGACGCTAACGACGAGCCCATCCCCGGTCTTTACAACGTTGGTTCTATGATTGGCGACTCCTATGCCGGTTGGTATTCATTCTGCATCCCGGGCCAGAACTACGGCATGAACTGCGTATGCTACGGTTACCTCACCGGTAAGTACATCGCAGAGAACGAGTAAGAGTATCTCGCTTAGAGATAACTTTCTAGTCTCATAACAAGCGGGCTGCTCCCCCAAGGGGCAGCCTGCTTTTTTGCAAAGCATTGAGGATGTGTTGTGTGAAGAGTGAGCTTGCTGGGCATTATTATTCAGTCATACTCACCCATATGAGCATATCCCAACACAGCAACCCCCATTCTGCGCCACATTAATCCAATTAATTGGGTGCCAAATCAGCTTCAAATCTTTTTGCCGAGAAGGACGCCCAGGTCAGAAGCACGGGGCTTCTCGGCATTAATCAAGCACGCAACTTATTGACCCAATTATTCCAATTAATGAGGCGCCAAAGCCATGGTGGACGTGCGCGAACAGGGCAAGAGCGTGGGGCTTCTCGGCAATGTTCAATTAATGCACTTCGATTTGCTGTGCTCATTTGTCGCAGAGCTTACGCCTTTTTATGCACAAGACAATACCTTTATCTGGGAGCACGATTCCATCTATACAAATATGACCGGAGGTTTTCGCGTCGCTCGGCTACTTGAGATGATGGCTTCTTTATATGCTTGTTCATATAGCTCGCTATGCGCCGTGTAGCCAAATCGAGCGATTCTGCGTTAGAAAGCTGCTGCGAGTCTATTCTGAGCACGCGAATGCCCCCAAGCTCAATAATGTTCTCGCGCTCATTGTCAGGGAAAACGGAATCTTTTCCATGAACAAGTGAACCGGAATACTCAACCGCGAGCTTATGCTCAGGCCAATACATATCGCAATAATAATTCATGCGCTTCCAGTGATCCCGTTTTGCCAATTCCATCTTATGGTTCATGATGGGTAATTTGAGACCGTACCCGCCAACTCGTATTGGAAGTGTTTCGAGCATAGCAAATGTTGTTTCCCTTGGCGAAGCGGAGTGATTTGCGACATATGCTAATGCTCGGCGTGCTCTTTTAACAGCATTGACAGCACTAACTCTGTCCAGGTACTGATTAATACGTTCAACAGAAGAAAGAGGAATACGGTTTGTAAAACCAATCGGAGCTTGAGTGTTCAAACAATATCCCCCGCAAAGCTCAAACCCAAATTCAACGAGATCGACAAAACCAAACTCGCTTGCCATTTGTAAAAAGCACAGCTCAGGAGTGCATACATAAATCCCTGGAGAGATCATAACAAGAGAACCATAAACTGCTTCAAAATTACTTTGTAAATGAGTGACTACATTCTTTGCAAATCCGCGTTGTTGTGGATCAGTAATCAGCAGATCAATCCTATCAAGTTTTCTTATTCCAACAGAGTTCCAGTCAAGTTCTTTTGTTTCTGACAATTTAGACGTAGCATCTTCAAGGTGAGCAACGCGAGATAGTTGACCCAAGGAGATTGGATCACAAGGGGCTGGAAATTTGCCCTTTGATTGTAGAGCTGCACAATTACACCAATATCTATATGCAGTTAAGAAACAGAGAATTACTTTCATGACAACACCTCCACTCGCCCGGTCGTAGTACACACTACGACCATTACAGGAGGCTCATCTCTAGTATAATCCCCGACTCTCATGAACAATCAACATGATTACCCAAGAATTAACTAAACGTTTATAATATATATCGTTCTCTTCCTTCCAAACAGAGTAAGGTTCCATTTCTGACCTCATTAATCCAATTAATGAGGTTCCAAAACAGCTTCAAATCTTCTTGCCGAGAAGAAAGCCCAGGTCAGAAGCGCAGGGCTTCTCAGCAGTAATCAAACGCGCAACTTATTGACCCAACTATTCCAATTAATGAGGTGCCAAAGCCATGGTGGTCGTGCGCAAGGGTCATCAGATCGCATCTAGTGCCACATTAATCCAATTAATTGGGTGCCAAAGCTGTGGTGGTCGTGTATGGACATTACTGGATCGCGCACCTAGTGCCTTATTAATCCAATTAATGAGGTGCCAAAGCTGTGGCGAGCGTGCGTGGGTATTACCAGATTGTTGGCTGAGGCGAATATTGCGGCTGACGGGAGAAAAGGTAGCCCCATGACAAAAAAAGGGGGAAGATTTTAGCTGGAGTGGAATAAAGAAGCTTCCTACTGGGGGGGGGATTTTGGCTGAAGGAAAAAGGCAGCCCCATGACAAGGGAGGGATTTTGGCTGAAGGAAAAAGGCAGCCCCATGACAAGGGAGGGATTTTGGCTGAAGGAAAAAGGCAGCCCCATGACAAGGGAGGGATTTTGGCCGGGGGAGATAATTCAGCCCCCCTGCCGGGGGATTTTGGCAGGGGGCTGAATTTTGGAAATCAGTTATTCGAGAAGGTCTTGCAGATTACAGGGTCGCGAAGGCGGACTGGGCTGCGGTGCGGCCGGAGTAGATGCAGTAACCAATCATACCGCCGGAGAGCTGGTAGTTGTAGGTCTCTTTGTAAAGCTTGCAGCAGTCAACGCCGGCTGCGAAGAGGCCCGGAATCTGGGTGCCGTCAGCCTTGACTACCTGGTTGTTGATGTCAACATCAATGCCGCCAATGGTGACGTATACAGTCGGGATCTGGATGAGTGCATAGTACGGACCCTCTACCAGAGGAACAAGATATTGGGGAAGCTTACCAAAGTCGGTGTCTTCGCCCTTCTCGCACATGCTGTTGTAGCGCTCAACGGTATCCTTGAGGATCTCGGCGTCTACACCCATTGCTTCAGCAAGCTCTTCAATGGTATCGCCACGGAAGACGTTGGGATTGCCTGACTCTGCGCTTGCCTCAAAGGCTTCAGGAAGGCCCTCGACCGGCTGTCCTTCTACCATGGTGCCAAATGAATACATAATGCCGCCATTTGAGAACAAGTCGATAATTGACTTGTCAATGAGGGAGAAGCACTTGCGCTGTGTATGAACTGCATTGAAGTACAGAGCGCTGTAGCTGGTAATGTTGAGGTCCTCGCGGGCGAAGCGCAGGCCGTACTCATTGACCATGAGAAGCGGCTGGAAGCAGGCAATTGAGCTTGCCTTGGAATCGACGCCCTCGCCGCCAACCGTTGTCTTATAAAGACCGCATACTGAAGTTGTGCCGCAACCGGCAGAAAGGGCCATCTTGATACCGGCGCCATTGTTGCGGCCTGATGGTCTGCAGCCTTCGACATTAAGCCATGTCATTTGTGAAACACGGTCAAGATCTGCTGCGAAACCACCGGAAGCCAGAATAACAGCCTTGGCGTTTACCTTGAGCTGTTTGCCATCATCGGCTGATAATGCATAAACACCGGTGATCTTGCCGTCTTCAAATACAAGATCCTGTGCCTCGGTATTCAGATGAACATCGACACCAGCATCAACTGTGCAGTTAGCGATTGTTGCGAATGCTTCGCGGCCACGGTTGCCTTCCCACCAGTGGAAGCAGTCAAACGAGCTGATGCCACGGTAATTGCTGACCTCTTTGAATGCTACACCATGATCCATAAGCCACTGTACGTTTCCGCCGGAAGCGCCAAAGTACTTAATGAGCAGCGGACCCCAGGTACGGAAGTTGGTGTAAACCATTTCTTCTTCGATAACATGGGAGAAGGGGATGTCGACGCCCTTCTCGGCCTGCATGGGGCTGCCAACACCAAAGATACCCTCGGTCATGCTTGCATTGCCGCCCAGAGCACCGCTCTTCTCGAGAAGGACTACCTTAGCACCAAGCTCGGATGCTTCAATTGCTGCTGCCATGCCTGAGCCGCCACCACCAACGATGACGATGTCAGCATCAAGTTCTTCATCAACACTGTACTCAGGAATTGCGGGAGTAGCTTCTTCTGCCAGAGCAATCTGTGAACCGCTCAGCAATGCTGCGGCACCGGCCGTTGCTGCTGTACCCTTAAGAAAATCGCGCCTATCTAACATGTGTACGCACCCCTTTCTGTGGGTCTCTTCGCTTGATTCTCAAGCGCCTGTAACCGAAGATTGATCATATTCGGTTGGTGTATATCTTAAAACGATGAGCACCCAAAGAATCCCCAAAATAGGGTGAATTTTAGATAATTGTTAAATTTATAAGATAATCTCAGTGCGGAATGAGAGTGTGACAGCAAAGACAGCTCTTGGTGTCACACTCTGATTATTTGCGATTTTACTCTTCGGGCATATTGCTTTGGATTTCGCGCTGGCGTTCTACATCAGCGAGGTTCTCGGCTTCTATAAAGACACGGGTTGTCTGAGGATACGCTCGGGCGATGTTCTTCTCGATACGGTCTATTGCATGCATTATCTGATTTGCATTATAAGCAGGTTCAAAGGTTGCGTCGAGCGTCATGAGCATTGACTCAGGACCAAAGTACATGGTGAGGATACGGCCGGTTTTTTGAACTTCAGGCTCTGCTTCTACAAGAGCGCGCACATCCTGCAGCTCTTCTTTGGTCATGCCTTCGCCCAAAAGCAGACCCTTGCTCTCACGCAGCATAATAATCGAGACAGCCATGAGCAAAAGGCCAATCAAAATAGAAGCAGCGCCGTCAAAGTACAAAATACCTGTTATACGGCTAAGTCCTAAACCAACAAGAGCAAAAATAAGGCCGAGAAGGGCTGCGGAATCCTCAAGAAGTACGGTGTACATGCTGGGGTCTTTGCAGTCCTTGATGTATTCCATGATGCTCTTCTCACCTCGGGCAGCATTGATTTGCTTGTACGCAACATACCACGAGGAACCCTCAAGACCCATGGCGATAATGAGAACAATAAAGCTCATGGTAGCGTCGCCAGTCTCAACATGGCCGGCGGCGACATCGCGAATTGACTCGATGCCCTGCATAATTGAGGCGCCGCCGCCAAGCATAAATACCGAGACAGCAACTACAAGCGCCCAAAAATAGAGCTCTTTACCAAAGCCAAACGGGTGCTCGATGGTAGGGGGTTTCTTTGACTGGTGGATACCCCACAAAACCAAAAAGCCGTTGCCTGAATCAACAATTGAGTGGATACCCTCAGAGAACATCGCGGCAGAACCCGAGATGGCGCTTGCAATGAACTTGACAATACCCACCGCGATATTTGCGGCGATCGCAGCAAAAACGCTCGCTTTCCCACCGGAGCTTTTGCTTTTTGGAGCGCCTTCTATAACGCCGCTTGATACTTGCTCAAGTATCTCTTCTGAGGGAATAACAGCCTCGTCTGTAGTTTCCTGTTTCTTTGAAGACACAATAACCGCCTTTAAACAAGCTTTAAGAAAAGTTCTCTACATACCGTATGATTTCGGTATATGAAACACCAAAGATCAAAGAGGTAAGAACCATCAGTATTATTGCAACAAGAATAAGAATGAGCTGTGCTTTTGCCCAATTGGCTTTTGCGGGCGGAGTCGAAGAGCCAAAAGCCCAGACAAACAGCATGACAAAGCCAACAATTGGAATAACCATGATGATAAGGGAAATAATCCAATTGCCTACAGAAACCGAATCATTAGATTGGCTGGAAGGACTTGGCGCAGGTTGATATTGCGGCTGGTACTGGTATTGGGGCTGATATTGCTGATACTGCGGCGGTTGTTGATATTGGTTATAACCTTGCTGATAATCCGGCATAAAGCACCTCTCTTGAGAAGCAAATAAACAGATGAGTGTTATTATATTTATTTTTTGCAAGCAGATACACAAATATACAAAGATGCCAAAAACGCCTACGCCGCAATCAATACAAGGGGTGCCATGGGTGGTTTAGGCTATATAGCTGGAATAAGATTATAATGTATACATGTCATCATATTCTGAGAGTGATATTTCTTAAAAGGTTTTATTGTGACCGTTCATAAAGGTTGATGAAGTATTTGTTTCAAACTGCTTGACAAGATATTACAATGCAATTGTTCTCAACGCGGGAATACCCCGCGTAATAATGAACGGGCAAGCCAACCCGGTTTGCCCACGGACACGAAAGTGAGATGCATGCCTTATGAAACTCTCAGCTATCGATCGTCGCCAGCTTCTCCAGGCCGCCGGTATTGGTGCCGCTGCCGCTGCTGTTGGATCAATTCCTTTTGCAGCTGCCGAGTCTCTGACCAATGATGGTGACTGGCTGGGCGAAGCCCCCGTTATCACCGACGCTGACTGCGCTGAAGTCCGCACTGCTGACGTTGTAGTTATTGGTGCCGGTGTTGCCGGTATCGCCGCCGCCCGTTCAGCCGTTGAGTCAGGCGCAAGCGTTCTTGTTGTTGAGCAGGCCGAGAAGCCCACGATCCGTGGTCTCGTATTTGGCGCCATCAACTCCGAGTATCAGAAGAGCCTTGGCTGCGTTGTTGAGGATCCTACCGAGGTCGTCAACGAGATGTGCCGCGAAATGGGCAACCGTCCCAACATGCGCCTCTGGATGAAGTGGGCTAAGGAATCCGGCCCGGCCTTTGACTGGTTTGAGGCAGCTCTTGACGGCGAATTTGAGTACTTCCTCGAGATGTGGCCACAGCCCGAGATGTATGACAACGAGAAAGAGTTCCGTAAGCAGTGGAACACCGGTATTGAGTTTGTTGACTGGGTTGGCGCCAACACCAAGCAGTATGAGAAGAGTGTCGAAGAGGGCGTTGTTTATGCATTCAATATGCATGCTGAGCTTCTCGCCAAGGACGAGGCCGGCGTTGTAACCGGTGTTTATGCTACCGCAGAAGACGGCTCAATCGTTAAGTTCGAAGGCACCAAGGGCGTTATCCTCACCACAGGTGACTACGGCCACAACCTTGACATGGTTAAGGCTCTCTGCCCCGAGTTCCTCCTTGCCACCAATGGCAACGGCATTTCTATCGCTACCTCCAACGGCGACGGCCACAAGATGGCTATCTGGGCCGGTGGTTGGATGGAGCCCGCTCCTCATGCTCACATGGACCACACCTTCCAGGGCATGGGCGGCGTAGGCAACGTAGCCAGCCTCTGCATCAACACCAAGGGCGACCGTTTTGCCAACGAGGACGTTGACGGCCAGTCCTTCACCAACCAGATTCTCCGTCAGCCTCAGCGCAAGGCCTTCACCATTTTTGACGGCAACTGGCCTGAGATGATCAAGAACCAGGGCATCAGCCATGGCAAGCCCAATCCTGTTACCATGGATGTTGCTGCTATGCAAGAGAGGCTCGCAGGCTCTGTTGGCACCTCCAGCCCATTCATGTCAGGCGCAGAGACGCTCGAAGAGCTCTTTGAAATGATTGGCGTACCGGTAGAGCAGGGCATGGCTACCGTTGCCCGTTACAACGAGCTTTGCGCCAAGGGTCATGACGATGACTTTGGCAAGCGTCCCGACCGTATGTATCCCATCGACACCCCGCCGTTCTTCGCAACCGGCAGCCTTATCGCTGTTGGTCTTATGACCGCAGGTATTATGGTTAACGAGAACCTCCAGGTTATCGACGAGAACTTTGACCCGATTCCTCACCTCTGGGCAGCCGGCAACGTAGCAGGCGGCCGTTACTACAACGAGTATCCTGTATATCCGTGCGTTGCAACCTCCCATGGTACCGCCATTACCTTTGGCCGCTCCTGCGGTCTCCAGGCAGCTGCCAACGAGGCATAAGCTGTTTGTCTAACAGAGCTTTAGCGTAAAACTACTGCCGAGAAACCCGCTCAAGGGCTTCCCGGCAGTTTTGCTTTGCACTAAAAACAGCTGCAAAAAGGGCGGGGTAAGGGATTGGTATCCTCACCCCGCCCTTTAGAGATACTTTAGCGAGGGGCTAAGACAATCTGTCTGAGCTCTTACTTATATATTATTACTTGCGCTGCCATGCCCAGCCGGTGTCATGCATGCCGTCTACGTAGAGATCGCTTACCTCTTCCCAGGCGACAGGAGCTGCGGGCTCATAGCCACCGGTGATTGCGAAGATGGTTGCATAGCGGCCTGAGGTGAAGCAGTGACCGCATGAGACGCCTGAACCCATTGACCAGTCTGCATTGCCGCAGAGGTCGCCGCCGGTGGTACCAACGGCGAAGAGGCCGGGGATGGGCTCGTTGTTGCTGTCTACAACCTGGTAGTTCTTGTCAACCTTGATACCGCCGTTGATTGCAGAAATACGTACCCACTGACGGATGCCCCAGAACGGAGGCGTGTCGATGGGATGGAGGTTGGCAGGATCAACGCCATAGTCAGAGTCAACGCCTGAGGCAACAATCTCGTTGTAACGTGCAACGCTCTCCTTGAGGGCATCTGCAGGAACGCGGAGTGCCTCGGCAAGCTCGTCGAGCGTGTCGCAGCAGTGGGTGTCAATGAGGGTTGGGAAGACGCCCTTAGGATCCTCGACAGCGCCGGGGATGTAAACCTGGAGCTTCTCGGGTGCGGGTGCATTGGGGAAGTACTCCTGGTAATTTGCGTCAAAGATACGAACAAATACACCGGGGTCTTCCTGGTCAGTGTTGCGCTGGCAGCCGAGGTTCCAGAACGGCATTGAGACTTCCTCGTTCATAAACCTCTTGCCGTTGGCGTTAAGAGCAAGAAGCGGGATGTTCGAGAAGCCATTGCCGGCTGCGTCGGCGTCATGTACCTGGTGTGCATGTCCAACCGGAACCATGCGTCCGCCGGCCATCATGGCCATGAGGTGACCGTCACCGGTCTTGCCGTACTGCTTGGGTGCAAAGTCCTTGATTGCGGGGCTGAACCTTGCCATCAACGGCTTGTTGTTTTGATAGTCGCCTGTTGCGAGAATAACGGCGATGTTAGCGTTGAACTTAATGTAGCCGGCCTCTGACTTGCCAATAACGCCAACTACACGGCCTGTCTCATCCTGAATGAGCTGGACACCCGGGGTCTCATAGAAGAACTTGGCGCCCTTTTGCTCGGCCAGCGGTGCGAGGGCTGCAACGAGATTGTTGTTGCTCTCGGGCTTGGTGCCAAATGCGTGGCTTACCCAAGCGCAGATATCGCCGTTGTCATAGGTGACAGAAATCGCTGTTGAGTGAGATACGCCCACGTACCCGGCCTCGTCTGCAACCTTGTCGAGCCAGCAGAGGGTCTCGCCTGAATGATATGCAAAGAATTCAAAAAGATCCCAGTTAACACGGAAGTTGCAGGTCTTACGAATGGACTGCATCCAGCGCTTGATGCCGGAATCAGTGGACTCGCTTACAATAATGCCTGATGAGCCGTTGCCCTGCGAGAGAGGAGTGGCCTCTTTTTGGAGGCAGCCAACGGTTACGCCCTCTTCAAGAGCGGTAAGAACAGCGGGAAGACCAGCGGTACCGGCGCCAACGACTACGATGTCAAAGGTCTGCTCGTCAATAAAGTCTGTAATGGGCTCAAGCTCGGCAGCTGATGCCTCAAACTCAGCCTCGCCGGTGTATTCCGGATAGCTAACAGCTGCTTCATCAGCAAAAGCACCGGTAACTGCCGTAGCGGCAATCCCTGCACTTACAGCTGCACTACCGGCAACAAAAGAACGCCTGCTCATGTTTGTATTCATACAGCACTCCCTTTCTATACGAGGATCCGCAACTTGGTTTGTGGATCCCTGGACAAGAGGTATTATAATCAATTGATGTGACAATACAACAGACAGACAAAAGGCCTAAATGGGTCATTCCCAGAGCTGCTGTTCACGGGGGTGAAGGCAGAATGACAGACCAAGTGAAACTGTCTGGCACAAAAGTGAAGTTGGGACCTAACTGTTGGCACAAAAGAGAGATTGGGACATGATGGGTATTTGTTCTTGTTTGGCTCATTTTATATAATGCCTGGTAGATGAGTTATAAGAATTGAATCAACTTCGTTGCATCACTACTACCCATGTCCCAATAGGACTGCGCGGCTTTCTCGGACTCTCTATCGTCTCTTTTCAGTCATCCTGTCCCTGCTAAGAAACTCTGGGCACTCATCTCGGACTAACCCATCATCTCTTTTCTGTCATCATCCTCTCGCTGATTATAAAAAGTTTGAATTATGCCGAAGATTTTGCTTCAGTATATGCGATTATCAGCTGATATAGAAAATCTTCGGCATAATTAAAACTTCGGCATAATCGGCATGTTGGGTTTAATGGAGCGAAACAGACAACTTAGATGCGTTCGAGTTGTCACAAACGGGCTATTTCTGTGCACAGCGCCTCTTTTGGAGATAATAGATCAGCGAATTTTATCTCTTCGCGATGGTTTGGTCTATGAGGTTGATGACTTCCTGCTTGGAGTGACAGCCGGTTTTGTTGTAGATGGCTTGTGTATGGGTCTTCACGGTATTGATTGAAATATACATTTCACCGGCTATATGTTGGTTTGTGTGCCCCTGAGAAAGATAGGTGAGTACCACAAGCTCGCGCTCGGTGAGATCGTATTTTTTGCCAATACTTTTACATGCTTCATAACGGATATCGCTAATTCCTTCCGTTTTTAGAAGAACATGGTCTGTTAAACCGCCCGAGCTGTCCAGAGAGCCATCCTGAGGAATGCTTTCAAGACCAAGATTCGAGAGCTGACCTTCCTTTTTGGGTTTGGCGAGAGAAAGAATACCGCTTAATGAGTCCTGTGTTTTTGGCATGGAGTTGGCGAGACCGTATCCAATAATTATAAAAGCAGAGGCAACAAAGGCTAGCGTTACGCCTTGGGTTGCCAGTTCCAATGATGCGCTGGGTATGACCGTTTTTATGTCAAAGATCCGTGTCAGATCAATAACAACACGCGAGAGACCATATGATGCGGTGTAAAAGATCATAAGGGCTTTTGTGACACTTGAATTGTCATCGAGAGAGGCCTCGCATATGAATAAGAAGAAGAGCATCCAGAGGCAACGACGGCCTGCGGTAATAATCTGAGAAGCCATGGCCACTGAAGGACTTGGACCTGAGACTGCTACAAAGCATCCGGCGGCTAAGACAAAGAGTATTGCTGCCCAAATAACAGTGTGAAGCTTTGGCAAACGGGTAGCTAAATAAATAAAGAGAGTTAAAGCGAGCGCAAAAAAGAGAGTTTGGAGCGAGCGGGATGGGGTTCCATCTGATGAACTCCCGGTATAGGTACCGGCCAAGAAGCCGGAAACAATAGTTAATAAACCAATAACTACATAGATAATAATCTGACGTTGAGGGATGCGGTTGTCTGTCTCATTTTGAGTTGCGACCAAGATTGTGTTGTCTTTAGAAACGTGATATGGATTGGCAAATCGAACAAGAACATAGAGGCATATACCGCTTATTGCAGAAGATGCGGGGAGGATTTGCTGGGCAGTTTGGGTAACCGTACAAAGAGCCGATACTCCAAAATAGAATACGAACGAGAGCGTGGTGAGATATGGCAGCCCCTTGAATTCTTTCTGACGCCTCAGGGTTAAGTAAAGATTGCCCCATCCGATGGTACTTACAATAAACGCAGCGACGCCAAAGGAAATATTCAGAAGTTCAAAGTATGCCATGTTTGGCATAAAGATTGTTACATACAGGCAGACGGTTGTCAGAAAAGGGAACGTCATAACAAACAGCGGCTTACGCATAGTAGCGAATTCTGAAATTTTATGAGCATAAGCACACATAAGTGCAAAAACAATCAGCACAATGTTAAACACAAGTTTTGTTCGGGTACCTCCCATATCAGGGAACGCCCACATAACATATTCTCCGCGAATAAACATCCAATAGGTAGCCATACCAAAAAAGAATAGCAATCGTTGTATCAACACGCTCATTTTCTGTTTGCCCAGACCCTTCAAAGATGAGATTTCCCATAAAATGTTGTGCATATTCTCGCATAAAAAGCAAGCGGGTGAGGGTGATTAAGGTGAAGGTGAGTAACTATTCGCATCACCCGCTTAGTCAATTAACCACATACCGGTTAATACTTAACAAATATTGATCAGGTCTTTTATCAAACCACCCTAATACCTATGGTACGGGATTTCAAAACCACCCCAAACGGATGGAGCTTTCTTGAAGCGATGCGTTCAATATACGCCTCAGCTTGTACATGAACAAGCGTATTACGCGAAGCTCTTCCTGACGCGTCGAAGACAGCCTTGTGATACGCGCAAGTGTTTACATGTCATGCGGTTCTCGTACCAAATACAAATAAGTGTTGGATAAAAGAGAAAGGTTTAATCATGGAGAACGTAACTCGCCGTAGTTTTCTTAAGGGTTCTGTGAGCGCTGCTGCTTTAGCCGGACTTGGACTTGCTGTAGTCAATGCTTCTGTTAATCAGGCATCCGCTGGTGTTATTGATGAGAATGGCCTTAAGGTCAACGCATATGATCTTGACGAGATTGATCCCGAGAAGCTTATGCCGGCTGAGCTTGGCTATGAGTGGCACGCATATAAGGATGCCTGCGGTCCTCTGTATCCCGGTTATCCTCACTATGATGAGTATCTTGACTGGGTAGAGCAAAAGCTCACCGAGTACGGTTGTGTTGACAAGCTTCAGCATGAGTGGCAAATGCAGTCTTACTTCTGCAATGACTGGCCCGTACATGAGGGCAGCATGAGCGTTGTTCTTGATGGCGAAGAAATCGAAGCCGGTGCAAACCCCCGTCTTTGCGGTGATGAAGATCATCAGAGCGCTACCGGTGAGATGGTTTTTGTTGACATCGACACAGACCCAGAAACGGTAAAAGGCGCATATGAGGGCAAGATTCTTGTTACCACCCCTGCCGGTTATCCGGAGAAGCCCTACACCGACAGCTTTAAGGGTACCTATGTAATTACCGACACCAACTATCGCACTGCTCCTGAGTTCAGCGTTGGCATTGGCGAGATTGTTCCTGAGACCGAGAATAACTCATGGCACACCCGTTGGGACTTTGGCCAGTGGAGCAAGGCTTGCAAACTCGTACGCGAAACCGGAGCTGCCGGTGGTATCATCTTGACTTCTCTTACTTGGGGAACCCTTAAGGGCCTTGTTGACCGTCAGGGTTCAAACCGCACCCAGGCCCCCATTGTCTGCCTCGACTTTACCTATAAGGATCAGTTCATGGCCGCAGCAGAGGCCGGCAAAGAGGTTACCGTTAACCTCAAGGCCGAGTACCTCAAGGCTGTGAACCACAACTACTTCATGTTCCTTCCCGGCAAGTACTATGGCACTGACCAGGATGAGTACATTACTATTAACTCCCATTCTGATGCCATGAACCTTACTCAGGACAACGGCGCCCTTGGTACCCTTGGTATTATCCATTACTTTAGTCAGATTCCTCAGGAAGAGCGCAACCGCACCATTGTTGCCTGCATCGATACCCGTCACTTCATTGAAGGCGCAGAAGGTGCAACCGGCGTTGACTGGGAAGGCAACTCCTACAGCAACCGCGAAATGCATGAGCCGTACAGGTGCTTCCCCGAGGTTGCCGAGAAGACCATTGTTACTATTGGTCTTGAGCACATGGGTGAGCTCGAAGCCGCTGAAGACTATGAGAACAACGACATCGTAGTAACCGGCCGTCCCGAGCTTTCATTCATGAAGGCTGACGACAATGACTGGTGCGCACGCATCCTTATTCAGGCTGCGACCGACTCTGGTCTTGAGCGTGCCGACATTAAGGTTGACGGCCGTCCGGGCAACTTTGGTGAATTTAAGGGAACCGTTCGTGCAGTCCAGGCTTCTACTCACCAACTCCCTGTTTGCGTTATTGGCGAAGCCGGAAACTGGCCGGGCGCCCACACCCAAATGTACACCGGCATCAGGTTCTTCAGCGATAAGAAGTTCCGCGACGAGGTTGACACTTGGACCCGCGTTACCAATGCATTTATGCAGGTAGACAAGCGTGTATTTGACCCCTGCTGGAGCAACCTCAACAAAGCAGTACGCAGCCTTGGCTCTAAGGAGCTCATCAACAATACCCAGATGAACGGCCTTTTGGGCAACATCGCCGATATCTTTGGCGGCGCAGCAGCAGGCAAGTATGAGCAGGCAGCTTTCCGTCTTGAGGCAGAAACCAAGAAGAGTGTTATGGGCATGGCTCCTGAAGGCACCGACTTCTCAGCAGAAGGTGCACTTGGCGAGGCAACCGGCCTCAGCAGCGGCGCTACTCTTACTGAGGGCTCTGAGTTCCAGGGTGTTGTAGCTCTTATTGATGCTGTTATCGCCAAGATGGCGTAATTTCTTTGCCCTTTTTTCTGACTGTAGTTTTAGCTTGTCTTTCTTGTTTTGACGTTCCCACTTGGCGAACGTTCTCTGGTGAGGTCGGGATAGGTTCCGCATATACTGTCCCGGCCTTTCACGAAGCGTTATTGACCAGGTGAGCGTAATAGGAGGGAGAACTTATCTCCCCGGAGAACGTTTTGCTGACCGATGCATATTGGTATGCATCCCTTACCAATGAGGAGGATTTCCCATGGAACTTACCCGTCGTTCATTTATTGCTTCTGCTGCCGCAGCCGGTGCATTGGCAGCTACTGCAGGTCTTTCTTTTGCTGACGAAGCTGCTCTTGATTATGACATTGTAATTGTTGGTGCCGGCGGTGCAGGTATGTGCGCAGCTATCAGCGCCAAAGAAGCAGGCGCCGAGAAGGTCGCTCTTCTTGAGCGCCAGCCCATTGTAGGCGGCTGCACGAGCTTCTCGAGTTCTGGTATGAATGCTTCTTATACCGAGTATCAGCAGGCAGCAGGCATTGAGGATTCTGTTGAGCTCTTCATTAGTGATACCATTACCGGTGGTCATGACATGAACAATGTTCAGCTTGTTGAGATGCTTTGCGAAGGTTCTGCCGACGGTATTTACTGGCTCCGTGACCACGGCATTGAGCTTCCCGATGTAACACAGATGGCCGGTGCAAGCGTTCCGCGTTGCCACCGTCCCGAGGACCGCAGCGCTGTTGGCACCTTTATTGTCCCACGTCTTGAGCAGGCTACCATGGATGCCGGTGTCGACATTTATATGGAGACCCGCGCTTCTGAGCTTGTCAAGAATGATGAAGGCAAGGTTTGCGGCGTTGTTACCGAAGATGGTCGCGTCTTTAACGCTGGCGCAGTTATCCTGACCTCAGGCGGCTTTGGTGCCAATTTTGATATGATTGGTATTTACCGTCCTGACTTGCTGGACTATGTAACCACCAACGCTGTGGGTACCCAGGGCGACGGCCAGGTTATGGCTCAGGCCGCAGGCGCCAACCTCATTCACATGGATCAAATCCAGATTCATCCCACGGTATACACCGAGACCGGTGCTCTCATTGGCGAAGCAGTACGCGGCGCCGGTGCCATCATCATCAATGTTGAGGGCAACCGCTTTATCAACGAGATGCTTACCCGTGACGTAGTAAGTGCTGCCGAGCTTGAGCAGACAGACGGTAAGACCTGGTGCCTCTATGATCAGAACCTTTATGACAATACCAAGGTGTGCGCCAACTATGAGAAGCGCGAGATGTCCATCAAGGCTGATACCCTTGAGGAGCTTTGCAACGAGCTGGGCATTGACGCTGCTGCCGCACAGGCAACCGTTGACGCCTACAACGCCGGTATTGATGCCGGTGAGGACCCGTTTGGCCGCACAACCGGTTTGGTAAAGCTCGAAACCGCTCCTTGGTATGCG
>JAFWFL010000057.1 GCA_017515595.1 Coriobacteriales bacterium
ATTTGTGCACTGTCACACTATTATAAGTGTCTCACTTGCATTTCAACTATCCGGCTCTCAAGGTACATCTGCGCGCGGGTGTGCCGCGGCGCAAGGTTGTACATTACTCCCCTCCATCGCCCAATGCAAGAACTATTTTTCATATCACAGAATGGACATAATCTGACAGAGGAACAGAGCTGGAATCAAGTTTATTCAAGGTATTGACGGATGTCTTCTCTGTAGTCTTCTATGAGCTGGGGTGTTAAACCATCGAATTCTATAATTGTATCGCCTATATGGTCAAAGAATTTCTCATTGAGGCGATCTACCAGCATGTCTATTGATATTCCTTGTGGTATATCCATAGATGAGAGTTGTTTGTTTTCCAGAAGAGACTTGAGAAAAGCTGCTTCCTCAGGATCCAGGAAAGCTGGTGCTTGGGCAGGTATAGACTGCTCAGATGATTCTTTCTCTAACATAGGCTCAACATCGTTTTGCAGCGGCTCTTGAATGGCGGGTTTCTCGGCCGGGGCTTGCTCTATTGAATCCCGTTCTTCATCTACTAAAAGTGATTCCATGGTTTTGACAGCGGCTGACCTAATAGAGCCCAGTTCGGCGAAGTTAAACTCTACGGGGACTACTTCGCTCGCGCGTTTTTGCTCTAAGTATGCGTCAATTGCCCGGTCAATTATCTGTTGCTGGAACCTGGGCACTTCTTTTTTAATAACCCGGTATTTATAATTCCAGCGTTGACGCATGGTATAGTCAAGCGCAGCTAATATATTACTCAGTTCATTGCTCTCACTTGACTGCTGCATAAGGGTAACGCGGAACCAGCGGTTGTTCTTACAGATAAGCCAGTCTGTTGCGCTCCAGTTGGCTGCGATGTCTTGGTGAGCTTTGGGATCATAAAAGAAAGCGCCCATAAATACCTGGTACGGGATTGTAAAGGGTTCGCCAAACAATCCCTGGAAGAAACCTTTCTTGCGATGCTTCTCACAATAATCAACAAAACCTTTATAGACCAGGCTCCCCACGCGGCATGCTTCTTCATAGTAATCTTTAAAGAAGCGCGATGTGCGTACCCGCGTTGACGTACAGGCCAGCATGGCGTCAAAAAGTTGGCTGTCATCAGGGTCAGACACTTTGCCAAACAGATTCTCTATAAGAGGCCATAAACCAAGCTGCTTACCAAGGCCATCCAGCAGGGTGTTTGAAATCTCTGCATCCTCACTCTTTTTATGAGAATCAGTATGTGCAAGCCGGGCCTGCTGGGCACGCAACAATACCATGAGACTTGACGTCGCTCCCAAAGACTCTTTTTGCGGGTCAGCAATCCCGTGATATACCTTATAGTCTGCTATCCAGCGGTTTATGCGCAACGATAAAAATGTCGAGAAAGGCGCGGTTTTCTCGGCAAGCTGGGTGAGTTTTTGCAGGGCTTCTTCGCCCGGCATGGTACCTACGCCAAGAATAAGTTCGTTGGCGTATACCTGAACAAATACTTGCTCTTCATAGGTGGTGAATTTACCGATAAGCCCTTTTTTGTATTTGGTACGCCAGGTAAAGTACATGCGGAGCATGGTGTCGTCCATGCCGTTATAGCTTGCGGGGCATTCTTTTGTGCGCCAGCTTGCAGGGGTAAAATCATCTTCATAGGCTTCCATAAAGCGCGCCTGCTCATAAAAGACGCGTCCCGGCCCTCCGGCCCTTAAAGTACGGTCACGGGAAATCGCGCGCATAAGCGCATAGCGCTCGGGAAGTTTTGGTGCGGTTACCTGAGTTTGTGCTCCTGCGCGCGAAAATGCTTCTTTTTGATTCGTGGTCACCCGCTTAGGCTCCGTGCCAAAAAACGTATCATACTGCTTCCAGCGATCTGCAGTTTGTTGTTTATCTGCGCTATCAGGCGCTGCTGTGCCGGTAAGTTGCCAAGCATTTTCAGAACCTGACAGAAGGTCTGTCCTTTTGTCAGGTTCATTAATCTTTGTATTGAGGTTGAGCCGTATTATAGGTTCGTCCTTATACATACGCTCCTGTCGCTTGTATTACGCTTAAAGAGCTGCGATTATGGCTTCGAGCGAGGATTTGGCGTCTCCAAGGAGCATCGAAGTGTTCTCATTAAAGAAAAGAGGGTTTTGAACGCCTGAGTAGCCGGCGTTGCCCATGGAGCGCTTAAAGACTATGACCTGCTTGGCTTCCCATACACGCAAGACCGGCATACCGGCTATGGGTGAATTGGGTTCACTTAAGGCCGAGGGGTTTACCGTGTCATTTGCACCTATGACAAGCACGGTATCTACGTCTTCAAAGTCGTCGTTGATCTCGTCCATCTCATAGACCGCATCATAGGGGACTTTTGCCTCGGCTAAAAGCACGTTCATATGTCCGGGCATACGTCCTGCAACCGGGTGAATGCCAAACTTTACATCCACTCCCATGCCTATGAGCTTACGGGTAAGGTCAGCCACCGGGAACTGAGCCTGAGCTACCGCCATGCCGTAACCTGGGGTAATAACTACCTTCTTGGAGTTCTTGAGAAGCTCGGCCACCTCAGAAGCTGTGATCTCGGTATGCTCGC
This sequence comes from Coriobacteriales bacterium, assembly GCA_017515595.1. Lineage (GTDB taxonomy): Bacteria > Actinomycetota > Coriobacteriia > Coriobacteriales > UMGS124 > RGIG5691. The sequence continues at coordinate 2,561 of JAFWFL010000057.1, forward strand.
CTGTTGCTTGAGATGATGTTTGAGCTCCCTTAGGCGCATCTCCTCCAAAACCTCCCAATATAACCGAGACAAGCGAGCGGTTCATACCTTTGCACATGACATAAGAGAGGTAAGCGCCTGATGATCCCACCAAAGCGCCGGTAATGATAAGCAGATCATTCCCCAACGTAAAGCCCGCCATAGCAGCGGCCCAGCCTGAGTAGGAGTTAAGCATAGAGACTACCACCGGCATATCTCCGCCGCCTATGCCCAAGACCAAAAGGAGACCTAACCCCAAAGAGAGAACCGTAATAAGAAGAAGCGGGAGAAGTCCTCCTTCTATACCGCGTGTGTTGACAAACCATACAATAAGAGCAAGTATGGCTAAAACTAAGACAAGGTTTATGAAGTTACGCCCAGGGAAGGAAAGCGGTTTGCCCGAGATTTTGCCGGCAAGCTTAAGATAAGCTATGACCGAACCCGTAAGCGTGACAGCTCCAATAAAGACCGCAAGGCCCACTTCTCCCATATGGAAGGCGTTCTCGGATGCGGCCGTAGCATCAGCCAAGTCAAGTCCCGGAGTCTCTAAAAATGAGTTAAAGCCCACAAGCACAGCCGAGGCTCCCACAAACGAGTGAAGCATGGCAACAAGCTGGGGCATCTCGGTCATCTGCACGGTTTTGGCTTTGTGCAGACCATAAAGAGCGCCAATGACAAGAGCTGCTACCATGAGCACAATCGTAATAATAACGCCACGCGTATCTTTGACGATGCTTACAAGAATTACCGCCACAAGCGCAAGCGTCATGCCCGCAATACCAAAGGCATTGCCTTGAAGCGCAGTCTTTTGTTTAGAAAGACTTGCAAGCGCTAAAATAAAGAAGAACGCAGCAAGCAGATAATAAAGGTTCTCTATACTCAAAAACGGTCTTAAAGCATCTGAAGACAGATCAAAACCTGTGTTTAAAAGTGTCTCTAACACTAGTCCTCAGAGCTCCTCTCGAACATCTTGAGCATGCGCTGGGTCACCCTAAAACCGCCAAAGATGTTAATGGCAGCTATACTCATGGCAACAAAAGATAGCGCTGCTATAACAGGATTGTCTGATCCAATCTGAAGGATAGCCCCTACAATGATGATGCCTGAAATCGCGTTTGTTTCTGACATAAGCGGTGTATGCAAAGTATGCGTGACATTGGTAATCACATAAAAGCCCACCACGCACGCAAGCATAAAGACAATATAGTGAGAAGCGGCAGAAGCCGGAGACATAACTATCAGAACAGCTGCGATAATCCCCAGAACTATCTTCCACCAAAGGCCGCGTATGGCTTTTGTGCCTGTTTTTGAGGGTTTCTCGGGCAGAGCTTCTTCCTCTGCCTTTTGAGCGGGCGCAGCCGAGACACTCACTTGAGGGGGCGGCCACATAATTTGCCCGTCAAGCGTAACCGTCATGCCGCGCTGCACCTCGTCATCCATATTAAGGACAAGACATCCGTCTTTTTGAGGAGTTGTAAGTTTTAAGAGGTTTACGATGTTTTGGCCATAAAGCTGAGAAGCCTGAGCGGGAAGCCGGCCCGCCAAGTCGTTGTAGCCAATAATTGAGACACCGTTTGGCGTGTGAACAACTTCGCCCACGCGCGAAAGCTCGCAGTTGCCTCCAAGCTCTGAAGCACCCATGTCTACAATGACACTTCCCGGCTTCATGTGAGAGACAGCTTCTGCAGTAATGAGCAAAGGAGCAGGACGTCCTGGGACGGCAGCAGTTGTAATCACGATATCGTTTTTGGCTGCTTGCTCGGTATAGACCGCAAGCGTGAGCTTTTGCTGCTCTTCATCTAAGGCTTTGGCGTAACCGTCGGCGCTTTGTTGCTTTACGGGTATCTCAACAAAGGTGCCGCCCAAAGACTCAACCTGGTCTGCTACTTCAGGACGCACATCAGTGGCAGAGACAACAGCGCCCATTGAGCTTGCGGTACCTATAGCTGCAAGACCGGCAACGCCAACGCCTATAACATAAACCTTTGCCGGCGGGAGTTTGCCCGCTGCGGTTACTTGTCCGGTAAAAAGCCTGCCATACTCGGTAGCCGCTTCTATGACAGCGCGATAGCCTGCTACATTCATCATAGAAGAACGCACGTCGAGCGATTGCGCGCGTGATAGTCTTGGTACCGCATCCATAGCAAGCGCAGTAATTCCCATATCTGCGCACATCTTTGGAAGTTCTTTATTCCCAAAGGGGTTCATGCGCGCCAAAAGGGTTGCTCCGGGTTTTATAAGGGCAAGCTCGGCCTCTGTGGGAGTATCAAGACAGGTAACAATATCTGCTCCCCAGGCTTCTTCTTTGCCCACAATTTGGGCTCCTGCCGCTTCATACTGGTCATCAAAATAGTTAGCTTTTGTACCGGCCCCGGCCTCTACACATACTTCATAACCAAGTTTAATGAGTTTTGTTACGGTATCGGGAGTACCGGCAACGAGCGTCTGGCTGCTATATGGCTCTTTTGGTATACCGATTCTCAATCTGTGCCACACCTCCCCGTGTGAACCAACTCCATTCTTATGGGACGGTATTTTATGGTATTGTATGATGTATTGTGAACATTGGGTAAATGTATACAATAAGAACGTTTATGTTGTGTGTTCATGATTGGAAGGTGCCTTATGTCAAATCTCTGAGAGGGAATCAAAAAGCTTGGCTTTGGACTTATGCGCTTGCCCCAGCTCGAGGATGGCAGCGGCATTGATGTGGAACAAACAAAACAAATGGTTGATCTCTTTATGAAAGCCGGCTTTACCTACTTTGATACCGCCTGGGCATATACGGGAAGCGAAGACGCCACTCGTCAGGCGCTTGTAGAGCGCTACCCTCGCGAGAGTTACCAGCTTGCCACAAAGAATGCCGCATGGATTAAATGCTCCACTAAAGAAGAAGCAACCGCTCAGCTTGACGAGTCGCTTGAAAAAACCCAGGCCGGGTACTTTGACTTTTACCTGCTCCATAACCTTGGTGACACCCGCACCAAGGTATTCGAGGATTTTGGCCTGTGGGAGTGGGCTCAGCAAAAGAAGGAAGAAGGGCTCATTAAGCACCTTGGCTTCTCGTTTCATTCAACCGCTACCGAACTTGAAGAAATATTAATTGCTCATCCAGAAGCAGAGTTTGTACAGCTCCAAATAAATTATGCAGACTGGGAGAGTCCCACCATTCAGTCGCGCGCATGCTATGAAGTCGCGCGTAAGTACAACAAGCCGGTTATTGTTATGGAACCGGTAAAAGGCGGCCTGCTTGCAACTCCCCCGCAAACCGTTCAAGACGTCTTAAAAGCCGCCGAGCCCGACTCTTCTGTTGCCTCATGGGGAATTCGCTTTGCGGCAAACTTGCCCGGCGTACTCACCGTTCTCTCGGGCATGAGCTCGGTTGAACAAATGGAAGATAACCTCAGCTACATGAAGGACTTTGGTGGCTTTACCCCCCAGCAAAGCGCAACTATAGAAGCTGCCCGAGAAGCACTCGCCAGAATCCCCATTATCCCCTGCACATCATGCGACTATTGTGCAAAGGTATGCCCTATGAACATTGGAATTTCCGGGTCCTTCTCGGCTATGAACCTTCTTACGCTGTATAGCAATAAGGCCAAAGCAGTCCGAGAAGAAAACTGGCTTGTGGGCGGGCACGACAAAGCCCAGGCCAAGGACTGCATCCAATGCGGCCGCTGCGAGCATGCATGCCCGCAGCATATCAGTATACGAGACGAGCTTGCCCGTGTGTGCAAAGAGCTGCTTGATTAAACATACTGCAGAGTGCGGTACCTGCTTGGCATTTGAAACTGTTTACTGAGAGGTGTTTGGCGTGAGGCGCGAGGAATACAGAGATCTTCTTTTGGCCGAGTCTGAAGAATCCGGCAAAGTCACGCGCGAACGCCCGCCCTATGCTGACGCGCTTCTCAAACGCTGCGAAGAGGGCGATCCTAAATACACACTGAATGAATGCTTTCGGGATGTCTCAAAAGAGGTTTTGCTCGATCTTCTCGACACCATGGGCTCCTCGGGCAACGAGTCGCTTAACCAGGAGATTCTCTTGGCCAAGCTTATTCATGCCGTTGTAGATTTGGAGCGCATGCAAACACGGCTGCCCATGCTAGCCCCTTTATACTTTGATGCCATTTATAATGTCTATAACCATGGCGGAGTGCTCGAAGTTCACGAGCAGGATGCTCGCTCAAGCAACGTGGCGCCGTTCCCTTACAAACCCTTGCTCTGGTGCTATTACAACAACAAAATCTTTACGTATGTTCTCCCCCAAGAGGTCTTAGAAACTCTGCAACATGTTGACTGGCCGAGCCTGTACAACCAAAACCGCGCATACAGCATGGTAAATACCTTCGTTGAGCGTGCAGCACAATTCCTGGGTATTATCAGTTTTGAAGAGCTATATGAATCTTATACCCGCGTAATCCCCGAGCACCTGCAGCTGCCTCAAACCACTTTTATGGTGATTGTCACCCAAGATGCCATGGACGAATACAGCGGGATTGAAATCATCAATATTGATGATACTTCTTATGTCACAGAAACAACGCTCGCAGAGCAATACCGAGAAGATCTCTTTAGGGCCGGCGTTTATGTAAACACACAAGACCGTGTTATACAAGGTCCTAAGCTCGGTAAGATTGCAGATCTTCTTGTTTGCAAAGCGCTTATTCCTTTGTGCGATATACCTTATGAGGCGGTTCAACAGCAGGACCTCACTGACTGGCTTTGGGATTTTCCTGATGTCAAGGCGCTTTTGGAACTGCTTACGAGTGCTTTCAAGTTTAGCGAACCTGACATGGAAGTCCAGGAAATTTGCCGGATAGAAGATATTCTGTTCACGGTTTTATGCATAGGAATAGAAGAATTCGATCCCTTTGATAAGATGCTCGAGAACTGCACAACAGAGGACTTTGCATTGAGCGAAGACACTCTGGAGGAACTCGAAGACCATTTGCAGGATCTCTTAAACTGCATTCCCCGCTGGTACTATAACGGCTGGTCATATTATGAGGCATGTGCAAAGGGCTTTTTTACGCACGATGCGCTACAGTCTGCCATGGATGCCGAGCGCCCTGAATACCCGGCAGTACCTGCCTGGATATCAACCGGCTCAAGAATGACGCGCGATGCCGCAACAAGGGTCCTCAACACCGCGACGCGCTTTGGCATACGTACGCAGCAAAATTCTCCCGTAGAAAACTTCAATCCTCTGGATTATATTCCTGTTAATCCCATTATTGCCCACAAAGAACCCGGCCGCAATGACCCCTGCCCCTGCGGCAGTGGTAAAAAATACAAAAAATGCTGCGGCAAAGCCAGAGTGTAGGAATAACACAGAGGGACGGGGGTTGTGTGTGGTTTTGGGATAAGGATAACACAGAGGGACGGGGGTTGTGTGTGGTTTTGGGATAAGGATAACACAGAGGGACGGGGGTTGTGTGTGGTTTTGGGATAAGACATGCTGGTAAACCAGCATGTCTTATC
>JAFWFL010000058.1 GCA_017515595.1 Coriobacteriales bacterium
GGTGGTTGGTGACCCCGTGTCACCAACCACCAGTCAAACCACCGTCCCCTGTCATATTGTCCCTGAAAACAAAAAAGACCGCCAGGGAGGCGGTCTTGGTTTCAAAGCTTAAAGCCTGGTCTGCTGAATTGCAGTGATTTACTCGGCAGCAGGAGCCTCTGCGGCTTCCTCGGCAGCCTTGGCGGCAAACTGAGCAGCGCGCTTGGCCTTCTCGGCAGCCTTCTTCTCGCGATCAGCCTTGGCAGCGGCCTCGGCCTCAGCCTTTGCAGCAGCCTTAGCGGCCTTAGCGGCCTTGTCCTTCTGAAGAGCGGCAGCGGCAGCTCCGCCAAACTTATCGGCAAAGCGCTGAACACGTCCACCGGTGTCAACAAACTTCTGCTGACCGGTATAGAACGGATGGCAAGCATTGCAAAGCTCGACCGTGATCTCAGGCACAGTTGCGTGAGTGGTAAAAGTGTTTCCGCAGGTGCAACGTACAATGCACTCTACGTACTTGGGATGAATCCCCTGCTTCATGGTGGTGCTCCTTCATGGATAGGTATGTGGTTTGGTTTCCGACCAAACCCCTGACAAGCTGACGAATCATAACATGCAGAAGAAATAAATCTATCGAAAATATATGATTCACGAGGTATCCATTAAAGCACGCTCATTCCGAGCCTTCTCCTCGAGGGGAAGACTAAAAACTCCATGTCTTACTCGGCTGACAACTCTTGTTCTACCAAATCGAGAAGTTCTTGCTTTGAGTGAACACCGAGCTTCTCGTACATGCGGCGCATGTGGGAGCGGATGGTATTCTCGGATACTACAAGCAGATCGGCCACCCAGACAGCGCTGCGGCCTTTGGCTATGTACATAAAGATTTCGCGCTCACGGCGGGACAGCTGGTATTTCTCGGCAATTTGTTCAAGACGGTTGTCTGTGCTTATGCCAGCTTCTTGGATTTCTGCGGGGGAATCTGGAGTCACAAGAGCCTGGATATTCTCGGCAAAAGCGTCTTCCATACTGGCTACGTTCATTGAGCCAAGATTACTCTGGGCTGAATCCATAAGATCATTAATAACATATTTATGCTTACCCGTTAAAAGGAATACGGCTGTACCCAAAAGGTATAGCGCAATGAGCATCAGCACCACAACCTCGGCCGTGCCAAACTCAACATTTGAGCGCAGATAGAAGCCAAAGAGCGATGCGACCCCAGAAGCGCCAATGGTCAGACCTCGGGCGACTCCGCCAAGAACCGCGCCGCTCGCTTGATAATCATAGGCCGCCTCTGTTACGAGGCACATAACTATGAGGTCAAACATGACGCTTCCGCTCATCATGAGCGCAGACGCAAAAGTAGTATTGCTGCTCCAGACAAGCGGGAGCAGCAAGCATCCCAAAAACAGAACGGGCACAATGACTCGGTACATTTTTGTCATATCAAACTTGCGCTTGCCTGTCATGAGGAATATAAAGAATACAAGGGCAAACGCGGTCGAGACCAACTGCACCACAATCTGCGCATCTTGGAACGACGAGGCATCAGAGCTGATAATAAAGCTTACCGTTGAACCTATGAGCTGGAAGATGATTGCCGCGGCAATGGTTGCCCAAATAGTTTTGATAGCTTGGAAATAGCTCGCCATAACATCTTTTGGAGCAGGAGAATCGCTGTTTTTCACGTTATATGCCAAAAGCGCGCCAGAAACAAGCGGGAATGCGATGAACGCAAACGGAGTAACAGTGCTCAGCAGCCTGGTAAATTCGCCAAATACCAAGAATAAAACACCGCTTAAAACAACATTGAAAGCCAGAAGCACCGAGCTGCGCTCCGGTCTCATGGTGCCAAATATCTGCAGCCAAAGCACATCAAGCCAGGCAGAACCTATGCCAACTAACGCGGCGCCAATGAGGTATAAATACTCGGTTGTCTCGGACGTAAAAACAAAACTTGCTAAAAGCGCTGCAAGAATTCCGGCAGCCTCGAGCACCGCTGCAGCGGCGGCAATCACGGGGTGCACAGCATTTGGGTATCTCGCAACAATTGCCGCTGCCAGAAAGCGTGTGATGACAGTCATCAAGAGGGACATGAATAAGAACAGCGTTGCATATTGCAAAGCGTCCGGTCCCGGCACAAAGAGCATGGTGCTCTGAAAGCAAACCAAATTGACGCTCAAACAAAATGCAAACCCTAAATAGCGGGCATTGTCGAGAAAAAATCGCATATGAACTCCCACTAAAGAATCTTTGTAGTGGTTCATAGTATACAACGCAAAACGATCAAGACAAATGCATAGCCAAACATTGCTTTTGGCTCCACATTATGTCATGTAACTCATGTAACCAAAACTAATGAATTTTTACTATTTACACAGGTCAGGGAAAATTAGTCAATTACAGTCATTCCTGATTTCTTGCGCAACTTTTATGATTCTTCTCGTGTTCGTGAGATGTTCTGGTCTTTCTGATCTTTGGGTGTCTGTTAAATCGCAGACAACCTCCGTTTGTCTTGAAAGGAGCTTTGTATGAGTAATTCCAGCATGAGTCGTCGCAGCTTTGTTGCCGGAGCCTCCGCTATGGCAGCGCTTGCCTTGGCAGGGTCAGCAATTGGAGAAGAGGCACCAAAGGGTGGTGGCGAAGGCGGCGGAGAGGGCGGCCCTGGCGGCGGTCCTGGCGGCGGTCCCGGCGGCCCCGGCGGCGGTGCACCTAAGGATGTTCCCGCAGCCCGCGAAGCAGCAAAGGCAGAAGGCCGCACCTTTGGTTACGCAGGCGCAGGCGACTGGCTGGGCGAGCCTGAGGATGTGCCCATTGCCCGCGAGATTGACGACTTTGACGTAGTTGTCATTGGTGGCGGACATGCAGGTGTACAGGCAACCCTTGCCGCTGCAGAAGGCGGAGCCAAGGTTGCACTTTGCGAAAAGAATCCCTATATGATGTTCATTGGCGAGGACCTCGCCGCTTGGAATGCCCAGTTCAACCAAAATGCCGGCTTCCCCGCATATAACCTCGGCGAAGTCATTAACGAGTTTGTCACCCGTACCGGTGGCCGCGTAAGCCAGGAAGTTGTAGCCGCTTATGTCAATAACTCGGGCGAGACCGTTGACAACATGCTTGCTTGCATGCAGGCAGCCGTTGAAGATGCCGAGACCCGCGCCGTTTATGACCAGATCGTAAGCGACCTCTCGTTCGCAAACAACGAGTACATAGCCGGCGGTTCATATGAGCAGGAGATTGACTCCTCGTTCTATACCTATGATGTAACCCGCAACGGCAAGATCATTGTTCAGGCCATGTTTGATGCCGAGAAAGTCAAAGAGCTCACCGCAGACATCGACTGGGCAGGCCTTGCGGTAGACCCCAACTGCGAGACAACAGAAGAGGGTTATCAGGCCTGTTACCAGGCTCTTTATGACGCCTGCGCATCATTCTATGACAACAACAACCAGTGTCTTGACCACACCGGATACCCCAAAGCTCCCGGCACAAAGACCTGGGCAACCACTGTTCAAATGATGGGCCATTTCCATGGTCGTGAGGGCCACGGCGGCGTAGCTGCTTCTTCTATTGCCGGTAATGTCGAGATGGCCTGCCTTGCTAAGGCATACCAGCTTGGCGCACAAGCATTCTTGGGCTACAAGGGCTACAAGGTAGTCCAGGCCGAGGATGGCACCGTGACCGGTGTTGTTGTCTACGACAGCGACGCTGATGAGTATGTACAATTCAACTGCAAGGCAGTCATCAGCTGCGGCGGCGGATACGTTCAGAACTCCGACATGTGCTGGGCTCTTTTGAACGAGATCATGGAGAAGTACGAGCGTTCCGGCGGTCTTAAAGAGGACTTTAACGGCGGCTTTATGGCAGCTTCCGCCGACGGTACCGGCGTCAAGATGTGCTGCTGGGCAGGCGGCTTTGTTGACCCGTCACCGCGCGGTCACATGCACCTGGGCGGCGGCCCAAGCGGCACCTGGGGCTGCAACTGCCACCTCTGGCTTGACGAGAACATGCAGCGCTTCTGCAACGAGGGCAACATCACCGCAGCCGGCGACGCCTGCTACCGCAAGACCGGCAAAACCTATGGTATTCTTGGCGGAGACTACCTCAAGCACATCGCTTCATGCGGCCTCGAGCACACCGGCCCCAACTTTGGTCGTCCCGAGTACATCATGGACTTGATGTATGACATCGAAACCGGCGCTATGAACTCTCAGATCAAGATCACCGGTATGACCACTGCCGAGCGCATGGGCGGCGGCATCTACAAGGCCGACAGTCTCGAGAACCTCGCCGCAGGTCTCGGCATCGAAGATGTTGAGGGCTTTGTTGCAGCCATTGAGGCTTACAACGAGCTTTGCTATGGCTGCCAGGACGGCACCTACAGCTGCGACCCGCAGTTTGGCAAGGCCGCAGAGGCCATGATCCCCATTGAGGGTCCTGTATACTATGGTTTTACCGGCTCAAACGGCCGCAGCGGCAGCGCACCCGCAATGGTCACCATGAGCGGCGTTATGACCAACAAGGACCTCAACGTTGAGGATATCGACGGCATGCCCATCCCCGGTCTCTATGCCGCAGGCAATGACCTTGGCGGACGCTATGGCACCGGTTATTGCACCCCCGCCGCCGGTAACTCCATTGGTATGGCAGTCACCCACGGCCGCTTAGCCGGCAAGAACGCCGCAGCTTATGCGACTAAATAACCAATAAACCAGACTAACCTGACAAAAGGTCCGTCCTTTTGTCAGGTTTTTCCCGCGCGCAGAAATCTCCCAAATGAGTTTCTTGGGCAGCATCATAAACACCCGGTTTCACGCGCGCGCACAGAAATCTCTGTTTCTTGACAACTCAAATGCGTTTGAGTTGCCTGTTTTGGAAGATAAGAAGAAGTGGCCGAGAAATACTTGCAGGTCGGAAGGCCAGGGCTTCTCGGCATTCAGAGCCAAGTGTGGGGAACTGACAACTCAAATGCGTTTGAGTTGTCAAGAAACAGAGATTTCTGTGCATTCGGGAGTTGGCTATCTGACAGGGTCGCGTATCTTTTTCTATGCACGTATCATTTTTATTTTCGTGTTGTCTAAGGGGTTCCTATGAAGGGGTTTTTGTATTATTCAGCTTATGCCAATATTGCCGAGACAATCCGTATGGATGCAGCATGCGGCAGGCGCGCTTTTGGGAACCCCAATGCGGCGGCAGGATCTTTGGCGACCGCGTCTATGAATGCTCAGGCAACTCCGGAGCTCTTTGTACTGGCCGCGCGGCAGTACCTTGCCACAGCCGGAGCTTCTGTATGCAAAGTTGAGATGTATGACCCCGCATACGCCGAGTGGTCCTGCGGTTTTACCGCCAAGCGCGAAGATGACTTTTTATATGTCACTTCTGCTGACCCCGCCACAGGCCTTACCCCCGGAATGCGCATTGTCGCTGTTGGCAAAAACACCATTCCTTTTTTGCTCAAAGACACCGGCGCCGACATCTTTTGGGGAAGAGGCACTGACCGCGAAGACTGGGACCTCGTGTATCGCATGTATGACAGCGTTGACGTTTTCCCGGGAGACGGGCACGTTAAGCGGCTTGATCTTTTGCACTTGCCGCGAGGAGAAGAACCGGCGCCTGTTTTCTCGGCAACATCAGTTACTGACAATGCGGTCTTGGTTCGCGTTGATTCACTTGCGGACTTGTCTTCTGTTCAAAAGACTGTCAGCGAAGTGGAGCGCTTATTGGCTACCCAATCTACACCTTACGCCAAGCTTATTCTTGACCTTCGCTCTTGCACGGGCGACGCGGTCCCAGAAGCTTTTTTGGCCCTACTCCCCTACCTGGTAGATGCCGCCATACCGGCGAAGACTATCATGGGAGACCGCAAAGTTTGGACCATTTATTCAAAACATAATGCAGAACGGCTCATCGACGCCCTTAACAAGGCAAGCGGCTCGGCAGACCCCGCGCTTTTGCAGGACATGATTGACGGTATCGAGCAAAAAGCGGCCCAGGTTCTTGAGGCAAAGCGCTCAACTCTTGACCAAAAAGAACGCCATTTGCTGGCCGAGCTTCCCGAGGTAATTCCGTCCCCCTTTGAGGACGAACTCGTTGAACCTGTACCTCACGCGCCAAAAGAGGTGTGCATTCTCGTTGACACAACAACAGGCGCAGGTGCCGAGAAACTCGCCGAGTCAGTCATGCACATGCAAAAAGTCAAGCTTATTGGCCGCACCACACCGGGCGCGCTTGATTACGAGAATTATCTCACTATTGATTACCCCGACATCATGGCTCGTTTTACCTACCCCATAACCCGGACCGACGCCAACCGCCAAGGTCAAGGCTACGCGAGCCGGGGCCTCCCTCTTAACATCCACATCCCCTGGACACATAAGGAATGCGTGGAGGATGTCATACTCAAGGCTGCTCTGGATTTGTAAAGATTTATTCGAAGCTTGTCTAGGAAAAGATTCTAAAAGAATGGGGCTCAGGTAGGCTGATACGTTGTCCTTCGCTTTAGCCTCATAAAAACGCTACGGACAACATATCAGCCTACCTGAGCCCCATTCTTTTAGAATCTTTTCCTAGACTTCTCCCATGCTCATAAGTCACAGGGAAAGTTTTGATAACTCATTGGCGTTGGATTAGTATGCCTCAGCCTTGGGGTAAGGGGTGCCGCAGGTCATTTTGCCTTCGGGGCAGCCGGCCTTTACACAGCCGGGGCCTGCCTGGCGGAAGATGAACGGGGCTGTTGGACGGACGAGTTCCAGCATCTTCCAGGCGAGTTCGCGAATCTCCCATTGAGCACGGTTGCAGCAGCGGACTTCAAAGAAGTGGAGAAGTTCGCGGATGTTCATGGTGACGACTATCTTTGTTTCGCAGGCGTTGGGAAGCAGATAACGGGCATCCTCTGCGGGAATACCGGCTTGTACCAGTTTGTCGTAAGCCTGCCAAATGGCATCTACCGTTTCATCAAAGAGCTCGGAGAACTCGGGATTCTCGGCAATGGTTTCTGGCTTGATGATTGATGGAGCTTCCTTAAACTTAACGTAACGCTGGGACTGCTGGTTGTAGCTTGCGACCCTGTGCCTTACGAGCTGGTGTGTTAACGCGCGGCTTACGCCTTCAATGGAGAAGGTATAGCTCGCATGCTCAAGCGTTGAGAAGTGCCCCGAACGCATAATGGTTGAGAGAACCTTCTCGATCTTCTCCTGCGTGAGGCCTTCCATAAGCTCCTTGCCGCCCACCGGCGCGTAACAGAGCCTTGCAGCAGTTGCGACGGCTCGTTCCGGATCAGGCGTATGGTATAAAAGTGTTACCTCCATGGTGCTCCCTCTCTTGCTCTCAAAAAATATTTCCTAATCGCGCATACTATTATACATTGAAGTTACGTCAAAAAAAGATTGACTCCACCTATGGCATACTGAAATAGGTTAATGATCAAACCCTCTTTTCGAGACGTTCCAAAACCTGACAAAAGGTCCGTCCTTTTGTCAGGTTCCGAGACGAGTCAAAGCCTCCGCGGCATACTTCTTTTTCCATGAATCCGGTGAGTCAGACTCTTGCTGTAATATCTCTTTATAATGATCATAATCGCAGGTACTGAGCGGAGCTACAAATCCAAGAGCCCATATAGCGGTTGCCTGGACATCCTTTGTTGTCACTTCAGAAGGCTCTGTCTCTTCTTCAGCATTAACAACCTCAACGCTTATAAGTGCCTCAATGACCTTGAGTGCCCGCTCGCAAGTTTCATCCTCAAGTTTTTGCGTCTGCATTTGGTGTACCAGGGCATCAAGTGCTGAAACGTAGACCAAGGGTTTCTCGGCCTTATCTTCTAGAATACTCAGCAGCAAATCAACTGCTTTTACACTGGGAATCAACCCAAGGCTTGTGCAGGCTTGGGCGCGCACTTTGGTGCAGTCATCCTCAAGCAACACCACCAGGGCGTCAAGGGCTCGCGCATCATGAAGCGTTCCGATGATGGCTGCGGCGTCGGCGCGCACGGCATCATGTGGGTCAAAGGCCATAATTGCAATCGGTTCAAAAAGTGATGACCGTTCTTTATTGCTCAGATTCCCATGCGCAATAAGGTTCGCTAGAATCCAGAGGATTCCACACTTAACCTGAGGAGACTCGTCATGAGTATGAGACAGCACGGCACCTAAGCATCCGGCATCTGTCAAACGGGCAAGCGCCTGGCAGGCAAGAACTCTCACGCCCTCGTCGGCATCATCAAGCGCCCGGCAAAGCATATCCCGCGCAACACTCCCCTGCATGCGGCCCAAAGCCACAACAGCGCTTTTTCTCGTGACTACCTCAGAATCATGCAACAGGAATTCCAAAGCCTGTGCGCGATCATCTGCAGAGATATCATTACTCTTGTTCATTCAACATCCTTTTGCCGCATTCACAACACTGTAGAAGTATACCAAAGCCCAGCCATCTTTATAACAACCTGACATGTCAGTTCGTTTCAAAATCTCCGGAGATTACCGTTTACCGGGGTTTAACAGATTGCGTATATTTATTGAGCAGGTCTTCGAGAAAGCTCCGGCAAAATCAGCAAGCGGGTGCGAGGACTGTTTGAGCCTGCGAAGCGGGTGAGTTCCGCAGCAGCTCGATGATTTTGCCGGAGCGGGTTTCGAGTCGACCTGCTCAATAAATATACGCAATCTGTTAAACCCCGGTAAACGGTAATCTCCGGAGATTTTGAAACGAACAGACAGGGGGCGAAGAACTTTGCTCTGTGTTCTTCGCCCCCTGGGTGTAAATCATATCTTTAGGTTCTGCCTCAGTTTACTCAACCGAGTCGGGCTCGAGCGGAACATCCTCAGGAGTCGCGCTGTGAGTGGCGCGGTTGGCGGCTGAGGCCTCGTTGTCGCGGTCAACGTAGAGCTCGCCCATTGCGTCGACGTCCACAAGCACCACGTCGTTCTCGCCGAGCTTACCGTCGATAATGAGGTTCGCGATGCCGTCGACAACGCGGTTCTGAATGAGCCTGCGCAGCGGACGTGCGCCGTATACCGGGTCGAGGCCGCCCATGGCGAGGGCTTCTACCGCGGCGGGCGTTACCTTCATGGTCAGACGCTCGTGAGCAAGACGGTCGCGTACGTCGTCGAGCTGGAGGTCAACAATCTTCTCGATATCGTCAAAGCCAAGGCTGTTGAACATCACGATGTCGTCAATACGGTTGAGGAACTCGGGCTTAAAGGTTGAGTGCAAGAGATCGTTTACCTGCTGGCGCGTGGCCTCGGGGTTGCCCTGCTTGGCGGCTTCAAGGATGAACTGCGAACCAACGTTGCTCGTCATAATCACAATCGCGTTCTTAAAGCTTACCACACGACCCTGGCCGTCGGTCAGACGACCGTCGTCGAGCACCTGGAGCAGGATGTTAAATACATCCGGGTGTGCTTTCTCGAGCTCGTCGAGAAGAACAACCGTGTACGGATGCCTGCGTACTGCCTCGGTGAGCTGGCCGCCTTCGTCGTAACCAACGTATCCTGGGGGTGCACCAATAAGACGCTGGACGCTGAACTTCTCCATGTATTCGCTCATATCAATACGAACCATGGACTTCTCGTCATCAAAAAGGGCTTCTGCGAGGGCTTTTGCGAGCTCGGTCTTGCCGACGCCGGTGGGGCCCAGGAACATAAAGCTGCCAAGCGGCCTGTTGGGGTCAGCGAGACCCGCACGGCTGCGGCGAACGGCGCTTGCGACTGCGTGGACGGCAGCATCCTGGCCAATAACGCGGGCCTTGAGCGTGTCTTCCAGGTGGCGGAGCTTGTCCATGTCGCCCTGCATCATCTTGCTCACGGGGACGCCGGTCCAGGCGCTTACGACCTCGGCGATCTCATCTTGAGTTACCTCTTCTTTGAGGGCGCCTCCGGCCTGCTGCTTGTTGCGCAGGTGCTCCTCGGCTTCGCGATACTGCTGCTCAAGGCTTGGAATGGTACCGTAGCGGAGCTCGGAAGCACGGTAAAGATCGCCTTCGCGGGTTGCGCGCTCTTCCTCGTTGCGGGCGTCTTCGAGCTGGCTCTTGAGAGACTGTACCTGATTAATGATGTCCTTCTCGTTCTGCCAGGCCGCCTTCATGGCGTCGAGCTTCTCGCGGGCAACCGCAATCTCTCCGCGCAGGGTCTCAAGGCGCTCCTTGGAGGCGTCGTCCTCCTCCTTCATGAGGGCCTGTTCTTCGATCTGCATTTGTGTGAGCTGGCGGTCTGCGGCATCAATGTCTACCGGCATGGAGTCAAGCTCCATGCGCAAGCGGCTTGCTGCCTCATCTACCAGGTCAATAGCTTTATCCGGCAGGAACCTGTCGGTAATGTAACGGTCGCTCAGCTCGGCTGCCGCAACAAGAGCGGAGTCAGTAATACGTACGCCGTGGTGAATCTCGTACTTCTCTTTAATACCACGGAGAATCGAGATGGTGTCTTCTACGCTTGGCTGGTCAACCAGTACAGGCTGGAACCTACGCGCAAGAGCGGCGTCCTTCTCGATATACTTACGGTACTCATCAAGCGTCGTCGCACCAATTGCGTGCAGGTCGCCACGGGCAAGGGCTGGCTTTAAGATGTTGCCTGCGTCCATGGAGCCGGTTGTCGCACCTGCGCCAACAATGGTGTGGAGCTCGTCGATGAACAGTACCACAGTACCGCCGGCGTCTTCTACCTCTTTAAGGACAGCCTTAAGACGGTCCTCAAACTCGCCGCGGTACTTGGCGCCTGCCACCATTGCGCTCATATCGAGCTCAATGATCTCGCGGTCGCGCAGCGTAGAGGGCACGTCGCCCGCAACAATACGCTGGGCCAGACCTTCTACAATGGCCGTTTTACCGGTACCCGGCTCGCCAATAAGCACAGGGTTGTTCTTGGTACGACGGCTCAGCACCTGAATGGTGTGACGAATCTCCTCAACACGTCCAATAACCGGGTCAAGCTTGCCTTCGCGGGCAAGGTCGGTGAGGTTGCGGCCGTACTGCTTAAGGGCCTCAAACTGCGGCTTGCTCTCGGCATCGGTCACGCGGCCGTTGCCGCGCAGCTGTTTGTAGGCATTCTCAACACGCTCGGGTGTAACACCTGCCTGCATAAGGATTTTGCCGGCGTCGGTTTGGTCCTGAGCAAGCGCGCACAACAGATGCTCGGTTGTCGCGAACGAGTCTTCCATTTTACCGGCGAGTTTTTGGGCGTTTTCAAGGTCGCGGGCAAGTTCACGAGAAACTCCCACCTCTGTGTCTCCGCTGACCTTGGGCATCGAAGCGATCTTTGCGTCGGTTGCAGCCTTAAGCTGGGCCGGATCTGCTCCGATTCGTTCAATAATAGCACCTAAATTACGTTCATTTGAATCAAGCAATGCCTTAAGCAGGTGAATTGGGGCCACCTCGGAAGCCTGGGCATCGCTTGCTATACCTACTGCCTCCTGGATTGCTTCCTGGGCAGTCATTGCAAATTTGTCAATCCTCATAAACGCTTCACCTCATTTCATTCGTCCTTATCTACGGACGTCCCGCGCAAGAGCCCTGCGAGCGGGTTCTTGGGGTTATCTTTGCCCTCGTAGGGCATCAAAGCTGTAATGGTCTCGCGCATACGGTACTCGTGCACCTGCTCGCGCAGCGCTTTGTTCTCGGCGCGCAGCTGCTCAATCTCCTCATCGCGCTCATCCATACGGCTCTTCATGTCGAGAATACGCACGACACCTGCGAGGTTAATGCCTTCGTCAGTAAGCCTGCCAATGAGGTCGAGCCGCTCGATGTCTGCCTGAGAATAAAGGCGTGTGTTGCCCTGGCTGCGGCTTGGGTTTACCAAACCTTTGCTCTCGTAAATACGCAGGGTCTGAGGGTGCATGCCCGTAAGCTCGGCTGCGACCGAAATCATATATAACGGCCGGTTTTTCTCGTCATCTGACGTTGGCATGGTGGTACCTCTACTTTCTCATATTAGAACGTGGGTCGCGCTTGTCGTGGTCGCGCAGGCGCTGGAGCGCCTCGGTTTCCTCGGTGGTAAGGTTCGTGGGAACATCAACGCGAATCTTCACATAGAACGCTCCCGTGGCGCCTTTGTGCTTAACGTCAGGCGCACCCATATCTTTGAACCTGAAGATTTTACCGGGCTGCGTACCAGCGGGAATCTTAAGCTTAAAGGTCTTGCCGTTAGGCGCGGGAACATCTATTTGAGCGCCGAGAGCAGCCTCGTAAATGCTTACCGGGAGCTCCATGGTAACGTCGGCTCCGTCGCGGGTGTAATACGGGTGCGTGCCAACGCGCGTTGTGACAACCAAATCGCCGCGCATACCGCCGTTTGTGCCGTATTCGCCGCGTTCACGGTAGCGAAGCTTGCCGCCGTCAACCGCTCCCGCCGGAATCTTAACCGTTAAGCTCTGGGTTTCTCCGGTAGAAGGAATGCGGTAGCTCACCTTGCGCGTGCCGCCCGCATACGCTTCTTCAAACGACACATCAATGGCCATATTAAGGTCATTGCCGCGCGACGGCCTGGGCTGTCCCCAGCCGTTGAACCCGCCAAAACCGGTCTGGTCAGGATTCCACTGCGTGCCAAATGCGCCTTCGCCACGGAGAATGCTCTCAATAATGTCTGACCAGTTCATAGAGCCCATACCGCCCATACCGCCACCGCGGCCGCCCTGTGAGCCTATAAACGAGCCGTACTTAAGAGCCTGGTCATACTCG
Source organism: Coriobacteriales bacterium (assembly GCA_017515595.1). Classification (GTDB taxonomy): domain Bacteria; phylum Actinomycetota; class Coriobacteriia; order Coriobacteriales; family UMGS124; genus RGIG5691. Next base: position 12,641 of record JAFWFL010000058.1, read on the forward strand.
GCACGCTTTTGAGAATCCGAGAGAACCTCGTATGCCTGGCTGATTTGCTTAAAAGTCTCCTCGTCGCCGCCGGCATCAGGGTGGTGCTTAACGGCGAGCGATCTGAATGCTTTTTTGATTTCATCGTCAGAGGCGTTTTGGCTGACGCCCAGAATCTCATACAGCGTTTTTTCTTGTGCCATAACCTTCGCCTCGCTTTCGTAAAAATGTTTGGTATGTGACAGGGAACCTGTTCTCCGTCACAGAGGTACTTGCTTGTACATGGGGCCGCACCAAGCAAATACGCCCGGCACGGCCCCCGTGATACCTGTTTCTTAGTCCATCCAACTACTCATTGGCAGCCTTGTCCTGGGCAGCGTCCTCACCATTCTCTTGCCGAGAAGGACCGCCCTTTGATACGGTTACCATAGCCGGACGAATCACGTGGCCACCCATGCGATAACCCTTTTGATACACATCGCGTACCGTCGACTCCGGAAGCGTTGGGTCCTCAATATGAGCAACTGCCTGGTGCTCATTCATGTCGAACTCCTTGCCCACCGGGTCAATAACCTCAGCGCCGGCCTTGGTCAAAACCTCGAGGAACTTGTTGTGCATCGCTTTGACGCCATCAACAAACTGGGCAAATTCACCCTGAGGCTCGCCTTTGGCCGCATGGTCAAGGGCTCGCTCGATGTCGTCGACAACCGGCAGGAGCTTCTCGACCAGGTTCTCCGAGGCACGAATACGCTCTTCTTCGCGCTCGCGGGCCGTACGCTTGCGGTAGTTGTCCCACTCTGCCTGAAGCCTCAGATAGCGGTCGTTTGCTTCCTTTGCTTCTTCCTGAGCCTTCTCGATATCTGCAAGAGAGAACACGTCGTCCTGCTGCTTCTTCTTGCTGCGCTTGGTCTCGATGGGTTCATACTCGGCATCAAGAGCTTCTTCGATATCAGAGACGATCTTCTCGGCTTCATCAACAATGGCGGCATCCGCGTCAACACTTGGGTCGACGGCACTTTGAGCCTCTTTTTTTGGCTCCTGCTCAGAGTCTTCGGGCGTTGTAACGTCGACCTTCATGATTAGTTCCCTTTCTTGTCTTCGTCGACAACCTCGTAGTCGGCGTCGATGACGTCATCAGAACCACCGGATGCACCGGGGTTGCCGGCGCCGGCTGCGCTCTGGGCCTGAGCGTCAGAGTAGACAACCTCAGCGAGCTTGTAGCCAACGTTGCGGAGTTCCTCGGCAGCGCTCTTAATGTCCTCAATGTCAGTGCCCTCGAGGGCCTTCTTGGCCTTGTCGATGGCAGCCTGAGCATTAGCCTTGACGTCAGCAGAAACCTTGTCGCCAAGTTCGTTCAGAGTCTGCTCGGTGGAGTAAATGAGCGAGTCGGTCTGGTTGCGGGTCTCTACCTCGTCCTTTTGACGCTTGTCTTCCTCGGCATGAGCCTCGGCGTCCTTAACCATACGGTTGACTTCGTCATCAGAAAGGGCGGTAGAACCGCTGATGGTAATCTGCTGCTGCTTGCCGGTGCCAAGGTCCTTAGCCGAGACCTAACAATGCCGTTGGCGTCGATATCAAAGGTAACCTCAATCTGAGGAACGCCACGACGAGCAGCCGGAATGCCGGTGAGCTGGAACTTACCAAGGCTCTTGTTGTCACGGGCCATCTCACGCTCGCCCTGAAGAACGTTAATCTCAACGCTCGTCTGGTTGTCGCTTGCGGTAGAATAAATCTCGGTCTTGCTGGTAGGAATGGTGGTGTTGCGGTCAATCATCCTGGTCATAACGCCGCCCATGGTCTCAACGCCAAGGCTCAGAGGAGTTACGTCAAGAAGCAGAATGCCGCTCACGTCGCCGGTAAGAACGCCGCCCTGAACGGCTGCGCCAACGGCTACAACCTCATCAGGGTTAACGCTCATGTTGGGCTGCTTGCCGGTCATCTTCTTAACGAGATCCTGAACAGCGGGCATACGGGTTGAACCGCCAACGAGAATAACCTCGTTAACTTCGCTGATCTGGAGACCTGCGTCATGGAGAACCTGGGTTACCGGCTTCTTGCAGCGCTCGAGAAGATCGCGGGTAATGCGCTCAAACTCGGCACGGGTCAGCGAGTAATCAAGGTGCTTGGGGCCGCTTGCGTCAGCGGTAATGAACGGCAGGTTGATGCTTGCCTGTGAAGCAGCCGAGAGCTCCTTCTTGGCATTCTCTGCAGCTTCCTTAAGACGCTGGAGCGCCATGGGGTCCTTGCGGAGGTCAATGCCGTTGTCAGCCTTGAACTTATCTGCCAGCCAGTCAATAACACGCTGATCCCAGTCGTCGCCGCCCAGGTGGTTATCGCCGTTGGTTGCGAGAACCTGGAAGACGCCGTCGGCAATCTCAAGAAGCGAAACATCAAAGGTGCCGCCGCCAAGGTCGAATACGAGAACCTTCTCGTCGCTGCCCTTCTTGTCGAGGCCGTAAGCCAAAGCGGCTGCGGTAGGCTCATTTACAATACGCTCAACGTTGAGACCGGCGATCTTGCCTGCGTCCTTGGTTGCCTGACGCTGGGCGTCGTTAAAGTAAGCAGGAACGGTGATGACGGCGTCGGTGACCTTCTCGCCCAGGTACTTCTCGGCATCGTTCTTAAGCTTGGTAAGAATCATAGCCGAGACTTCCTCGGGGGTGTATTCCTTGCCTTCAATCTTAACGGCGCAACGGCCGTCCTTGCCGCGAACCATGTCATAAGCAATGGTTCCAAGCTCGCTTGTTACTTCGCCAAAAGAACGGCCCATGAAACGCTTAATAGAAGAAACGGTGTTCTTGGGGTTGGTAACTGCAGCGTTCTTAGCAGGCTTGCCAACAACACGGTCGCCGCCGGCGCGGAAACCTACAACAGACGGGGTGGTACGGTCGCCCTCTGCGTTAACAATAACGGTAGGCTCTCCGCCTTCGAGAACGGCAACACAAGAGTTTGTAGTACCAAGGTCGATACCAATAACTTTACTCATAATAAACATCCTCTCTCGTACGTTTGATTTCGCTCGCAGCAGCCTCTGCGGCGAATCATCTTTTTGTTCGGGATGCATTATAACCCTTAAAATCTACTTTTATACATAATCTAAGTCTCTCCATAATATATTTTTTATCTTCACAACTTATAGGACATTTAACTCAAAGAATATAATAGAGAGGCCCGGGCCCATCCCAAAATCAGCCGCCCCCGTCACAGATTCTGACATGCGAGGACAGAAGTGGTTCGGATCTGGGTTTGTGTGAGGCGCTGGTGGATGAGAACCTGATTTTATAAGAGACGCTTTGGCACAGAATGCAGTTTGCAAGAGAATTGGTGGATCAGATCCTAAGATCTCGGTTTACGGGAGGCTATCCATCAGCGACTCTCACAAACAGGGATCCATGCCACTTTTGTCTCGGATAATGGGAGATTTATTCTATATTTTGTTGAAATAGTGCAATTTTTGCTCATTCACCTACTTTATATGGATATGGCTTGCATGTTTGTTTAAGTATGCTATAAGGGCAAAAGTCGTATTTGATGCTGAGGTATCTAAACGAACTTGCAGCGGAATACTCTGCTGCATACGTATTGTTAACTATTTGGGCTGAGCCCAGGAGAAGGGGAGTTAACCTATGTCACGTCCTGAAATTGATGTTGATGAATGTATTGCATGCGGCGCCTGTGTTGACGCATGCCCCATGGGTGTTCTCGAGATTGAGGACGAAGTAGCAACCGTTGTTGACGAGGACTCTTGCATCGCATGCGCCGCATGCCTCGAAGAGTGCCCCAACGGTGCTATTACTGATATCGTAGAAGACGAGTAAAAACGCCTAAGGTATGCGCTTGCATATACCTGCCAAACATAACCTCTTAAAGGGCCGGTCTCAAAAAGAGGCCGGCCCTTTTACTATAACCAGAATCATTAGTTTTTGGCCGAGAAGAAAGTCAGAAGATGCGTGTTGGGCTCTCGCCTTTTGATCAATAATAAAAAAAGAATCCCCTTGGCCAATAATAAAAAAGAACACCCGGTTTTACCCAGGTGTTCTCATAAGATTCAAATGGTGCGCCGTCAGGGATTCGAACCCTGGACCTTGGGATTAAGAGAGTTTGTATCTTGCGTTTATCACAAGTATGCAATGTGATCTGTGGAGATATTATAGCAGGTAATATAGTTGTATTGAGTTGTCTTAAGCATCTAGTGTAGTATGGCGTTGTCGGAATCCGTCACACAATGTGACGAGTCCGTGTGACGAGAGAGGGGATGCCATATGTACGACTATTCACTGGGTTCAGTTTCACAACTTACCGATAAAAAGAATAAGCCGTGGCGTGGTTGGATTCGCTACAAGGACGAGACGGGCAAGTGGAAGACAATTACCAAGGTGTTTGATTACCACACAGTTAAGAACCAGACAGACGCAGAAAAAGAAGTTGCAAAGTGGCGTGCTGAGCTTATGGTAGCACAGGAGCAGGAACACACTCAACAAAGTAGTATCTGTGTAGCTGATTATGTAGACTCTTACATTGACAACCTCGAAGCTATGCAGTCAGTGGAGCCGTCAACAATAACTGGGTATCGTGGAAGTGCAAAGTATATCCGTGAGTATCTCTCAAAAATCAAGCTAAAGGAGCTTGCACCTAGGCAAGTACAAGACTTTGAAACGGCATTGGTTAAACGCGGTTTGTCATCTTCTACCGTTGGTAAAGCACACAGATTGCTTAAACAGGTATGTAAGCACGCCGTGGTTATTGATGACCTGGTAAAGAATCCCGTTGATGCAGTCAAGCCACCCAAACGTAAGAACACAGAACCTAATGCATTAGATGCTCAAAGCAGGGTTAAAGTTGCTGAGTATATCGACACTCACGAAGCTACCCCACAACTTACAGCCATTGCATTGGCGTTATATGCCGGTCTTCACGCTGCCGAGTGTGCTGGGTTAAAATGGGTTGACGTTGACCTAGACGCCGCTCAGATTCGCGTTACTGAGAGTATAGGCATGGCAAGCGGCGGCACATACACCAAAGAGCCAAAGAACGAAACCAGGCGGCGCACTATTGATATTCCTGAACAGTTGGTTAATGTTCTACGCCGCCGCCGTGAGCTTATGCAGAGTGAAGCTGCAAGCATTGGCGCAAGGCTTACCCCTAATACCTACGTTCTTTCTTATGACCTCGAACACTATATAAACCCAAACAATCTCTCGAAAGCCTGGAAAGTAATCGGTGAAACGTTGGGTGTATGTGGTACCAGAAACAAAATCGTACGTTTTCACGACTTGCGCCATACTTTTGCTACTGTCGCAATCGCTGCAGGTATCGACGTTAAAACAGTCTCTAGTATGATGGGACACGCAAACGCCAGTATGACTCTGAACATTTACGCTAGTAGTGACCCAGATGCTAAGAAAGCAGCAGCGGCAAAGATAGGAGACGTATACAAGAAACAAGCCGATGTTATCCCGTTTAAACGCGCTAGTAACGAGTAGGTTGTAATGTGCGCCGCGCTTTAAGAGTGCGGCGCTAGTCTATTGCAAAGGAGCAATTATGCAAAGTGTTCAACTCCCCATTAATGAGCATATGGACCTTGAAGAATGTGCAGTTGAGGTTTCACGTATTCATGATGTATTGGCTACTGGAATAAAGATACTATCAGACTCCGACAATAGCAGTAGTATAGCCCCGTTACATATAACAGAGAGTGAAGCATGTGGGATGCTGGAATACACGCTTTATTCTGTCATTCAAGGGTTGCAAAACATACATGATAGCTTGGATAACATTTGTAAAGAGCATTACAGAAAACATTCACCTTGTGAGGCGGTGTGAATATGGATAAAAGAGTTAAAGCTCATCCTCTTCAATGGAATAAGGATGGACAGAGACGGCTTGTAGAAGCTATCGACGAATATAAACGCGAGTATCACAAAAAAGAACACGGTAAAAAACATGATAAAAAAGACTATAGAGAATCTTTTGCGAAAGAAATAAATGCGGCATTAATCGAACTCGATCCCGGAAGAAATAAAGGGTTTAAAAAAGACGCGCTTGCTCACCTGAAAAGTCACCCAGAAAATGCGGAATTATGCCACCTTCAAGCCATTGAAAAGGTTATGGGGTGTAAAGGCTTCACTGTTGCATATATTATTTTAGGTGAAGAGTATAAAAACCTCAGCAATGCAAAATTAAACATAGAGGCACATGAAAAACGAATAGCTGTTATAGATGGGTGTATTGCTAGTGTTGCAATGCTTTTAAGTCTCAACACAGAAGAAATATTAAATATATTATTACATATTAGATTATCAATAGAAAACTCAAAAAGTAAACTATTGGATAGTGATTCTTGCACGGGTGCACTCATAGAAATCAAAGAAGAAAGTACACTAATCACTAAACTATATCACATAGTATTTGAAAGTATAGACCCAGACAATTCGTCTTGTATAAGCGTTGAGATGCTAAAAGAATATCTTAATAATGCAATTCAATCCCTAGTGTAATAAACAAGAGTAATGAATATTATGTGAATTTAATATTACTTAAATACTGTAATGTGTAATGTATCTCTCATTTAAGGGTTTTATTTAGGGAGATACATTACACATTTTTGTTAGTTCAAAAGATAATGCAGATTTACGTATAAAAGAAACCAGTAATTTATGCCTTGCTAATTTATATCTGTTATACGTTTACTATGTTTGACATGCATATATGTATTCTCTATTCTAATTATGACACGTGTCATATTATTACAGTATTAAAGACAGGAGCAATAAAATGCGACGTAAATATGAAATAACAAACAAAAGTATTGGAAGCGTCAAAGATGCCGCTGAGCTTATGGGCATCTCTACACGACATGTAAACAATCTCTGTAAAGACGGCACGCTTAAGGCGGCACGGTTTGGAAGAGTTTGGCGTGTAAACCTTGACGAAATACGTAAACAGCTTGGTATTCAAGGCGGCTACTAATATGAAGCGAGAATTTACCCAAGAGGAACAATTTGAACGTGCAAAGCAGCGTATGCATGAAGCTGATGAATGGATGAATAATAATTGGGATGCATTTTGCTTTATTATCCATCTTGCAAGTTTAGACTACAGAAGTAACCGCCCTATGTGCATGACGCGATACTTTGAGCAAGCACGCGCAAAAACTTTTACATCCCAAGACGGATCAAATACAAAGTTTAATAACAATCTTAGGGCAGCATTAGCGCGTAAGCTGTTAGAGGCTTGTCCGATGTTCCGAGGTAAGCTCAAACTTAGAAAGTCAATATGTGACTCGGTATATGATGCTAATGCAGGAGGCGTTCTAAATGGCTAGGGCAACTGTTGAGAATTGTTACAAATGGATACAGTCCGGTCATTACGGTATCTGTGACGCTGTTAAACTTAACGACATAGACGGGCGTATTTATGTTACCGGTGGACTACTTGAATGGGAGCGCAATGGCACAAAGCAAGAAATACGCACATGGAACGGAGAAGACCAGGCGAATTTTTACCGCCGTATTGAGCGTGAACTAATCGCCAACAAGTCAAACATAAACAGCGTACCACGCGATAGTGCAAACGATGCTCTTATGATTGTTGCAGGCGAACACAAGTTTAATCCTGTTGTTGACATGCTTGACAAACTACCTAGGTGGGACGGTCAAACCGCGCCATGTGATCCGTTTACGCTCTTTCTTGGTGTAGAACCAACAGATTATAACAAACAAGTCGTATCAAATTTTATGCTTGGTGCTGTTCAAAGAGCATATGAACCAGGATGCAAGTACGACTACATGATTATTCTAAGAGGTGCGCCGGGTATTGGTAAAGTACGTTTGTGCAACGGCTTGCAATGAATGACGAACTGTATACAGATTCTATAGTTGACCTCACGGATGCGAAAGCATCAGAAGAAAGGGCATCAGGTAAATGGTTGGTTGAAATTGGCGAATTGTCTGCGTTATCAGGTAGCAAAAGCGTTGAAGCCATCAAAGAAGCAATCACTCGCAGAAGTTGGGATGTGCGTTTACCCTATGACCGGCACACAACAAAAATATTACGCTCTTATGTACTCATTGGCACATCAAACAGTGCTGGTATTCCAAACGACCACACGGGTGGCATAGCGCGACGCATGCTCCCTATAAAGTGCGGTGAGGTTGAGTGTTTCTCAGTGAGTGAATGGGACGAGCAGGGAATAGACGAGATAATACAACAGGCATGGGCTGGTGTTATCTATTTCTATAAGGAATGTAAGCGAAAAGGCATACAGATTAAACCTACGTTACCAGACTACTTATTGAATGACGCACAAATAGCGCGTGATGCAGCAACTATAGAAGACACAGAAGCACCGCTAATTCTAGAGTTCCTGGACAGGGCAAGACATGAGCACGGTGCTACTGGTTGCCCGCGTGTTTGTGTTCGCATGATAGCAGAGAACGCACTGGATATGTCGCCCGAGGAGTTCAGGCGAGGTTCTAAAGTAACTAACAAAATAACCGATATTCTGAACAATAAGGCTAAAGGTTGGGAATATGCAGGTAAGCAACGTGTCACATATAATAATAAGCAGTACGGCGTATGCAATACATGGGAGTATACAGCTTCACATGCGCCAAACATAAGCAACAAAGCAACATAAAGCAACATAGATAATACCTGATAAACCGCAATGTTTTATACAAATGTTGCTTTGTTGCTTTATATTCTCTATAAAAAAGTATATTAAATAGTATATATAGGGAAAATGAAGCAACAAAGCAACAAAATGAATATACACTATGCTTTACCTGGTATTATGTTGTTTCTTCTCTGTTGCTTTGTTGTTTATAAAGCAACAATGTATTACCCGTGATTTATATACACTATGGAGTTCCAATGAAACCTAACGCAGAAATAGATATAAGAAGACTCAGGCGTGAATTACACGAACATGAAGATAAAGCAAATTTATATAACTCAATAATTGAAGCTGTTCACGAATCGCAAATGCTAACGGCCACAATGGAGGCACATTTACCTATACACATTGAGAAATACGAAATGCACACCAGAGAAGCCGCCCGCATACGCGCGGAGCTAGAAGAAGCAGAGGAATCATACTTTATGATCAGCGCATAATATGGATGCATCATATTAAGCGGCTTTATGTTTTAACCGGCTTGTTTTGTCCATAAATTGACATTCTTGTTTGTCAGCTAATAGTCGAGCATAGAGCACGTCCCAGTATACATAAGGAACGTGCTCTATATTATAGAGTAATAGACTACTCAATCTGATAATCAATAATATAATATCGGTCATCAGTGCGGCTTATATCAATAACGACCGTAAAATAGGTTCGGATTGTTGCACCAAAACGATTCTGCGAATCTACATAGCTTTTAACTGTAAACCGTGTGTAATTATCATGAATTGGACTGTCCCCATTATTTTCAATCGTTGCTTGAGGCATTGGTGCAAATTTTGCTGAGCTTGGTGATACAAGATGGTCTTCTATAAAGGATTCTGCAATCGCATACGCTTTAGCATCACTAGTATAAGTGCCGCCCCCAATTGAACAGTATCCAATAAATAACAATATTATTAATGCAATAATAATACCACATCCAATACTACATCCAGAAGCAGCATTATCTTTTGTAGTACCGATTGATATTGTATTCGAAGCTGATTGATTATCGATATTTAGGTTATCAGATTCATTTATCTTATCAGTAGTCTCAGTCAAACGATTGTTCTTAATATTGTATAAGCTGTCTAAACCTGCCGTTAGTTCATCCTGCTTATACTCAGTTTTATGATGATCATCTGAAACTGTATCATCTGTTAAGTAACTGCCACAACTTGGGCATTTGATTGCATATTCCGAAACGCTCCTATTACAATTTGGACAAATCTTATAGTTCATAATTCACCCTTCAGAATAATGCTTGTTTCAATTTGAACAGACTCTGTTCTTAGCAAGTCATTTTACCATAATGGATTTTACAGCTTCAGGATATATAACAATATTAATATCTCTATGATAGGACTCTAACATGCTTCACAGAAAAAATCCTCACACTAAAACGGTTAACACGTATACCATGGTATTACTGGAAATATGTCAAGCACAGCTCGATACAATCAAGAATATATGTGTATGTAGATGTTGTTAACCGAAAATTCAGTCACTAACTATTGCCTCATATGTATAAGATAGAAGTAAATATTATCAAACAACAGGAATTATTCTCATAATTATTCAATAATTTGAATAATCTCTCAATATTATGCAATATTACGAAATTGAAATTTGATTTTCGCAGAAATCTAGCTGCCCGCGCCGGTCCCTATGGGGTTGTTTCTGTTTTTAAAGGTGGGGGATGGTTTGCGCAGGTCATGGCATGTGTTAGTATAGAACATGTGCTCTTACCTGCAGGAATACAAGCGAACACACGAGGTATACGCCCGGCCTCATGGATGACCGGCAGGCCAGGGAGCAACCAGGGCCAGACGACAGAGCACAGGCACAATGTAAGGACGTAAAATATGCTAACAATAAGTAAGAGTTTTAATGCTAACATTGTGTAAGCTAAGCAGACATAAACACATACAGAACGCGGCAAATCTTGCGAGTATAACCCGGCCTCATGGATCACAGTGTACAGCCGATTACAAGCGAGAGATCACTTTGTATTGCATTGTGGTTTGTACGTTCTTGTGTGCCCTTGTAGATGGCATGATATAGACAATAAGTAATAGTGCCTATGCATGCTCAAGAAAGAATACATGGCTTTACAATAGCATATCAATGCATACTTCTAAACAAGCATAAGCGATGTGTTGCAGCCTATAAAATTGAGTAATACTAGTTGCTCATATACTCCGTAGAATCGCCCACAATCCAACTTAGAGCATCGTATACAGTATGAAATGCAACAACCTGTTATGTGTTCACGCAGGAGTTATAGAGTAGCTGAGGGATAAAATACCGCTAACAGACAACACACAACAAACCTCTTAGTCTCACAAAGCTGGTACGTGTAACTACTTTAACAGCCGTAAAGTGTGACGTGAACAAAGGTAATACCGTAGAAGAAATGAGTTCAGAAATCAAACGCTCAACTGGGGTTTTGATAGTTGTGTTAAAAATCCGTCACACGTTTAGTCACACTTGTGTGACATAACAAAAAAATAGGGAGCCTTTGCAGGCTCCCTAACAGGTGTTTCAATGGTGCGCCGTCAGGGATTCGAACCCTGGACCTTGGGATTAAGAGTCCCCTGCTCTGGCCAGCTGAGCTAACAGCGCACATGGGGTGGGTGAAGGGATTCGAACCCTCGACCCCCAGAGCCACAATCTGGTGCGCTAGCCAACTGCGCCACACCCACCATGCAAATGGTTATAATGACACAACAATTCGCTGATTGCAAGCTCTATCTCAAGTACAAAGAAACTCCAAAAGTGTAAACAGAGATGTAATGGTAAGACGGGGAATTTGGGAACAGGGGGATAGTTCTGTTTGTGATTTAGGAACCGTCCCCCGTTCTCGCAAATTCTTCTGTTCCTTTTGTCACTCCCCTACCCAACAAAAAAGGAAGGCTGTAGTCTTTGCTACAGCCTTCCTGCTACTTCTTAATAATCAAGAAGTTATCTCTCAAACAACTCTTAGAGTCCGAGGGCCTTACCGAGTTCCTCGAGGAATTGGCTGAAGTCGCCGTTCCCACTGTTTTGATTACCATAGTTGTCGCCATAACCATAGCCATAGGTACCCTCACCGGGGTTTACATAGCCGTAGCCATAGTATCCGGGGTTGCCGTATCCGTTGCCATAACCCGGATATCCGTAACCATAACCATAACCGGGATTACCATAGCCGTAGCCGTATCCGTTGCCATAGCCGTTACCATACCCATTGCCGTATCCGGGGTAACCGCCATAAGGGCTGTAACCCTGGCCGCCGCCGTTGCCGTAACCATAGTAATCGCCAAGGCCAAGTGCGTTGATGATGTCATCAATAGTTATGGTATCGCCATATTGCTGCTCATCTTCTCCGCCACGCGGCTCCTGCTGACGCTTGTCGGGCTTCTCGGTATCTTTTTGCTTATTCTCAATGTCGGTATTGGCCTCGTCCTCAAGACTTGCGGTATCTACGTCCAAGTCACTGCCGAGGGTTACATCGAGGTCCATTTCTTCACCGTCACGGAAAATGGTAACCGTTACGGTATCGCCAATAGCGTGCTGACGAATACCCAGGATAAATGAGCTTGGCGAGGTTACGTCTGTGCCGTCAATGGCAATAACAATGTCTCCGGGCTTAATACCGGCTGCCTCGGCGCCGCCGCCCTCAACTACCTCCCAAACATAAGCTCCATACAGAAGCGAGTCATCATTGATCTTATAGTATCCGCTGTAATAAGCGTACTCAATGGTGGTGGTAACGGTGCCAATGAGCGGGTGGGCTACTGTGCCGGTTTCTTCAATCTGATTGACAATGTTCATTACATAATCAACGGGGATCGCGTATGACATACCGGCAAAGTCGCCGTCGGTTGTCGCGTTGAGTGTGGTAATACCAATAAGCTCACCGTATTGGTTGACCATTGCTCCGCCAGAAGAACCGCTGTTAATCATGGCGTCAGACTGAATAAGTCCTACATAATACAGAGAGACGTCAGAGGTGTCGAGGTTTGTTGCATAGGTACGGTTAAGACCAGAAACAATACCCTGCGATACCGACTCGCTCTCGCCCTTGGGCGTACCAATGGTCATAACCCACTGGCCAACCCTCAGGTCAGACGAGGAACCAATAGCCATTGGCACAAGAGTGTCCTCGCCCGGGTCTATTTGCAGAAGCGCGATGTCGCTACTGGGATCGCTGCCAATAATGGTTGCTTCATAGGTCGCCTTGCCCAAGTTGACCTGGATCATGGTTGAACCGTCTACCACGTGGTAGTTGGTAATGATCTTACCGTCAGAATCAATAACAACGCAGCTGCCCTGTGAGATGCCCGAGCTTGTTGCGGTCTCGATCTTGCAATATACGCTGCCAACGCTGGGCAGGCACTTGGAGGCGATTGTCTCGGACAAAGAAAGGTTGGCATCTACCTGTGATACAGTAGCTTCGCTTGCAATTGCGTTCTCAGCAGTTGAAGGTAATGCCGAGACACCCGCGAACAGCCCGGCTGCAAGCGCACCGGCTGCAATGAGGCCGGCCAAGCCAAACTTGACACGCGACCTTGGGCTTGCTACCGATGAGCCCTCGATGTGTTTCATAGTATAGTTCTTCATGTTACATCTCCCCTTTGAGAGTACTTTGCGCACACTGCGCAATTGCGAACGGCTATGGTTTACCCCATTTATAAATTTATGTACATATGTATTTCACTACTTCATATTTCAACAGGCATTCTGTTCTCAAACGCCATATTGCTGAGTGCTCTTTCAGATAAGTGAGCTTCTCTTAGGGTTTTTGCGCGCGCTGCTGTTGTTTTAATCGCTCAGCTCGTACTCAAGTGCGCTCACGCAATCGCGCATTTGACGTGCCATTTCACGCGAAATGAGACCTTCGTCATAAGCTTTGGTAATTTGCTCGCGTTCATACTGCAGGCCAACGCGCTGAACCGCTTCTACGGAGTCTGATTTTACGAGGGCATTCTTCACTTGGGTCTTGTCAGACGTGGGCATAACGGCGGCGCGCTGGTAGTCATCGCGAACGTGGGTAATTGTTTGCGCAGGGTATTCTTCACCGGGAACCGTGGCATCAAGCTGCTCCAAAACATAGCTTGCGCAGGCACGGCGCACTTCTGCGCGGGCTTCTCGGCGTTGTTCGCGGGCTTCTTTTGAAAGACTCAGACTCTCTAAGCCTGCCCGCCTTAAGAAACCAAACCAACCGCTCGCATTGCGGATAAACCAGGTTGCACGTCTGTGATGGCGGAGTCTTGAGAGCTTTCGCTCGAGTTCAAGGAGGTATCCGTAGCCTACAATGGGGGTAACGGTTCCCTCTTTGATTTGATTGTTAACCGAGATCGCTTCCCAGCCAACAGCGCGTTCGCGCAGGCTCAGGTCAGATTCGTCCTCGTAGGCGGTGGTGCGCTGAATACGTTCAATGCGCGAATTGTAGCTTGCAATCACACGGCGGACAGCGTGTTTGTCTGTCAGGGACTCGTCATGGCCAAGCTCGTAAATGACGTTTCTTAAAACTTGGATACGACCGATGGTATCGTCTGCGAGGGTTCTCGAGACATCCTTTTTTGGCGCAACAAGAGGGACCACAAAGTTCGCGAGCAACAGGGTGACAAGAATTACTCCGGCGCCCAGGAAGATAATCAGTTCGCGGGAGCTCAGGTAAGCGCCACCTGCTGCGATTGCCGGAATCGAGAGGCAAATGGTTAGCGTAACTGCGCCTTTAGCACCGGCAAGCGTGATGATGAGCGCATTTCTCAGGTCTTCTTTGGTGAGGGTAAAACGCTTATGATCATCTTTGTCAGAAATCCAGGCAAAGAAGACGCACCAGATAAAGCGCACCAAAATAAGAACAATAGTAACCATGAGGACATAGAATATGAGCGACTCGTTGGAGTTGACGTCGCTTGCCCATGTTCTTCTCATAGAAAGCGGCAGAAGTGTTCCCAGGATTACAAAAACTACACCGTTCAGGGCAAATGAGATAACGGTCCAAACGCTGCTGCTCACAATCTTGAGCTTGGCAACGCTCGGTATCATGGACGGCTCGAGCAATGACTCGACGATCCCTGCTGCTACAACTGCGAGAATGCCGCTCACGCCCACTTCCTCGGCAATGAGATAAAAGACAAACGGAGTCAGCAGCTGCAAAAGAACGTGGAAGGTTATGTCCTCAACGCCAAGGCGGCGGACAACATACAAAACGCCAAGCTTAAGTAAGGCCATGCCAAGACCGAGGCCAATTCCGCCCAGGAAAACCCAGATGAGCGTAGTGGTGGCATCAAAGAGGGAGAAAACTCCCGTTACAATCGCAGCGGCTGCAAACTGGAACGATACAACACCCGAGGCATCGTTGAGCAGACACTCGCCCTGGAGAAGGTTCTTGACGTCTTTTCTGAAGTTGATGGTTTTAGAAAGTGTACTCACCGCTACGGCGTCTGTTGGGCCCAGAGCCGCTCCGAGTGCAAACGCAGCAGCCAGCGGGATGGACGGAATAAGCCAATGGGTAAAAAAGCCAATTACCAGCACAATGAGAATCACAAGACCCAGAGCATAATTAATAATGGGCTTCTTCTGCTTCCAGAGCATCTCTTTGTCTGACTCAATGGAATCCCAGTACAAAAGCGGCGCAATAAAGAACATCAAAAAGAACTCGGAGTCAATGCCTGAAGTGTTATAGTGGATTTGCGGTAAGAGCACCAAAAGGACACCCAGAACAATCTGGATAAGCGAAGCAGGTATTTTGGGAAACATTTGTGATAAGGCCGAGGAAACCAAAACGGCGCCCAGCAGCCAAAACGCAATATAAACAATCCCCATCAGGTATGTCCTAACAAAACAACTCTATAAAACGACTCGACTCGCTAATGTAACGTCTTTCTGTACGCGAAACTTCAAATCTTAAACAGAGCAATTTTATGCCATAGAGCAAAAACATCTATGGATAGATACTGAAGCAATGATAAACACAAAGAAAAGCAGATTATCAAGATGTGAAGACAACCAGAACAGCTTTTATGTTTCAAATAACACATCTTTAAGACTCTGATAATCCAATCACAAACAGGCCCATGTCGATTATTGACGAAACCCCGGTTTACGGAAAACGCTTTGGCACAACTCAAACTTTACGCAATTGTCGGTGGATAAGATCTGGGTTTTCGTAAGGATGGGTGGATAAGATCTGGGTTTTCGTGAGGCGCTCTGCCACAGATCCTCGTTTTCGAGAGGATTTTTGGGCTTCTCGGCATCTTGCATTTTTAGTACGTAGGTATTTACCAGGTATATTGTAAAATGCCGAGAAACCCTTCTCTTCAAAATCCTCTCGAAAACGAGGATCTGTGGCAGAGCGTCTCTCGAAAACCCAGATCTTATCCACCCATCCTCTCGAAAAGGCAGATCTGCGCCAAAGAGCCTCACGAAAACCCAGATCTCATCCAACAACCATTGCGTAAAGTTTGAGTTTTACCATTGATTAATTCTCAACATGAAAAGAGGATGAGTATTTGTCGCTAGTAGGTGACCAATACTCATCCTCTTATTTCATTTAGGGATGTTCTTCACGTTCCCTGATGGTTTTAAAGTCTTTATTGAAGTATTCTGTTTGCTTATTTCTCAAGCCCAAAGCCGGCGTTTTGTGCGGCGCGGAGGCCGGCGTTGCGACCAAACGTCATGCAGTCGCAAATCGCGTTACCACCAAGACGGTTGTTGCCATGAATACCACCGGTTACTTCGCCTGCTGCGAACAGGCCGGCAATAGGCTCTCCGTCTGCGGTCATTGCCTGAGAATTAATGTTAACACGGACACCGCCCATAGTATGGTGAACAGTGGGAACCTTCTTACAGGCATACCAGGGACCTTCGACTAACTGGACATCGTTTGAATTGGTAGCCTGGAAGCCAAGCGGGTCTTCAAGCTCACCGGCAACAACTGCATTGTAGGTATCAATGGAAGCCTGGAGCTTCTTGGCATCCATACCGGTTGCGGCTGCAAGTTTCTCAATGGTATCGGCAGCAATAACGTTGCCCAGAGCAATCATGTCGCCCATGCGCTGTCCATCCTTGTCAAAGTCGGTCAGGTTGGGGTAGCGTACCTTATTAACAACAATCCAGTAAGTAGCGCCGGGCTGTTCAAAGATAGCCTTGCACAGGGTATCGCGCTTGGCGCCTTCGTTTACAAAGCGGTCACCGTCAACGTTTACAAACACACGGTTGCGGCCAGAGGTACGGACATCCTTCATAAGGCCGGTACCGGGGGTGCCGCATGATGAAGCTGGATGTCGGAGAGGCCAATGAGCTCTGCGCCTACAGCCTCTGCCAAACCGAGGCCATCGCCCTGTGCGCAGGGGTTGATGTTGGTGCATCCAATGCCGGAGTCAAGGGTAACCTCTGACCATACGCCGTCGTTGACTGACTGGCGGAACTCAATATTAGCGCCAAAACCGCCGGTAGCAAGCACTACAGAAGCTGCGTGTACTACAACCTCGGAGCCGCTCTTGTGTTCGCCGCGTACTCCAATTACGGCACCATTTGCATCAGTGATAAGCTCAACAGCCTTGGTACCACCCACAATGGTTACCTTGTCGGGATACAGATCAAAGTAATCGCGGAAGGTATCTGTATAACCAACACCGGCCGGCTTTGCGGTGTAGTGACTGCGCTCGCCAAGGGAGCCGGTTGCTGAGCTGACCTGCAGCTTAAATGCGCAGCCGAGGTTCTCGAGCCATTCAACTGATTCCATGGCATGATCAGTGAGGAAGTGAATAAGCTCGGGGTCGCCCTTTTCACCGCCACCGGTGAAAGTTGACTCGTAGAACTGCTCAACTGAGTCTTCAATGCCCTGCTTTTCCTGACGGTAGGGGTCAACAGCATTAAGTGCACCGCCGGAAACGTTGGTGGAACCGCCAATGATGTCAACCTTGTCCATAATGACAACCTTTGCACCGGCTTGTGCAGCGCGGATAGCAGCTACGCACCCGGCTCCACCTCCACCAACAACACAAACATCAGCGGTATACTCGGCCTCGGGAACCACGTGCTCTGCTTCGCGATCTAAAAGATATGCATCAGCACCGGCCTGTGCTGCGCAGTCCTCAACGCCCAAAAGCAGGGCAAAGCTCGAGATGGTTGCGCCGGCAATGGTATCTACATTAAGAGACTGGTTGGCGATGATGGAGCGAG
The DNA here is from genome assembly GCA_017515595.1 of Coriobacteriales bacterium. Taxonomy (GTDB): domain Bacteria; phylum Actinomycetota; class Coriobacteriia; order Coriobacteriales; family UMGS124; genus RGIG5691. The sequence goes on from JAFWFL010000058.1 coordinate 30,465, forward strand.
AGAGCTTGCCGAGAGCCCATGCGCCAACGCCGCGCGACTCAAGGTTACCGGTTACATCAATATCTGCCAAAGCGCGCTCGGTAAATGTGCAGGTAACGGTAAAGGGAGCATTATGACCGTTAACGGTGGCCTGGTATTTACCGGCAATAAAGTCACCGGTCTCATCTGCACCGGCGCTAACTGCTCCGGCCATGCATAAAGCGCTTGCTGCGCTTGCAATACCAAGGTCCTTAACAAAAGTTCTGCGATTCATCTTTTTCATAGTACCTGCCTACCTTTCTTATGGTTTGCTGTGTGTTGGCGTACCCATGTACGCCTCCGTGATTAACATCAACGCTTTCTGAAGGTTGTCCTTGCGAACGTTGTGATGATTGAATCTTACGCACTCGGATGGTCATTCCGCTTCCTGCAAGAGGAATGGTTGTGGCAAAAAATGTCGCCTGGCAGGCATGAATTTATCTCACCTGAAAAGAATGAGATTATGTTAACCTGCGGTTTTGCAATTTGTGGTTGATGAACATTGAGAATCAGTGCATTCCACAGGGCTTGAGAAATTGATACAATTCGTTACATAAAAGATTTTGTTTGAACGGTCCATAAGGCCGCATATTGCGAGAGTAGTAGTAGGAGGCAATGCCTTGATTCCTCGTTTGCTTTCTTCAAAAGAAGGATGGTTTTTAATTCTCGGCTGGGCGCTTGTGTGGATGGGGCTTGAAAAAGCCTTTTACGGAGAAGCTGTATTTAGCTATTCGAGTAACACAACCGGGTTGTGGGCTTATGCAGTATTGCTCATAGTTATGGTAATAGCCTCAGTGGCTATTCCGCTGTTAGAGAAACCTTTTTTGCATGTTAAAACAGGTTGTTGGGGGATAATCCTTGCGGGCGCATTATCTTCCTGTGCACTTGGCGCATGCATGCTGTTGCTTCGCGATTCAGAAGACCCAAATCGCGTAGGACTTGTTGCTGCTGTTATAGTCTATGGAATTTCTTCGTGTATTTTGTTTGCGCTTTGGGCTGTACGCCTGCGCGATATGGTTTTTGACCATGGTCTTCCATCAGTGCTTATTGCCTGCCTGGTAGGTATTGCTCTCAGCTTCCTTTTGGTTCCCAGCTCTTTGCGCATGTCTGCATATGGCCAGGTTGTTGTTCAGATGAGCGGCTTCTTGTCAAGCATATTCCTGATTTTGCTGGGCAACAGTACGTATAAAGAGCATAACGAAGCATTTGGCAATGACGCTGAAGCCTCAAGTACTTCTCGTGAAATTGTGCCGGAATCTGCAGGATTCCACATTAATCCTCTGGCATTGAGTGTTGCAATGTTGACTATGCTCTCTTTTTTGATTCACCTTTTGGGGTACTCCGAGTATATTGGTCCAGGGTATGTTGCGATCCAAGCGGAGGACGCATATTGTTTTGCTGCTCTCTTTGCGGTGATTTTTATCCTCATAATCGCAGCTTTACGCATGGACAGTCTCTCCTATGCCGGAGACCGGCTTTTGCTGTACCTTTTTACCGCGAGTGTACTCTTTACCTTTGTAGTATTCTTTATGATGCTTTCTGCGGTAACCGTAAACACACTCTTCTCGTATGCGCTCACCAAGCTTTTGCGCCGTATTATAAAAATAGTAGTATTCTTCATGCTCGCGTCTGTAGTTTATCAAAGCAATCTTTCTCCAATAAAAGCATTTTGTCTTGCGCTGCTTCTGCCAACCATAGCCGCAAAGCTCACACAAATTCTTTTGTCTACCTTTATTACGTTTGATACCGGTACTCTGGTCTTGTATTACTCGGTTACCGGGTTTTTGCTCGTATTGTTTTTGTGCCTCTACTTTGTCTTCTATATCAGAGGAATGCTTGGGTTCTTTGCCCACGAAACTGAAGATACCCAGAGCGAAGCGGTAGTGCAGCAGGACGCTCTAAATACCAATACAGATCCCCATGAAACCGCGCTCGCACATTGCGTAGACAAGTACAAGCTAACAACCCGCGAAAGTGATGTTATGGGTTTTCTCGCCAAAGGATATAGCATTCAAAAAATATCCGAGAAACTCTTTATATCCGAGAATACCGTCAAGACTCATATAGGCTCAATCTATAGAAAAACAGGCCTCCACTCCCGTCAGGAGATCATTGACCTGGTAAGCGACGCCGGCACCGGTAAAAACAAGAACTAGTTATAGAAAAGGTATCTGAAAAATCAGAGTACTGGTTTTAAACGATGTTCTACATCCCTTTTCCCGGCATCTTTATAACAAAATTCACATATTCATATATCCTACAAATACTAAATCTTACTAAGCTGTTTAGCTGTACTGTTAGGTTTCTGTAAAGGTGCTCTTTATACGGCACGTTTATTGTTATATAAGGATAATTTTGTTTTGTAGTAGCATCCAAGGTTATGGATACTCAACAGTTGATTTTTACGGACAATTCAGCTCTACGTTTCTGGCGATGGCAAAGATACTCTCTGTCACCGCTCAATATTTCGTATGCCAAAAACGTACCTGATCTAACAAACCTAGCACATACCCGTAAAGAGATTGATGAATTAACCTTAACCGTAGCCCACACAGCATGCTCATCCCAGGAACAATTATTTACCAACCAGCTTCATGTTGTTGCCCAAGATTGGATATCAAGAAATCGCCTACAAAATGTCGCATATCATGTATGTAATTTACCTTGGGTCAAGCAAAGTTTCTGTGAAATACTTCCTAATGTCTTTGTATTGTCTCCTGAAGCTTGTTATGCGCAAATAATCACAAAACTAAAATTTGAATTTCAACTGATTCTGGGCATGGAATTCTGTGGATCTTATGCGTATGATCTAGAGAGGAATGCCTATATATATGGTCAAGCTCCCATAACATCAACCAAAAAGCTTAATGATTATAATCAATTAATAGTTCAGAATGGTGATAAAAGGAGTAGTAAACTTCCGCTCGAGTTGATCTCTGATGACTCAGCATCATATATGGAAACATGTATAACTTTACTATTGTCTTTGCCATACCGTCGAGGTGGATACGGTCTCAAACTTCCATGGTTAAACCCGAGTATTAATAAAAACGGTTTGAGGGTTCCGGATTATACACCCGGTAGTTATAAACCAGATCTATTCTGGCCACAACATATGATAGCAATAGAGTATAACAGTAAGGAGTTTCATCAGCAGCGTGATTCATATGCCGATGATACAAAACGGCGGGCATTTCTCGAAAGCCTTGGTATAGAAGTCATACCGTTGATGAGCACTGATGTATACAACATCCAGGTATTTGATACACTTGCACAATATCTCGCGAAGCGAATGGGCAAACGGTTGCGCTTGCCCGCAGATTTCTCTGAGCTTCACCAAAAGCTGAGAGCAACAATCCTCAAGAAATCTTCCTACTAAAAATAGCAAAGAACTTGCCTTACGATAGTTTTCTAGATGAGATTCCGATATACGTAAAACACTCTGTCACAGATCCGGGTTTTCGAGAGGATTAGTGGATAAGCTTGCTGTTTTCGAGAGGTTTGACGGATGAGATCCGGGTTTTCGTGAGGATCTGTGGATGAGATCTGGGTTTTCGAGAGGCGCTCTGCCACAGATCCTCGTTTTCGAGAGGATTTTTGGGCTTCTCGGCATTGTGCATTTTTAATGCACAGGTATTTATCTGGTATTCTGTAAAATGCCGAGAAACCCTTCGCTTCAAAATCCTCTCGAAAACCTAGATTTGCGGCAGAGCGCCTCTCGAAAACCCAGATCTCATCCACAGATCCTCTCGAAAACCCGCATTTATGACAGAGCAACTCTCAAAAAACTGGATCTCATCCCACAATCCTCTCGAAAACTCGGATCTGTGACAGAGAGCCTCTCCCAAACCTGGATCTCATCCAACAATCTTTCGTAAACCGGGAACCTCTCGCAAAGTGTGATTTGTGCCATTGGCGCGCAACACCAAAAAGAGGTTATAGATGGCTGCTCTGGCAGTATTCTATTCAATTGGTTTCTGATTAGTGACACAAAAAAACCGGGTGCGCCTAGTTAGACACACCCGGCTATTGTTTGAACTGAGGTTTTGGCTTTAAGGTAGTTTATGCATACATCTTAAAGCCTTGGGTTAAAGTCGGCTTTTGTGGATTAGTACATGCCGCCTTGGCCCTGGTAAAACTCGGCTTTTCTTAGATTAGTACATGCCGCCTTGGCCTTGGGAGGCGGCTGCGGCTATGGCATCCTCAATGGTGGTGTCCTTGGGGACATCGGTCACGGTTGCCTCGGTGATGAGGATGAGGCCGGCGATGGAAGCAGCGTTCTGAAGAGTGATGCGGCTTACCTTTACGGGGTCGAGAACACCCATCTCAATCATGTCGCCCCACTTGCCGCTTGCGGAGTCAAGACCGCTGCCGGGCTCGAGGCCGCGGACCTTCTCGACTACTACCTGGCCTTCATAGCCGGCATTTGCGGCGATGGTGGCAACAGGAGCGGTAAGAGCTTTCCTGATGATGTTGATACCAATGATCTCATCAGGATCAGAGGTCTCAATCTTGTCGAGAGCAGGGAGTGCGTCCATAAATGCGACGCCGCCACCGGCTACAATGCCTTCCTCAACGGCAGCACGGGTTGCCTGGAGAGCGTCCTCGATACGGTGTTTAACTTCCTTCATCTCAGACTCGGTAGCAGCGCCAACCTTGATCACGGCTACGCCACCGGAGAGCTTGGCCAGACGCTCCTGGAGCTTCTCGCGGTCAAAGTCGCTCTTGGTGTTCTCCATCTCGCCCTTGATCTGGGCAATACGGCCGTCGATAGCCTCCTTGGAACCTGCGCCGCCAACAATGGTGGTGTTGTCCTTGGTGATCTTGATGCTCTTAGCGCGGCCGAGCATATCAATGGTAACGTCAGCAAGCTTGGAGCCAAGGTCGCTCATAACGGGCTCAGCGTCGGTAAGGGCAGCGATGTCCTCGAGCATGCGCTTACGACGGTCGCCATAACCAGGAGCCTTAACAGCAGCGATGTTAAGGGCGCCGCGGAGCTTGTTGAGAATAAGGGTTGCGAGAGCCTCGCCGTCTACGTCCTCGGCAACAATTACGAGCGGACGGCCTGAGCGCATAACGTCCTCAAGCAGGGTTACGATATCCTGGACGTTGCTTACCTTTTGGTCAGTTACGAGGATGTACGGATCCTTGAAGTTGGCTTCCATACGCTCGTTGTCGGTTGCGAAATAGGGTGAGATGTAGCCCTTGTCAAACTGCATACCCTCAACGGTGTCAATGTCAATACCAAAGGTCTGGGACTCCTCGACGGTGATAACGCCGTCCTTGCCCACAACCTCCATAGCCTCAGCGATCTTGTTACCAATGTTATCGTCGCCGGCGCTGATGGTACCAACAGAAGCGATTTGATCCTTAGAAGAAACCGGCTTTGCGGCTTCCTTCATATAGGTAACAACGGCGTCAACAGCCTTGTCAATACCACGGCGGATAGCAAGCGGGTTTGCACCGGCGGTAACGTTGCGCAGGCCCTCATTCACAATGACCTGGGCGAGAAGGGTTGCGGTAGTGGTACCGTCGCCAACGAGGTCATTGGTCTTGGTAGCAACCTCTTTTACAAGCTGAGCGCCCATGTTCTCGATGTTGTCGGCAAGCTCGATCTCCTTAGCAACCGAGACACCGTCGTTAGTGATGGTGGGAGCGCCATAAGAACGCTGCAGTGCAACATAGCGGCCCTTGGGACCCATGGTTACGGTTACTGCATCTGCGAGGGTGTTTACGCCCTTTGCAAGCTTTGCACGAGCCTCTGCGTTAAAAGCAATTTGCTTTGCCATAATTGTTATTGCCTCCTCAAGCAATCTCTTTCGAGATGTTGTTTTAAGAATCTTTTACCTTAAACGTTATGCGAAATACGGATTACTCTTCAACAATGGCGTAGATGTCAGAGTCGCGCATAAGCAGGTAGTCTTCGCCGTCAACCTTAACCTCGTTGCCGCCGTACTTACCATAGATAACAACGTCGCCAACCTTAACATCCATAGGAATACGATCGCCGTCGTCGTCAAGCTTGCCGGCTCCTACTGCAACAACAGTACCGCGCTGGGGCTTCTCCTGTGCGCCGCTTGAGATGTAAAGGCCTGCAGCAGTTTTTTGCTCAGCTTTGTCGGGCTTAACCAAAACACGATCTCCTAATGGCCTCAGTTTCATATTGAAGGACCTCCTTGTTCTTGTATGCCGCTTTTGTTGCGACAGCCGCATGAAGGGCTGTGGACCTCTGTTCAATGCGAACCTTTAATTTGACGGTGCACATAGTACCCATATAAACGTTTTCTAACAACCAAGAAAGAAAAAATCTTATAATTCTTGACTTAGATTATATGATTACCACAAATAGTGCTCTTTTGTGAAGGAATTTGCACATAATTTTGAAGATTCAGTTTTATACTTATATATAGGTAAAGGTTCAGGTGTCTGAAAACTGTCTTTGTGCACGGAAATCTCCTTTTCATGTCAACGCAAATGCGTTTAAGTTGTGAATCATCAACCCTTTTTACGCAAGGTCAAAAGGACCCA
>JAFWFL010000059.1 GCA_017515595.1 Coriobacteriales bacterium
GCCAACGCCCTTACCCTGTACAACGAGGGCGATTATGCATACTGGCTTGCAGCCGGTATTTTAACTGACCGCGATGAGCAAATGGAGATTAACGTTATTAACCTGTTCACTTTTGAAAATATGGATTACTCGGCCCATATGGACGAGGCTCTCACGCAGCTCGAAGAGCTCGGATTTATGGGCACCTGGGTTTGCGATGCAGAAGCTCTTGCTGCAGCATATGGCAAAGAATATGCAGGCATTGACCTCGAATTCACTATTGACGAGAACGGCCACGGCGTAACCACCATGAACGGCCTTGTAACCGCTGACTTTGAAGCATATGCCGTCGACACCGGAGAAAAAGGCGATGGCGAAGGCCTCTATGTTGCCCACAGCAACCTTGACTCCGAGACCAACAGCGCCACCTACACCATGCTCCCCAGTGAAGCCGGCAACATGGTCCTGACCCTCTACTCTGACGAAGGCGTGATCAGCTACATCAAAAATGCAGCATAAGTCGAGATAAAGAAAGCTATATACCAACATAAAGTATCTACTGCCGAGAAGCCCCTGGAGTTGTTGCAACCCCAAGGGCTTCTCGGCAGTAAATGTTCGAGGTACCACCAATCTGCTAATTGGTACCGGCATTAACCGCAGTCCAAGTTTTCCTCTGCACCCCATGTTGCGCATAAAACTAACCTGGTTTTGGCCACAAATTTTAAATGTGTAGCCACCAAGAGCTAAATCAGAGCAAAAATCTCTATAGCTGAGAAACTCTCAAAAAGTGTTAGCCTTTTTACCTGCAAGTTCTTCCCGGCAGATATGGTTGATTGTCGGAGTAAGGCTTTGATGAAGCGCTACATGGTCACACGTTCAAAATTTGTGGCAAAAACCAGGTTAATTTTATGCGCAACAAATTTATTACGGCAGACTGTTAAGGCAGAGTTCTTTGGGAATGAGTCATGGGGAGCAGTTCTTTTAACTCATTCATTAAAGTGCACGGGGGACAGGACAGTGTGCACTTTTGATGGGCTCGATCATTTGTGCTTTCTATTTGTCCTGTTTATTAAAGCCCTCAGAAAATGAGCTTGGTACAACAAGTGTACCTTTACCATGATTGACACCTTCGCTGAGCAGGTGCAAGGATCGCAGTTCAAAAGCAAGCTCATCTTTATGGTAAACTTCTGCTGCTTCGACCAGCATCTCGGCAATATCCGCTTCGACCTCTGCTAAGACAATGCGCGAGTCTTTTTGACGTTCGGCCGCTGCAGTTGCAGCCATAACATCCTGCAATTCTTTTGGAATTACGATATCCCTGATTTCAACAGACACAATTGATACACCCCACGCTGATGTTTTGCTTTCAATTGAGCTGTTGATCTCAGCATCAAGCTGGTCACGGTGCGTGGTCACATCAGCAAGCTGCCGTCTGCCAATTGCTTCACGCAAAGCCGTTTGGGCAGTTAACGCAACGGCATCATGATAGTCCTCGACCTCTGTACATGCTTTTTGGGCATCCCACACCATCCAGAATAAGACTGCATCAACGTTTACCGGCACCAGGTCACTCGTCAGGGTTTCCTCTGCCGAGAATGATGTCATCATCATACGGAGATCAGCACGTAATGAGATGTGCTCAATAAAAGGAATGGTTAGGAAAAAGCCGGGACCGGCTACCCTGTTAAGACGTCCGAGTCTTAGTATTACCGCACGCTCCCATTCAGATGCGATATGCAAACTGCATGCTGCGATAACCGCGATAATGAACGAAACGGTTATTCCCAACATGCTTACTGTGCCTTCAAAAGCATAGAATACTCCGAATGCTATGCAAAACGCTATACATGCGATAAAAATGGAAAACACATTACTGGCATTATTGTTTGTTTGATGACCTTTGGGTGAGTTCATTTTTTCGAGACGGTGATGAGAGGCCGTTGGCTTTGCTTGAACGGTGTCCTGCGCCTGGTTTTGCTGAGTTTTCACGGTTATAACTCCCTTCTGGCATCTGCTAAAGGTTTTTGTTGCGCTATTTTGCTATCAATAATAGAGTTAATTCTGTTCCGAGCTTCCTCAAAGGTAAAACCTGCAGTACGATATTGTTCTATGCAATTGTCAACAAGGGCATCGGCTGTTTCGGTTTGGGCATCAATGTTTGACGGCATCTCCTGAACATACATTCCTCTTCCGCGCAATGTCATCACGAGGCCACTTAACTCGAGGTCTCTATAAGCCCTCGTAACCGTGTTATAGTTTATTTTTGCATCTGCTGCCAGGCTGCGTACGCTGGGAAGCTGTTCTCCCGGTGAAAAATACCCCGTGCGTATAAGATGGGCAATGCGGTTTCGCAGCTGGACCCAGATAGGCAGGTCTGATAACTCATCTACTTCGAATACTGTAACTTCTTCTTTGCTCATATCCTATCCACCAAAACCGTATCTGCAATCATAAGATTCCGCAGCTGATTATAACGTATCTTAATATCAAACCACCAATAAGACATGCAGCGTCAGAAGCAGGAATCGATCTATAGTCTCTCATAAACAGTGAGTATGATTCTGCAGTTATAGGAAAGACCATACCAAATACAACAACACCAATTCCCATAAAAGAAAGCATGCCTGGGTCTGTTAAAAGCGCTATCGAACCTGAAGCCGCGGAGTTCGAGAGTACATTCATGATATAGAATACTAAAAATATTACCTCGCTTATCAGGCATATTACATGAAGTGTTTGCAAAGGTTTAATTGTCTGTATTTCGAGCGTTTCTGATCTTAAGACATAGCTGGCAAGCATGGTGATCGCAAATCCCGAAGAAAGCGATGAGAAAAGAAAGAGCCCTATAAGTTCCGGGGGTTTCCATAATGCAATTTGTGAACTCATAAGATACACAGCTGTATAACATATGACGGCCAGAGAGGCTATGCAGCAGCATATCTCAAGTATGATATAGGTATGACGGTGCAAAGTCTGAAAATCAAAGAGATGAATGATGGCAAGCGCCCCACCAAACAAAGCAAGAATAAGCAGTGAATACGCACCGAAGGTAAGGGGGGTTGGATGGGGTAAAAGAAAAATCAAAAAAGCACGGGACGGTTGTCCTAAATCCCAGAGGAGACACACCAGCGAGGTTACAAGTAGAATAAAAGCACTGAGATAGGTATAACGTTGAAGATTCTTGAAATCATGGGTCAGACGTTCCGGGCGAGGAATGGAGAAATGTGCAATACTCCACGCTGATATAACAAAAAACGTGCCTCCCGCGGCGCCACCGAGGAACAAATATGCTATGACAAGAGAACCTAACATTACACTCCAATGGACGCAGGCGATCTTGATTGACGCACTCATAGAATCGAAGTATACAATAATCAAATGGAGTGTCAAAATGAATTCGTTTTCTTATAAGACGAATTGTCTCCGATTCTCATATAATATTTGCGCTGTTTATCTTGAAGGAAAGGATACAAAATGATCCATACGGTCACACAGGAGCTGCTTGGATCGGTAAAAAACAACCTACTTAGACAATATGCACAATGTTATGTAGAGATTAATAATGATTTCATAGATTCCGTTTCTCAGTTTGGACTCCAAATTGCTACGGGCAATGAGGATCTAATTGGCGCTGCATACAATAATAGAGTAGATGCTTTGGTGAACAAAGGTCTGATTGTAGAAAACGGCAGTAAAAGCCTGCGCACCGGCTGGATTTCGAGCGCATGTGTGGCATGCAGATTAGGCGCAGAGACCGAGACGTTTCTCTCGTCCACGCAGTGTCCTCGTAAATGCTATTTTTGCTTTAACCCAAACCAGGTTGATTACGAGTACTATTTAACCCATGTGCATGATATGGCAGCTGAACTGCAGGATCGTTATGAACATGGTAAGCACTATAACTTTCTTGCCGTAACAGGCGGAGAACCCCTTCTTCATTTAGACGAGACAATCGCGTTTTTTTACTGTGCTAAGAAGCTGTATCCCAATGTCCATACCCGTCTGTATACCAGCGGCTGGCAGCTTGATTCAGAAAAGATTCAAATGCTGTCCGATACGGGGTTGGATGAAATACGGTTTAGTATTAAACTCGATGAAAGTCAGGCATCAGTTGACAGTGTATTAGACACAATTGGTTCATGTGTAGGTGTGATACCGGCAACTATGGTCGAAATGCCAGTAATGCCGGACAAAACAGAAGAGATGAAGCATCTTTTAAAGCGTCTTGATTTACTTGGAATACAGGGGATCAATCTCTTGGAACTCTGCTTTCCTCTCACAAACGCAAAAGCATTTTCTCAAAGAGGATATAAGATTAAACGCATGCCATTACGCGTACCTTATGACTACTGGTATGCCGGCGGGTTACCTATTGCCGGTTCAGAAAAAGCATGCCTTGATTTGCTTGAATACGCTCTTGATGAAAATATGAGAATGGGTGTTCATTACTGTTCTCTTGAGAACAAACTGACCGGACAAATATACCTGCAAAACCTGAGCATAAAAAGCGACAGTTATTACGAAAAATCTCAAACTGACAGATTCCTTAAGTCGGTCAAGGTTTTTGGACGTGATGCCGTACTTGCAAAAAACATCTTTGAACAAGCCGGCATACACCGTATGCGATTTGATCAAGAAAATGAATATCTTGAGTTTTCGCCTTTGGACATTATGTTGTTAAAAGACAGGCTGCCTTATATAGAGTTGCTTGTATGTACATCAATTCAGGAAAAGCGTAAGGACGGCTTTGTGGTGAGAGAATTAGGTGTGAGCCTTACAACCGCCTCAGAGTTTGATCCCGCAGATTTGTAAGATAAACTGGCTAAACTCTGCTCCGCCAATCCATATATCTAGTTTTCATGGTTTCTCTTTACAATATAAGTGAATCGGTATATTATGACACTATAACGGTAGTACGGTTTGGACAGGTCTTTTGTTTGAGATGGCCAGGGCAAAGTAATAAAAGCCGAATCTCATTGCCATGCTTTTATTAAGAGGGAGCCGGTGGTTATTCTCGGAGAGGTAGTAAGGGCCCTGTTTTACCGCACGATCATCTCTCCGGGTACGCGATTGCTTACAAAATACCTGCGTATTACGAGAGATTGCTAAAAGAAGAGCACTAAAAGGAGGAGAGAGATGTCGGAAAACATTTTGGAGGCTGTTTCTAAAAAAGGCCTGAGCCGCAGAGCTTTTGTTGAAAGCTCTGCAGTGGCACTGGCTGCTCTTGCTGTGAGTGGACACAATTCCGCTGAAGCAGAGCTCGCTTCTTTGGAAGACAGCATTGAAGCTAAGAATGCGGCCGAGAAAGACGCCGAGTGGGTCTCGACCAACTGCTGGGGAAACTGTGGTGGCCGCTGCCTTAACAAAATGCTCGTAAAAGACGGTGTTGTTTTGCGCCAAAAGACAGACGATACCCATGAAGATTCAATTGAAGCGCCACAGCAGCGCGGATGCCTGCGTGGCCGCAGTATGCGTAACTACATCATTGGTCCGGACCGTTTGCGCTACCCCATGAAGCGCAAGAGTTGGCAGCCCGGTGGTGGCGAAAACGCTCATGGCGAGCTTCGTGGTTTGGAAGACTTTGAACAGATTTCCTGGGAAGAAGCAACTGACCTCATTGCTGCTGAGATTAAGCGTGTTTATGAGCAGTATGGTAACCGGTCTGTTTTTGCAATGGGTACCGAGTGCCAGAATCTCTTTGCAAATCTTGGCGGATACATTACCCGTTGGGGTGCGACTTCAACCGGTACCTGGACCTTTGCTTCTGTATGTATTGGTCTGCTGCCCAATATGTATGCTGCAGAAGAAGCGCTTCAGGACCGTTACGACTTAATGAATGCCGAGTCAATTGTTATGGTAGGCATGAACCCGGCATGGGCCAGTATGGGAAGCCCCATGTACCATGCTGCCTTGCTGCGTGAGAAGGGCATCAAGTTTACCGCTGTTGACCCGCTGTACAACGATTCGTACTCGGCCATGGATGCAAAATGGATCCCCACGCGTCCCGCAACCGATACTCCTTTGTTCCTGGGCGTAGCTTATGAGATGCTGCGTTTGGACGGCATTGAAGGTGGCATTGTTGACTGGGACTTCCTGGATAAATATACCATTGGTTTTGACGCTGACCATATGCTCGAGGGAGAAGATCCTACCGGTAACTTTATGGATTACGTTTTAGGTACTTATGACGGCGTTCCCAAAACAGCTGCCTGGGCTTCTGCGATCTGCGGTGTTTCTGAAGAAGATATTACCTACTTGGCGCGCGAACTCGGAGCAAACCGTCGTACATCGTTCATTAGCTCATGGGCACCTTCACGTTGCCAGGATGTTGACTCTTGGCCGCAAATGTTTATGACTATTGGCTGCATGGGCGGACACATTGGCAAACCCGGTGAGACAACCGGTATTTGCGGTCAGTACTTTGCCTTCACCGGTGGAAAGAACGTCGCCAAAGGCGGTTCAAACGGTATTCCCAGCTTTGGCAACCCCAACTCGGGCGACATGATTTGCGATACCGAACTTTGGCCTGCCATTGTAGCCGGCAAGTATACCTTTGTAGGCAAAAAGCTTAAGCGTGTTCCTGCCGAGGAGCGCGATATTGACATGCGCATCATGTATATCCACGGTGCAGACCCTCTGCATTCAAAGGAAGAGATGAACACCGGTATTCAGGCGTTCCGAATGATGGACATGGTAGTTACACATTCGCATGTGATGACCGCCACTGCTCAGTATAGCGACCTTATTCTTCCGGCTGCATCATCTTGGGAAGCACATGGTTTCTCGTCCCAGCAGAACCCTGAAGTTATGTTTATGTACTCTCCTGCTATCAAGGGTTTCTATGAGGCTAAGTCTGACCAGGATATTATAAAGATGATCTGCCCCAAGGTTGGCGTTGATCCAGAGGCTATGTATCCCATCAGCAAAGACCAGCAATGGTTTAACATGGTCGCCGGTGCAACCGTGCGCAACGAGCAGGGTGAATATGTGCCCATGATCACCATTACAGAAGACGATATTAAAGAAATGAATGCCGAGGGCGAGCCCCAACAGGGTGTCATTGATTACCAGACCTATAAAAAGAACGGTGTTTACCAGCAAGCCCGCACCGCGGACGACGCTTATTCATACATTCCATTCAAAGAGTTTATTGAGGATCCCGAGAACAACCCGCTGGCTACCGAGTCCGGTAAATTTGAGATTTACTGCAAAAAGTATGCCGATAACATTAACAGCTTTGGCTGGAGTGTTGTTAAGCCTATTCCCACCTATGTACCTGCTCCAGACGGTTATGAAGGTACTTTATCGGGCGAGTATCCTTACCAGATGTTCTCTCCCCATTACCTGCGTTCTTCTCACTATGAGTTCGACGAGAACCTTTGGTTGCGCGAAGCCTGGAAGCGCCCTGTTTATATTAACATCGCCGACGCGCAAAAAGAAGGCATCGAAAACGGTGACGCGGTACTTTTGACAAGCAAGAACGGCCAAATTGTTCGCAATGCATGCCTCACCGCACGCCTGATGCCCGGCTGCATTTGTCTGCCTCACGGAGGTGAGGTTGATATTGACCCCGAAACCGGCATTGACTTTGGCGGTTCCGACAATATTCTGACTGCAAGCCGCTGCACCGGACAGATGGTTGACGGTTACAATTCTTGCTTACTGAGAATTGAGCTGTACAAAAAGGGCGGTATGCCTGAAGATCTCGACCGTCCCAAGGCTTTTAGCTACACAGACTAAAAAGGAGAGGCTGTTACTATGGCTCAATATGGTTTCTATTTTGACATGGCACGTTGCATTGGTTGCAAAACCTGCCAGATTGCCTGCAAAGATGTTAATGATCTGCCCGTTGGCATACTTTATCGCAAAGCTACCAACTATGAGGTTGGCAACTTCCCCAACGTAGGTGCTTTTAGCTTCAGCACATCATGTAATCATTGCGCAAATCCTGCTTGTGTAGCGAATTGCCCGGTAGGTGCAATGCAAAAGGATGAAGAAACAGGTATTGTCTCTGTTGATCAGTCGATTTGCATTGGCTGCCGTACCTGCACACTGGTATGCCCGTATGGTGTGCCGCAAATGCGTGAAGACCTTGGTGTTTCGAGCAAATGCGATGCGTGCGCACGTCTGCGCGCTTTGGGCGAACAGCCTGCCTGTGTAAACGCCTGCCCTGCTCGTGCACTTGATTTTGGCGATCTCGAAGAGCTGGCCCAAAAGTACGGTCCCGAGCTCGCGAATGAATTCCCTGTTATGGGAAGCGCAGAAGCAACCCAGCCTTCTGTACTCATAAAGCTTAAGCCTTGTGCTTTAGAGCCGGAGTATCGTCTGAGCTTCTGCTAAGTATCTTTAAACTGTACCGGTAAGCTTAATACTTGCTGGTACAGTTTTTCTCTGTATACCATAACAAGGATCACTCATGGAAGCAACTTCAAAAGACAGCCTCATTGTTTTGTTGACAGCGCGTGCGTATTTGTACCACATCCTGCATAGTCTTTACGGTAACCATCCCGATACCCAATTGTTCGAGGTACTTCGTGGAGATATAACATCAGAAGCAATAGATCTTTTCTCGGCTGCTTCCAATGGGGACTTTGGTGCTTCAGCCCTTTGTTTTCAAGAAGCCCTCAATAGAGTTTCTGCAGCAGAAATAGAAGCACTCGATGAGGTTTATACCAAGATATTCATAGGTCCCAATAAACTTATCGCACCGCCATGGGAATCTGTCTATGCAAGTAAGGACCGTATACTATTCTCATCTGTCACGCTCGATGTACGCAATGTATATCGGAGCCAGGGCTTTATTCCAAAAGGATATCCTGTAGTTGACGATACCCATATTGCCCTTGAGCTTGAATTTATGGCGGAATTAGGAGATGCTGCAAGCGCTGCTTTGCAAAAGGAGGATAACTGGGATGCCACGAATGTCTCAACAAAACTGGAAACATCTGCAGAATTCCTCGACAAACATCTATTGACGTGGGTAAACGAATTCGCATCTGCAATAAAAAGCTGTGAATCCGCCGGGATATATGCAGCCGCAGCAACCTTTTTAACCGAATTTCTCAAAGCCGATCGAATTATACTTAATGAATTGATCATGATTATTCACGAGTAAACAACTGCTTACGGTGAAGCAAGACGTAGTTTGAAATCTAAACACAATCATTGATGTTTCTGTACATATGAATTCAGAGCATTATTGCTGGTAGCTTAATATCAGACATTGCTTATAACCTCCTTATAAACTTAATATATTGTGGATACTTCCTGCTTTCAATACATTTTATGGTGTTTGAGGCATCAAAATGCTTGATTACTGCCTGTGTTTTGAGGCATAATGTACATATGTGTTTTGGTAGTATGTACATATGCTTAGGCGGTGTGTTGTGAAAAGAAAATCTTCTATCCCTGAAAGCATACTTCAGTATGTTCCAACAAAATGCTGCAGGGTGAGAAATGACAATGGCACCTACCGCGTATATAAATACAAAGCAGTAAAGCTTAAAAACGGTAAATGGAGCAGTGACTACGGATACCTTATTGGTAAGATAATTCCTGAGAAAGGCTTTGTTGCAAATAAACGCTACATAAAAGAACTTGAAGAGCAAGGAATTATGAGTTATCCCGACGGGATTACTGATTGTGCATATGGCCAATACGCTTTACTTGCATATCTGTCAAAAGATATCCTTGAAAAGCTTGAAGTATATTTCCCCATAGAGCGTGCAGCACAGATCTATTGCTATGCTTTAATTCTGTGTGCTAACGGCTTTGTATATATGGATCAGATTGATGAGTTTTTTCAAGAGAGCTTTTTGGCAGTACTCTATGAGAACTATTCGTTCAAGATGGGATATAGCGCACTTTATAATCTCTTACATGACCTTGGCTCAAAAGGTAATCCTGTGCGGGCGTTTGAGCAGTCATTAATCGATGAGTGTTCAGGTAATGTTGCAATTGACGGGCATGTTATAAGGTCATGTTCAGAAGAAAACGATCTTTCAGAACCCGGATATAAGATGGGGCTTCTTAAAGCGGCACAGGTAAATTTGCTTATTGCATATGACATCATACAAAAGCTTCCGCTCATATATCAAACCTATAGAGGGTCAAGTGTTGATAAGAACAGTGTCGTGGACTTTTTACAGAGTTACGCTTTTAAGAATACCAAGTTTGTTATTGACAGAGGGTTTTTCTCGGCAAAAGTGCTCAAAGCTATGTCTGAGAACGGTAACTGCTATATTATCCCTGTTCCTTCCAATGATAAAAACTTCAAAAGAATCAAAGAAACGCTTGCCTTCAGTTCGGGTGAGTTTATATACAAGGCTTCCAAAAAAGAGAGCGCCCGCATTGTTTATTACGAAGAGACAATTGACGATATAACAAGGATTATCGTATACAAAGATATAGATGAAAACAACTCGAAGCGTAAAAGCTATAAGCAGATGATTGATCTTGGGGAGAATAACTACACCCAAGAAAACTACGATAAGTACTGCGAGTGGTGGGGAGTATACGTTTTACAGACCACAACCAAAGAATCTGCGTCTGAGGTATACGCTGATTACAAAGAGCGCTGGGGGATTGAGACCTATAACAACTATATCAAAAACGATGCTGACTTTAATGACTTGAAGATCCAAGACTACTATATCCAGCATGGCTTTGACTTTATTATGCTTGTATACGGCCTTATTCATGCAAGATTGAATAAAGCAGTAAAAGAGCTTAGCAAATCGAGCATATCCACGGTTGACCTTCTTATCAAAGCTGGCCATATGAGGATGGTTCTTGAAGATAACGAATGGAGGCTTCGTAATACCCGCACAAAAGATTTAGAGCTGATCAAAATGACAGGGTTTGTACCACAGTTGACCTATACTGCTAAGAAAGAGAAGGCTTGATGAGCGATCATATGTACAGAAACTCTAATGATTGTGACTAAATATTTGCGCACCACGAACGCACGAACTCGCTAAAATGCGGATAAAAGTATACAAGGGCTTCTCCGCCGGCTATTAAAACACCAGATAATTTGACTTCCGGTTGGAGAAACCCTCGCTGCTTGTTCTTTCAAGATGAGCAAATGGTCAAGAACGCGTCAATGAGCAGTTACTTTTCCAGCTCGGCGGCGACTGCTGCGCGGACTTCTGCCATGTCTGTTGTGGGCTCAAACCTGGCGATGACGTTACCTTCGCGGTCGACCAAAAACTTTGTGAAGTTCCATTTGATGTATGCTTTGTCGCCAAAAGCTTTGTTGTTCATATCAGCAAATTTTTTGAGGGCGGTATTCTTGAGGCCTTTTCCAAAGCTGACAAACGGCTTCTCGGTAGCGAGGTATACAAACAGTGGGTCTGCGTTGTCTCCGTTGACGTCGATTTTTGCAAACTGGGGGAACTCGGTTCCAAACTTCACGGTACAGAATTCATGGATCTCATCGTCTGAGTCAGGTGCCTGGTTTGCAAATTGGTTGCAGGGGAAATCGAGAATCTCAAAACCTTGCTCCCTGAACTCCTTGTACATTGCCTCGAGCGGGTCATAATGCGGCGTGAATCCGCATCCTGTTGCCGTGTTGACAATAAGCAGCACTTTCCCGGCATACTCACTTAGCTGCACTTCATTGCCGGTTCTGTCCTTAACGGTGAAATCATATACGGTAGCCATGGTGTGTTTCCTTTCTTAGCTCATCCTTTAATGTTTAGAGTGCCTTGTAAACTGGTATATACCAGCGTGCCAAATCTCAATGACTTTGTCAAGTATCAGTTGATCCGTGTGTTCCAAGACTGTGTTCGCAGGGCAAAACTCAGACAAATGATCTCGTATACCAATTATGTTAACTATGTATAACATTCGATATAAATGGTTCTGATATTGACTTCTTGTGTGTCATTTTCTATATTGGCAACTGGTTGGGACCGGCTGTTAAATCCCAAAAGTTACACAACTGTATCTTTCATCAGGAAGTCAGGAGGTGCATTGTTTTAAATCATAAGTTAGGTAACGCTAACAATAACCAAAGAATGCTGTTTGAACTGGCAACGAAAGAAGGCTTGGTATAAACATGTATTATAGTAAGGAGAATTGCATGAAGAAGATATTGACAACGCTTCTTTCTACGGTGTGCATATGCGCATTGTCTGTTTGTATAGCATATGCTGAACCCGCGCAGGAACCTGATGTTACGCAGGGGCAGACCAGCCCGGCTGAAGTCGTACAGACCA
>JAFWFL010000060.1 GCA_017515595.1 Coriobacteriales bacterium
AGGGTTTCTCGACAAAAGCCCAGGTATTTTTAATCTTTTGAGAATTGATCATGCTAGCACCCGTCATAACTTGCGCCTCACCCATATACACCAAGAACAGCAGGCTGTCCCCTTTCTTCCAGCCGCCCGTTCCCCCTTGCTGAGTCACCTTTACAGCAGCCTTATCATAAGCTGGTGCCTCACGCTCCTCAAAAGTAATCGCTCCTGTGGGCATCCCAGAAGACAGTCACCAAAGCCGTCACAGAAGTTTTCCCGGACCAATTTAGCTTTGCCATGTATGATTTCAGTTGCACCCTCGTAGCAGGCGTTGGCGCACAGTCCACAGCTGTTACACTTTTCTCCATCGATCTTGATGATTTTTCTGATCTTTTTGACCGCATCAGCACGCATGTTGTATTATACTTATACATAATATTATACATATATATTTATGTATAAGAAAGGGGTCTCCATGCCAGCAGTTTTACCGGTTACTGAAATGCAGCGGAATAGTGCGGCTTTAGTGGATAAAGCAATAGCAACAAAAGAGCCAATCTATCTTACACGTCATGGACGTTCAGCTGTTGTTCTTTTGGATGCAGATGAATTTGACAGACGCATGAAGTTTCAGGATGATTTTTTTAAACATGAGATGAAAACCTATAACGGCATCAAACACGGTCATGGAGAAATAACACGGGGAGAGTATACAACTCTTGAAGAGACTCTCTCCGTCATTGATCAAAGGCTTATGTAATGGAGAAGTCCGCTGAGGTTATTCTTGCAAACAGCGTTATTGATGCTTTGCTGGATATCCATTCAAAAGCTGATCTCCAAAAGATAAAGAAGCGTTTGGAGATACTGCCTTACGCTCCTGAAATGGGAACGGAATACGATCCGCTCTATGATGCTGCCCGTCCCGTCCATAAGGTATTAGTAACCTATGCAGGCCATTACGGTATCTACTACACATATAACCCTGAACAGCAACGCATCGAAATCGAGTATCTATGCAATGAACGAACCAATCCCCTTCAAAGGTTTTCTGAAGACTGGGATAGTATTCTGTAAGTATTAACTAAGAAGCTTGGCCTGGCTCCGGCTTTAAGAGAACTACAGGAGATAGTGTAAATGCTTGAAACAGAACGATTAATCCTGCGCCGGTGGGAGGACAACGATGCTGATAGTTTATATGAATACGCCAAAGACCCAGATGTCGGCCCAATTGCCGGATGGTAAAGTCAGTGCGCCTTGCGGAGCTTGCCGTGAATTGATGGTTCAACTGATGCCGGATACGTATAAAAATGTCGATATCATGCTCGATTATGAACATGAGAGAACCATACCCCTCGGAGAACTAACACCGGAATGGTGGATCTGAATCCCGCTGCAAAAAGCGTAAAGCTGGTATAACATGGCAAATATCATCACGGAATCGACTGCATAGAAAGGATTGGTGTATGAAGTACGCTGGAACTCTTATAGCAGTAAAAGATATGGAGATAAGCAAACGTTTTTATCACGATGTACTGGGGCTTGATGTAGCTGCGGACTTTGGCGCAAATGTAATGCTGGATGGAGGCATCTTTCTGCAGACCCTGGATACTTGGGAGCTGTTTATCAGAACAGATAATGTGATCCTTCAGAATAACGCGGGAGAAATGTATTTTGAGGAAGAAGATATCGACGCTTTCTCAGATCATTTAAAATCTTTTGAAATAAACTATGTACATGAATTGTTAGAACACCCTTGGGGACAGCGTGTTGTCCGCTTTTATGATCCTGACGGCCATATCATTGAAGTTGGCGAAATGATCAAAACAGTCATAGAACGCTTCCTGAAAAGCGGCATGACGCATGAAGAAGTTGCAAAACGAATGGACGTGCCTGTGGAGTATGTCAGAAACGTTATAGGATTCTGACAAAGTCAGAATGAAGAATTTACGTATGCAGTTAGCATCAAGAAAACGCAGAAACCCCCGCAAAGGAAATCAGACTTGCCAAGAGCCGTCGCAATAATTACTTGGACAGAAAAGAACACTAATATGGCTACGCTTGAAAAGCTTAAAGCAGAATTGATGCAGGACCCCGAATTTGCCCAGGCTTATGAAGAAGTCCAGCCCGAACTTGCTGTTATGCGTGCTACTGTTGATGCCCGTGCTCAGCAAAATCTCACACAAACTCAGGTTGCCGAGAAAACAGGTATTGCGCAGTCCGAGATAAGTAAGCTTGAGAACTGGACTCATAATCCCTTCCATTAAACTGCTCCAATGGTTGGCAAAATGGTTGGGTTATACCCTCAAGGTGGAATTTATACCAAAGACTACTGATAAACCCATAATACAGATGTAGGTTATTATACCAAGCCATTACTCCAAAGTACAATTGACAAGACCCGCACGTGCTTTGGCATTATGACCCGCAGGCGGCATAGATCGTATGGGTTAATTAGCAAAGCAAAATGCAAGTTATGACGGGTGCTAGCATGACAACAATAAAAAAACAAGGGCTTCTCGGCAAAAGCCCAGGTATTTTCAATCTTTTGAGAATTGATCATGCTAGCGCCCGTCATAACTTGCGCCTCACCCATATACACCAAGAACAGCTGACTGTCCCCTTTCATCCAGCTAGCTGTTCTTTATTGACTGTGTTAGGGACGGTTTTTAACACAACCTGAGTTCTCTCTCCTCTTAGACCAAAATGTGTCCATCACGGCTTATGGTAACAACTTGCCACGGAATGAATTTACCGCTTTCCTTCAGTGCATTTTCTGCCGCTCTCTGCAGTCCGCCGCAACAGGGCACGTCCATGCGAACGATAGTTACGCTCTTGATATCATTGTCACGAATAATTGCGGTCAGCTTTTCTGTGTAGTCTACTGCATCCAGCTTGGGGCAACCAATCAAAGTGATCTTGCCTTTCATGAAGTCCTCATGAATGTTGGCATAGGCATAAGCCGTGCAGTCAGCTGCGATCAGCAGTTTTGCACCATTAAAGAACGGAGCCTGTGTTGGCACCAGCGTGATCTGACAGGGCCATTGTCCAAGTTGGGAGGCCGGCTTTACGGCAGAAACAGGAAGTTCCTCTTCACTATGCTGAAACTGTGCTATGCGGGAACCGGGACAACTATTTTCATGATACATGTGTTTCATTTCGCTCATTTTCTTTCTTTCTTTTGCTTCATGTACTGCCATCTCGTCATATTCAGGAGCCTCGCGCTCTTCAAAAGTGATTGCACCGGTGGGACATCCCGGCAAACAGTCACCTAAGCCGTCACAAAAGTTTTCCCGTGCCAATTTAGCTTTGCCATGTATGATTTCAATTGCACCTTCATGGCAGGCGTTGGCGCACAGTCCACAGCCGTTACACTTTTCTTCATCGATCTTGATGATTTTTCGAATCATTTATTGACTCCTCCCTTTGACCACAACATCATCAGTATAGTATGATGAATCAAACGGTTCGGTTGTATTTACAACAGATTGGTTCTTTTTATGAAAGATTTTGTTCCTGTATTGAAGAGGGCAAAGCTGTTTGCCGGTGTAGGCGATGAAGATATCACTTCCATGTTATCCTGCCTTGGAGCAAAACTCCGTACATACGAGAAGGGCGAATACGTACTGCGGGAGGGTGAAAGGCTGAGTGATATCCTTGTCCTTGCAGAGGGCAGTCTCCATATTCAGAGAGATGACTACTGGGGAAATCGCAGTATTCTCGGACGTATTGAAGTCGGAGAGATTTTTGGCGAAGCATATGTGGCACCAGAAAGCGGTATGCTCTTGAATGACGTCATTGCGGTAGAAGACAGCTCTATATTTTTCTTTGATGTGAAACGTGTAATTACAACCTGTTCTTCTGCATGCCGCTTTCATACCATGGTTGTACAAAACCTTTTCTTCGCCATTTCAGAAAAGAACAGGAGTCTGGTTCAGAAGCTGGGTCATATATCAAAGCGGACAACAAGAGAAAAACTCATCTCGTATCTTTCTGAAGAGGCAAAAAAGCAAAACAGTTCGTACATCACTATCCCGTTTAACCGGCAGCAGCTTGCAGACTACCTTTCTGTCGACAGAAGCGCAATGTCAAATGAACTCTGTAAGATGCGTAATGAAGGACTGCTGGAGTTTGAGAAAAATCGGTTTAAACTCCGGTAGATATATCTTGGCCAAAAAGGAACACCAGCATGGCTACGCTCGAGAAGCTTAAAACAGAATTGATGCAGGATCCTGAATTTATCCAGGCTTATGAAGAAGTCCGGCCTGAACTTGCTGTTATGCGTGCTATCGCTGATGCCCGTGCCCAGCAAAATCTTACACAAACTCAGGTTGCTGAGAAAACAGGTATAGATCAGAAAGGTTAATCAGTAAAGCAAGGCGCAAGTTATGACGGGTGCTAGCATGACAAAAGTTAAAAACACAAGGACTTCTCGGCAAAAGCCCAGGTATTTTTAATCTTTTGAGAATTGATCATGCTAGCACCCGTCATAACTTACACCTCACCCATATACACCAAGAACGGCCGGCTGTCCCCTTTCATCCAGCCGGCCGTTCTTTTTATTTAAAGCTTAATTCTTTAAGCTTTAATGCTTACAAGGCAACACCAAGAGCGGTCTTGGCGCTTTCACTCTATGAAATCATGGGGTTTTGTGACGCTGCAAAAGCCGCTCGTTTGTATATAATATACAGCGATTTTAGACCATCCGGGAAGGGGTAACCACATTGGCTGATATTCAGAAGCTTGAAAAGGAACTTTGGGAAGCAGCGGACAACCTTCGTGCCAACTCAAAACTTACGAGCCAGCAATACTGTATGCCTGTCCTCGGGCTTATATTCCTGCGCTATGCGTGGGGACGTTTTAAGATGGCAGACAAGCAGATTAAAGCTGAACGCTCGCATACAACCGGCAGACAGATTCCTATTGAACCGGATGATTATGCAACACGTGGAGCAATGTATTTGCCCGAGGAATCCCGCTACGACTTCCTTTTAAACCTTCCTGAAACCGAGAAGAACTTGGGCAAGCGCGTTGATGATGCAATGGCAGCCATCGAGAAGCAGAATCCCCAGCTTAACGGTGTACTCCCTCGTAACTATACTGACCTGGGTAACAGCCTTCTCAATGAGACTTTGCGTATCTTCAATAACCCGGCACTTGACGAGAATGGCGACGATATTATTGGCCGTATTTATGAGTACTTCCTTGGCAAGTTTGCTCCTGCCGTGGCCTCAGATGACGGCGTATTCTTTACGCCTAAGTCTCTTGTACGCATGATCATGAACGTCATTGAGCCCACATGCGGTGTCATGCTTGACCCCGCATGTGGCTCGGGCGGTATGTTTGTCTCAGCAAGCGATTACGTGCGTGAACACGGAGGAAACCCAGCTGATCTTATGACGTACTATGGCCAGGAAAAGGTCGAGTACAACGCAAAGCTCTGCCTTATGAATATGGCTGTGCATGGCATGAATGGGCGTATCCTCT
Organism: Coriobacteriales bacterium; assembly: GCA_017515595.1. GTDB lineage: Bacteria > Actinomycetota > Coriobacteriia > Coriobacteriales > UMGS124 > RGIG5691. Next base: position 5,461 of record JAFWFL010000060.1, read on the forward strand.
CTGGTGATGGCGCCAACACGTTCTATCACGATGCGCATTCCCTTGATGGTCAGTGTGACTATGTGGCAGCGAACCCTCCCTTTAATGTTGACAAGGTTAAGTCCGAAGATGCTATCAATGCGGGTCGTATGCCGCTCGGTCTCTCAGGTATCAACAAGCAAAAAGAGTTCAGTAACGCCAATTACCTGTGGATAAACTACTTCTACAGCTATCTTAACCCCACAGGACGTGCCGGCTTTGTTATGGCGAGCTCGGCTACTGATTCATCAGGCAAAGACCGCGCTCTTCGCGAGAAACTGATAAGAAGCGGACACGTAGATGTCATGCTTTACGTGGGAAACAACTTCTTTTATACCAAGAGCCTGCCATGCACGCTGTGGTTTTTGGATAAAGGCAAGCCCCAGGAGCTGCGCAATAAAGTGCTCTTCATTGATGCGCAAAGCTACCATACCGAGGTCGATACCACGCATAACGAGTGGAGCCCCTGGCAGCTCAAGAATCTCTCGGCTATTGTATGGCTTTACCGTGGCGAAGCCGAGAAGTACAGCGCTCTTTTGGATGAATACTGTACCGAGATTCGCGGCATGGCTGGTCTAACTGATGGCGATACAGCAGATGTACTTGCGAGTGTAACCTCGCTTGATAAGTTTGCCTCTGCCCATGAAGCTCTGGCAATGTATATCAACAAGCGTAAGGAACAGGCAAAAAAGAACGTCGAAGCTGCTAATCAGCGCGAACGTAAAAAGCTCCGTGCTGCGTTGGATGAGAAGATCACCGTGCTTGAAACTGCGCTAACCATCATTGGTGAAGCTGTTTGGCTCACCGAACGATTTGGAGGAGGGACTTATGCGAATGTACCCGGCCTCTGTAAGATTGCCACGTTGCAAGAAATTGAAGAGAAAAACTGGAGCCTAACACCCGGTGCCCATGTAGGTGTTGCGCCTCAAAAAGATGATGATGTCGACTTCCACGAGCGTATGGCCGAGATTCATGCTGAGCTAAAGCGCCTGCAAGCCGAGAGCAACGACCTCATGACAACCATCTCCCGCAACTTTGAGGAGCTGGGGATATGAAAGCAATAAAACTTCGGGATATAACAGTTCAGATTACTGATGGAAAGCACGGCGACTGTAAAAACGAAAACTCTTCTGGATACTATTTTGTCAGCTGCAAAGATGTATTTGATGGTTCTATCCACTATGAGCAATCAAGACAAATTACTAAAGACGATTGCGACAGCGTACGTAAGCGAGTCGCGCTTGAGCCTGGCGATACCGTCATTACAAATAGTGGAACAATTGGTAGGATGGCATTTGCAACTGATAAACCTGAAACATATAATACCGCATTCCAAAAAAGCGTAGCGGTAGTCAAACCTAATAAGGATTTAGTAGAACCTAAATATCTATACTACTTGCTATTATCTTGCGTAGCCGATATGGCACGAAACTCGAACGGATCAGCTCAAAAAAACCTTTTACTATCGGCCATGCGTGAATATGAGCTTTCGTTTCATGAGTCGAAAGACTCACAGCGACGCCTAGTCAATATCCTCACCACATATGACAACCTCATTGAAAACAACCGCAGGCAGATCGCGCTGCTGGAGGAAGCCGCCCAGCGCCTCTACAAAGAATGGTTCATCGACCTCCGCTTCCCCGGTCATGAGGACGTTAAGATTGTCGATGGCGTTCCGGAGGGATGGCACAGAATTTATCTCAAGGAATGTATTACAATAATGAGCGGAGGTACACCAAAAACTTCAAATCCTGCAAATTACGATGGTGATATTCCCTTTTTTACACCAGGTGATTGTACGTCTAGTATTTGGGCATTTGACACAAACAAACATATATCGGAGCAAGGTTTGAACAATTGCAATAGCAAGCTGTTTCCAGAGGGGACAACAATACTTACCGCACGTGGAACTGTAGGGAATACAGTTTTATTAGGCACACCAATGGCGATGAACCAATCATGCTTTGCATTGAAGTTTTCCGCTTTAAATTACCAGTATTTTCTTTACTACACGATATGTGGAAAGGTAGCAGAATTAAAAGCACGTGCTACCGGTGGGGTCTTCGATACGATAGTACTTCAATCATTTGATAGTTTATTGGTAGTGATACCAAATGAACAATTGATAAGAGACTTCGAATCGATCGCTTCTTCTTTCCTCAAAGATTCATATACTTTAGGAAAACAGATCGTTCAGCTGATTAAAGCTCGTGATCGCCTGCTACCCAAGCTTATATCCAGTGAGATTGATGTCTCCAATTTTGCAGACGCTGTCTGCAAAATTCAAGCAAATAATGCAGTAATTGTTGCACAATTAAGCGAGTAAACGAATTCTGCAGCAGCTGCTGCAGAATTTCGAAAGGAGTTGTTATGCTAGAAAACAGAAGCGAATACAAACAAACTCTTGCTGATATAATTGGGCTTATTAAAATAACTCAGGTAGAAGTAGCTCAAAACGCTTTGTCTGAAGTAATAAAGATGTATTGGAATGTTGGCAGTATCTTAAATTCTAACGCAGAGTACGGCAATTCATTTATCGAATCGCTTTCTAAAGATATTCGTAAAGAGTTCCCAGGTATTAAAGGTTTCTCAGAACGAAGTATGTGGTATATGGCAAAGTTTGCACGAGAAGTGGATTCTGAATTCTGCAGCAGTTGCTGCAGAATTCCATGGGGTCACATAATGTATCTTCTCGATAAGACCAAATCAGACGAAGAGCGTAGATGGTATGTTGCCACAACTATAGACAATGGCTGGTCACGGGCTGTGCTTGAGCATCAAATTGATACACATCTCTACGAGCGCCAGGCACTTGCCGGAAAGGTCACTAACTTTTCTCGGACGCTTCCGGAGCCAGAAAGTGAGCTTGCCCAGCAGGCACTCAAAGATCCTTATATCTTTGATTTCATCACTGCCCGTCAGAGTCAGCAAGAGCACGAAATCGAAGAACAAATGGTACAAAACGTGACCAACCTGCTGCTTGAGCTGGGCACCGGTTTTGCCTTTATGGGACGCCAGTATCATCTTGTTGTTGGTGGTGAAGACTTTTATCCCGACCTTTTGTTCTATAACGTTAAGCTTCACTGCTATGTGGTTGTTGAACTTAAGAATACAGCGTTTAAACCTGAATATACGGGCAAGCTGAGCTTTTATGTCTCGGCCATTGACGGTGAATTAAAAGGTGAGTCTGACAACCCAACCATTGGCCTTTTGCTCTGCAAAGAGAAAAACGACGTTGTTGCAGAATACTCACTCCAAGATATTAACCAGCCTATCGGTGTGAGCGAATACCGCCTGGGCGATGTTCTGCCGGGTGACTTTGCCAAGTACCTGCCTTCACCTGAGGATTTACAATCGAGGATTTAGGAGCGCGTAATGCCAAGCCGTTACTCCGAGGAAGAAGCTGTTCAAAAACCTGCAGGTAACCGTCTGCAGTCGCTTGGGTGGGAACTTGTTTATGCCTTTGATACAGAGACGTTAGGCAAATATGGTACGCTTGGGCGTACGAGCCAGCGCGAGGTCGTGTTGCGCCAATACCTCTCAAATGCTCTTCTTGAACTGAATGAATGGCTTGATGAGGATACGTGCGAAAAAGCTATTGACCGGCTTTGCGCAGTTCTGGCAACAGACTCCCTTTTACAGACCAATGAGAAAAAGTATCTCATGTTGCGTGACGGCATTCCTGTGGAACTCAAACGTGATGATGGTACCACCTATATAGAATACGCCCAAGTCTTTGATTTTGAACACCCCGAGTACAACCGCTTTACTGCTGTTGAAGAGATGTGGGTGCACAGTCCGGATGGGGTTTATCACAGGCGTCCTGATCTTATGGGGTTTGTAAACGGTATTCCGCTGCTCTTTGTTGAATTCAAACGGCATGACAAAGATGTGCGCCGTGCCTATGAAGGCAATTACACTGACTACCAGGATACCATCCCACAGCTCTTTCACTTTAACGCCTTTGTCATGCTTTCAAATGGGCTCGAAGCAAAGGTGGGTACACTTGGGTCAAAATACGAGTTCTTTCATGAGTGGAAGCGCCTCTCGGAGGGCGAAGAAGGTACTATTGACCTGGATACCATGCTTATTGGCATGTGTAACAAGCGTACGTTTATGGACTTGTTCGAGAACTTTATTCTGTTTGACCACTCAGGTGCAAAGACCGCGAAGATTCTTGCTCGTAACCATCAATACCTAGGCGTAAACCAAGCTATAGAGGCATATCGCAACCGTGAACTGCGCGAAGGCAAGCTTGGTGTGTTCTGGCATACCCAAGGGTCGGGCAAGAGTTATTCAATGGTATTCTTTGCGCAGAAGGTTCGCCGCACTTTCGCGGGCTCTCCCACTTTTGTTGTAGTGACTGACCGAGAAGAGCTGAACACGCAAATTGCAGGAACCTTTGCCGGGTGCGGCCTTTTGGGCAGTACTGACCCACGGCAGTATATCGCAAAAAGCGGTAAAGACCTGCATACGAGGCTTGAGGGAAACCCGAGCTTTGTGTTCACTCTTATCCACAAGTTCAATGATGCGGCTGCTGCGCCTATTACACCTGATCATGACATCGTGATCCTCTCGGATGAAGCACACCGGACCAATAACGGCACACTTGCCGCCAATATGGTGCGCATGCTTCCCACTGCCTCACGTATTGGTTTTACCGGGACGCCGCTCTTCTCTTATGACAACATTACTGAACGCACCTTTGGCGGGTATATCTCGGTCTATGACTTCGCGACCGCTGTTGAAGACGGTGCGACGGTACCGCTTTTCTATGAGAACCGCAGCGATCTTCTCGGCATCGAAAACCCTGAGATTAATGACGAACTCGCTGAGGCGGTGGAAGCTGCTGATATCGATGAGGATCAGCGCGAAAAGCTCGAACGGGACCTTGCACGCGAGTACCATATCATTACCTCTGAGAAACGTCTCGATGAAATAGCACGTGATTTTGTTAAGCACTACACGGGTATCTGGGAGTGCGGCAAGGCTATGTTCATCAGCGTAGACAAGGTAACCACAGCCCGCATGTATGACCTGGTGCAAAAGTACTGGGCAGAAGAAATCACTGTACAGGAAGCCGCACTTAAGCACGATACCCAGCAGGAAGCGCAAGAACGCCAGCGCAAGATTGACTGGATGCGCAAAACCGAGATGGCGGTTGTGGTAAGCGAGGAGCAAAACGAGATTTCAACGTTTGCCAAGTGGGGAATCGATATTGCGCCACACCGTAAAAAGATGGTTACACGTGAGCTTGACAAGGAGTTCCGTGATGCCGAGAACCCCTTCCGTGTTGTATTTGTATGTGCGATGTGGCTTACCGGCTTTGATGTGAAACCGCTTGGTGTTATGTACTTTGACAAACCCATGAAAGCACATACACTCATGCAGGCAATCGCGCGCGCCAACCGTGTATCTGAAGGCAAAAGCAACGGGCTTATTGTGGATTACATTGGCGTCGTAAAAGCATTGCGTAAAGCACTGGCAGACTACACCCGCGATCCGGGCAAGGGGCGTGGAGATGAACCTGTTCTTGACAAAGAAAAGCTCATTGCACGCATTTATGATCTTCTGGCTGAGATCGAAACATTTTTAAACGGTTGCGGCTTTGTGCTTTCTGAATTGATGAACGCAAGCGAATTCGACCGGGTTGCCAAAATAAAAGATGGAGCTAATGCCGTAAGCACAGACGACGAAACCCGCAAGCGCTTTGGCATTATGGCCCGCGAGCTATTTAAACTCTTCAAGTTTGCCGAGAAAGACAATGTTAACGGCAAAGCGTGGGCCAAGCGCGATGCCATTGATGCTATCTACAAACAGCTCGCCAAACGTCGCGATACGGCCGATACCACTGACATTATGGTAAAGCTGCAACAAATCATAGACGAGCATATTGAAGTTCAGGTGGCTGATAATAAAGGAACTGCCCGTTTTGACATTTCGAATATCGATTTTGATCTACTGCATCGCGAGTTTCAGAAGGTCAAGCAAAAGAATCTCCTCGTGGGAGAGCTGCGCGATGTGATAGAAGACAGACTTATAAAAGCACTGCGCGATAATCCCACAAGATCTGATTTCTATGAACGATACCAAAAGATCATTAACGAGTACAATGCAGAGCAAGACCGGGCAAGCATTGAGGCAACCTTCGAAGCGCTCATGAAGCTCTCGGAAGATCTTGATGATGAACAAAAGCGCTATGTCCGCGAGGGCTTTACCAATGAGCGCCAGCTCGCTGTGTTCGATATGCTTTACAAAGATTCCCTCACCAAGAGCGAGATAGAGCAGATCAAGCAGCTTTCGCGCGATCTTGTAGACAAAATCCAAGAGCGGCTGGCTCAAATGGTGCGCTGGACCGAGAAACCCGAGACACAATCTGTCGTGAGAACGCTCATCCGCGACGAGCTGTACCAGCTACTCCCCCAGAGCTATCCGGATGAATCAATAGCTACGTATCGCGACGAGATCTACGAGTACTTCTACTCTCGGGCAGCATAAAATGTGAAACCCCTCCGTCCCCTTTCACAGACTATGCAATTCGTATGCAAAGTATTGCACAAGCCGAACTTTAATACGAGAAGATGCAAGTTATGACGGGTGCTAGCATGACAAGAGTTAAAAACACGAGGGCTTCTCGGCAAAAGCCCAGGTATTTTTAATCTTTTGAGAATTGATCATGCTAGCACCCGTCATAACTTACACCTCACCCATATACACCAAAAACGGCCGGCTGTCCCCTTTCATCCAGCTAGCCGTTCTTTATTGACTGTGTCAGGGACGGTTTTTGACACAGCTCGTATCTTTGCTGACCTGGGTAACATTCTGTTGAACGAGACTTTACAGAGAAGTCAGGGTGTCCCGGCTGTTTTTATCGATAGAACTATTCATACATCATCAGTATAATAGACGGCGGAAATGATTCTACTGTTCTGCCTGCAAATAACGGGAGGAAAGAATATGGAATATGTATCACATTATGAATCGCCGCTCGGCGGTATCACGTTGGCAAGCAACGGCGAAGCACTGATTGGACTTTGGTTCGATAATCAGAAATACTTTGCCGAAGCGCTTGACGATGTACACGAGGAAAAGGATCTGCCAATATTCGAACAGACAAAAAAGTGGCTCGACAT
>JAFWFL010000061.1 GCA_017515595.1 Coriobacteriales bacterium
AGATAAAACATGCTGTATTACCAGCATGTTTTATCTCAAAACCACACATATCCCCCGTCCCTCTGTGTTATTCCCAACCCGTTTCCCTCTGTGTCAAAAACCTCCGTCCCCATTGGCACACTCCTGAGATCTTTTGTCAGATATTATGACAAATTGGAATTGAGGAAATCACAGAGAAGGCTTATGAGCTCAGGGTTGGGAACATTGGCTTGTGATTTATTGATACCGGCATAAAACTCATCAAGCAATGTGTCATATTCTGCCTGCTTGGCAGGATCGCTTGCCACTCCGTCACGGTCAGGATCGTACTCATCGCAAAGCGCATAAAGTTCTTCTTGCTTTTGCACAATGTATGCATGGGCAGATTCAGAAATGAAATACGAGTTATGCCCGTCCCGGCCTTCGTCGGTAAAGAGATAGTAGCTCACGTTGGGGTTGGTAATGCGATTCTGCTGAGCATAAATAGCTGCTCCTGTGGCCGAGATAACCTTGTCATGGGCTGCGTGAACCACAAGCACGGGCGTGGTGCAGGAGTTAATTCCCGCCACTGCCGAGAGATCGCACTTATCACCGGCAATAAAGCGGTTTGCACACCAAATAAACGGGTATTCCACCTGCACAAGGCTGCCCATGCTGCTAACGGCCTGCTCCATAATAATCCCCATGGGTTCACTGTAGCCCGAGAGGCTCACTACTCCCTGAATATTGTGATTAAAGTTAAGAACAGCTGCAGCTGCGTAACCTCCCCAGCTGTGTCCTATCACAAAAACAGGCATCTGAGCAAAGCGGTCCTGAGCTTCAATAAAGTTTAAAGCCGCATGGGCATCAAGTGCGGATTGCGACATGCTCCCAACCGTCGCACCTTCACTTTCTCCGCTGCCGGTTGCGTCATAGCCAAACACAAGCCATCCGTCATCTACCAATTTCAAGAGTATCGCCAGATAGTCCTGATGCCAGGAACCAATGCCGTGGCAAAACACTATGAGTCCTTTTACGGTTGATGTATCGCCTGTTTTTGACATGTAGAGATACCCTTGGAGCATGTTTTCTCCGCTCATAAAGGTGAGCGGTTCGCGTGCATAAGAGTCCGAGAAGTCCTCGTATCGCGTGATGGTGCTCCTGTTGGGAACGTAGCTTCTTGTAAATGATTGCGAGAGAATGAGATAGTCAACCACTAGCGAGACAACACAGAATAAAAGCAACAGTATAACAGCAATGATGCTTATGATACGCAGCGGGTGTATTCTTTTGGCCGAGGTACTTTGTGCAGAGTGGGCAGGGCTTTGTGTTGCCATGGGTTCTCCTTACACGCGAGCTGAATCCTGTTTACTCAGACCAGTAATCCTGAGGTTTGTAAGATTTTACAAGCTCCAGACGGAATGCCTCAATAGGCGAGCAGTTTGCGATGACGGTGACCGGCTCTTTTATTGCCGAGATATCTTGTACAAGAGCCGCATAGTCTGTTTGGACGCGGATATTCTGCGGAGCAATTCCGGCTTTGAGCAGGCGGTCGCGCATGTCTTCATACTTTGGACCGCCCACAATAACCTTTGTATCAGGTGTACAGATTTGCTCCCACTGGACATCCTGAATCCAATCAGTGGTAAGACCATCCATGATCTCGGCGCCTAAAAGACATACGAGATTCTTGGGAAGATCATTTTCTGAACGGATCATATTAATGAGCTGATTGCAGCCGGCGGTATTCTTCATGAGAAGCAACCGGGTCTTGGTGCCGTCAATATCAAAGATCTCAAAGCGATGCGCCGCGTGTGTAAAGTGCGAAAGCGCTTTGAATGCGTCATCCTGTGACATACCGGCAGTAAGCAGGCCTGCTACCGCAGCTACCGCATTGTATACGTCATATCCGGCGCGGATGTTTGCCTCAACCGTATGTACCTGGCCGCCCAGGCGCAAGGTGAGCGTGCAGCTTTTTTCACGGCGGTTCTCAATTTTGGTGCAGGCGATATCAGGCTTATGGTGTGTGCGTCCGCAGCTTGGGCACGTATAAACGCCCAGGTGCGCAAAGGTTCGATGTGTGAAGGTAAGCTCAGTGTTACAGTTGACGCAGGTTACGAGCTTGTCATAGTCGCCAATGCCCTCTTCATACACTGGGCATTCAACACCAAACCAAACCACTTTGTTATCGACTGCCTCCGCAATAGAAGCGGTAACCTGGCAATCTGCGTCAAGCACAAGTATGGTATCGGGGGAGCTTTTGGCAGCTTCAATAATATAATCGCGGGCGGTAGTCCATGTTTTGTAGCGGTCTACCTGGTCGCGGTAAAGATTAGTGACAACCATAACCTTTGGTTTCATGGCAGGTAAAATGCGCTTGGTTGCGCCTTCGTCGCTCTCAATAACTGCCCATTCGCTTTGATGCTCGCCGCTCACTGTGCTGTTAAGGCAGAGGGTTGTCGCGATACCCTGGGCGAGGTTCGTTGAGGATGGATCATATGCAGCGCTGCCAAACGTATTAATAACCGCCTGCTGGATAATATGCGTTGTGGTAGTTTTACCGTTGGTGCCGGTAATAACAATAGTTTTGTAATCCTGGGCGAGCTCCGCAATAAGTTCCGGGTCAATAGTAAGAGCAATCTTTCCCGGCAACGCCCGCGCAGTACGTCCCATCAAACGCATCAAACGGTGACTAGCCTTGCAGGCGCCAATAGCAACACTCGATCTCAAAGACATAACAAACGCTCCTCAACCACATAATATCGTAACAGGTAGAGTATAAGGAATCCCCCGCAAGGTTCTCGCGTTGTCTTTTGCTTCACATATTCCTCCATATATCTGCTCTGCTTAAATAAGCAGGGTTTTTGGACAAGTGCCAATGGCAAAAAGGTGACGACCCGTTGTCCACAAGACAAGCGCGGGCTTCTCGTCCGGAGCTAAATGGCAAAAAAGTGATGATCCGTTGCCCAAAAAGGGAGACAGGGGCTTTTTGGAAAGGGCTTGATGGCAAAAAGGTGACGATCCGTTGTCTCTTGGGTTTATAAATGCCGTTGGAGCGATGTCAAATGGCAAAAAGGTGAGGATTCGTTGTCTGAAGTGAGTGCAAAACTGAATATCATTTTAATAACAATCAATAAAATGCCTGATAATAGCTCATTACATAGTTAAAACAAGTGTTAGACTCCTGACAATTGACAACGTATTGTCACCTTTTTGCCATTTGCACCTGTCCGAGAGGAAAGATTCTGGCTTTGAGACAACGAATCGTCACCTTTTTGCCATCAGCCTCTGGCCGAGAAGCCCGTGTTTCTCTTTAATTATGTCATATTGGCGCTTTTAACAATATTCACTAATACGAACGAGTACCTCAGTGATTATGGTTTTGATATACCTTACGTTCTTTCTGGTATAATTTGACACAGAAGAAAAGGTTACTCTCAAATAAAGTGGGGAGGTATGAGCATGAGGTCTGTTATGCGAATGATTGTTGTGGGGATTTGTGTTTGTATTTTGGTATGTTGTTGTGTGGGTGTTGCCTGGGGCGATGACTCACAAACTCCCGTTGTTTACTCTGACGGTGATTACAACTATATCTTGCTTGATGACGGCACGGTGGAAATTACGTCTTATCAGGGGAAAAACCTTGCCAGTCTTGATGAGACCGGCATCGATCTTGTAATCCCGCAAACACTTGATGGCAAGCAGGTCACGTCCCTCGGAGCATATTCGTTTTCTGATTTCTTTAACCTCAAAAGCGTAGTTATTCCCAATGGTGTTACCGCTATAGGCGACTATGCATTTGAGTACAGCTATAACCTTGCCCAGATTACCTTGCCTGACAGTTTGATTTCGATTGGAGAAGAAGCTTTTCTCTTATGCTCTTCTCTTACTGAGATTAACCTTCCACAGGGAGTTACCTATATTGGCAACGGCGCTTTTGAGAGCAGCGGCTTAACCAAAATCGCACTCCCTGATTCTCTTGCATCCATGGGAGCGAACCCCTTTAGATGCTGCCCGTCTCTGACCGAGATTTATGTTACCGCAGATAACCCTACCTATGCTGTTAAAGATGGTGTTTTGTTCGAGAAGTCCACAAAAACCCTGGTCAGTTATCCTTATTCCTATAGTAATGCATGGTATACCGTACCCTTGGGCATCGAGGCTATAGGAGACTATGCTTTTAGCCAAAACACGCATCTTGAAGGTATAGGCCTGCAGGAAGGTACTCTGAGCATTGGTGCGCATGCATTTGACGGCTGTAATAGGCTTGATTATCTAACGCTGCCTTCAACCCTGCAAGAGATTGGTGAGGAGGCCTTTGCCTGGTGTTCTAACATTACACAGCTCGAAATCCCCCAAAGCATAATCAGTATTGGAGCAGGTGCTTTTAGAGGCAGCGGCATCACGCGTATTTCTCTGCCGGAGGGTATGGATTCAATCCCTTATGGTCTTTTTGCCTATTGTACCAATCTTACGACAGTCGAGATTCCCCAGAGTATTACGTCAATTGACTACTCCGCGTTTAATTATTGTATTAATCTCAGTTACATTGTACTGCCTGAAGGCGTAACAAGTATAGGTGATTATGCGTTTAGCGACTGTGACTCGCTTACAAGCATTACGATTCCCCAGGCAGTTGAACAAATGGGCATCGCGGTATTCTCGTACTGCGATTCTTTAAGCAATGTTTATTTACCTGATGGCCTTACGGCTATCAGCGAAAACATGTTTGCGCGCTGCACTTCGCTTACCGAGGTTACCATTCCCAAAGGTGTTACCAGCATTGGTGCAAGAGCATTCGCATGGTGTCCGGATTTACAATTTATCTCGATCCCTGACAGCGTGACCGAGATAGGCGATGCGGCATTTATTGGCTGCACCTCTTTGCTTGGGTTTATAGTTACGGCAGATCACCCGGTATTTGCAACCATAGACGGTGTCCTCTTTAACAAGATCGAGAAGAGTCTGGTTTGCTTCCCTGCAGGCAGGGAAGTGGGTACCAGCCATGTTTTACCCGAGGGTATTAAGATTATCGGTGACTGCGCGTTTGCCAATTGTACCAAGCTCACGAGTATCGAACTCCCCAGCACGGTAACCTATATTGGGGACAGCGCATTTGCCGAGTGTACGTATCTCGAGGAAGTAGTGATTCCAAGCAGCGTGACCGGTATTGGGAAATATGCATTTGAGTACTGCTCGTCACTTTATGCAGTTGCCATCCCGGAGGTTATTACAGAACTGCCAGAAGGCGTATTCGAGGGATGCTCAAGCCTGTATTATGTAACGCTCCCGTCAAGCTTGGAATCAATTGGATACAGCGCATTTTATGGGTGCGCATGTACAGAAATTGTGATCCCCGAGAGCGTTACCACCATAGACAACTTTGCGTTCGCAAGCGCCTATAACCTTACCAGCGTTACCATCCCCGCTACGGTAAGCAGCATTGGGGACTACGCGTTTTATGACTGCGAATCGCTCAAAGAAGTTGTTGTAGAGCATAACAGCTATGCACGCCAGTACTGCATCGACAACAATCTTCCCTATATCTACGAAGACTCCAATGATTGGCTTTTGGGCTAAGTAACGTATTAGGCGTAGCCGTTGAGCATGAGGAGGTCGCTTACGCCTCCCGGGTCAATGGATTCTTGGAATGTGGCATATAGTTCGTTTGGATCTATATCTTGAAAAGCCGATATTCCTTTTTGCATATACATTACCGGTAGCCAGTCTGTCATGACAGAATAATAGTGGATGTCAGAAACCCTGTATCCATCTTCGCAGCTTGTAAGCGCAAAGTTGAGGTTTTGCCAGATGCCGGTTTCATTGTTACAGAAGAGAATTTGGCGTTCCTGCGATGGACCGCCTACATATGACTCGAGGTCAGCCATGGTCTCCGTTGCCGTGCCATCATGAGTGGTATACACAGCTACCGGCTCACCAAACAAAGCAAGTCCCTCGTTCAAACAGTGCCAAAGTTCTGCAATAGCTTCAAACGAGAATCCATTAGCTATTTTTATGCGCATTTCCTCGGCCTGTTCCGCTGTCGCACCATTTAGTATGGAACCTAGCGCATTCGCAGGATTTGCCGTGGTGGGTATTGGCGAGAATACATCGATGAGCTGTAACATGAAGTCAGAATAAACCCCTCTTGCATACTCTAAGAAGTGTATTCGCGCGATCCTGTAGATGAACGCAATGAGCTGGTATGCCCCAAACTTGTTTGCAGCCATATAGCTTGAAAGTGTGCGGTACCCCTTAGCTGTAACTGGAAAGAACGTACCCGATGAGTTTAGAGATAATCCAACGGTCCCAGTGTCCACAAATTCTGTTCGAAGCCTTTTAAGCGTTGTTGAGCCATTGTACATATTTGCCAGGTCAACAGACTGCATGTATGCATCACCACAGAACAGCCGTCTGAATGTCTGCTCAGTCGAGTTTGGCCGGCTGCCGGTTCCGGTTTCTAAATCCAAAGCGCTCAATAGTGCGAGGCTCGCGTCTTCTACACTGGCGAATGGGGTGTCTTTTGGCGGAACATACGGTTCGTAATTAACCTGCGGGAGTTCGCACGAGAGATAAGCGCCTACACCAGAGTGTTCATCGTCATCATACATGTACCAAAACAGCACATTTGGGCACTCATATGGCAAGGGGCGCTGAATCTGCCAGGTATTACCATAACGGCAAAGTGGGATTAAAAAGCGCAGAAGTTCTTGTCCGCCTTGTCCTACAGTTATGCAAAATATGCGCATGTCATAGCGGGTCTCCGGGTCAAAAGCCGCTGCGATTTGGCTCCCCAGTGCAAATCCAGGCCAGTATACTTGATCCAGCCAATTGAGGTTAAGTGCGGTTTCCAGGTCATTGCACTGGTAAACCTCCATAACCTCGTATTGTGACAAGTCGAGCGCCTCAAGGGCATTGTTCATATTGACGAGTTGTTGGTTAACATTTGCCGGAAAGTCATCTAGGGAGAGCCTCATTCCCTCATTCCCGTCTGCATCTTTTTCTGTGCGAAGCGGTATTGATCTGACATCTGCTCCGGCTGCGTCTGCGGCAACAGTAGCCAAGAATCGCATAATATCTGCAGCGTAAAGTGCACGTAACCGTACAGCCATAAGTGTGCGTACGAGCCCTTTGGGACGTACGGCAGTTGCTTTCCACTCCTCTTCCCAGTCTAACCAGGCATCTTCTCTCAGCTGGCCAATAGGTGTGAGCAACGCAATCATGCTGTCAAGATAATCATCTACGGCGCAAAGCGAAAGATACGTCTCAAAATCACGCTTGAACAACGCATCAACCGCAATGGCAGCAATCTCTTTTTCTGAATATCCGCTCCAATCAGGCATGGTCCAAGCAGCATCCTGTGTCCCGGTGTCTGAGCTTGCGTTATCCTGAGAAGCTGGTCCTCCACCAAGAAGCGACGCAATCAGTCCGCCTTCTGCATACGCAGAAGTTACAGCGGTACCATAAGCGCAAGCACCCGCAAGTGCTGCTGAAGTTACAAAAGTCCTTCTGGTAATTGCTGCCATGTTCAGCCCTTTCTGTTAAAACCAACCCCCGCAATGCCTGAGGTTCTCATATTCTCCCACTATCCATACCTCACACTAAATATAGCCCTTTCTCTATAAATTGCAATGTAGAAAACAAACAAGACCTGGCTAAAAAGTACAACGAATTCAAGTAGCATCAGTAGCGATTTACGGGAGACTGGCCAAAGATTTCCCTTGCGCACGAGAATCGGTCTTATGTTGCTCAATTAATCCAATTAATGAAGTACCTGCATCGCACCAGATATACTTGAAAAAAAGAACGCCCAGGTCGGAAGCGCGGGGGTTTCTCGTAAAAATCAATTATGCAATAAATGTGCTCAATTAATTGGATTAATTGAGCGCTAAAAGACCGATTCTCGTGCGCAAGACGATTTGTTGAAACTTTTTTCGTGTCTCATGCATATTACTGTATGAAGATGTTCTTGCGCTTTAAATTGGAGGTTTGTCTTCTGTCTGTAAAACAATGAGTTTTGCGTCATGACATTGTGATTGTGTGGTACTTATGTGCATTTGTGATTATAATCTAATTTCTCGTGTCCAAACCAAAGGAGGGCCTATGCGTGCGAAAAAGCTCATCGCGGCAGTTGTAAGCGCGGTTATAGCGTTTTCTATGATGCATGCATACGGTCTGGCAGATGAAGCTCAAGAATTAGCAGGAGAACTGAGCGACCCGATATCTGAGGCAGCAGAGGATTCTGAGTGTGAGGACATGCCTACCAATACAGAAGCTGCTGTGCCGAACGAAGAGCCACAAGAAGTCGCCGAGACGCCCTCTGAGGATGATAATGCTCAAACGCCCGATGCCGGGGAAAATTCTGACGAGGAAGCAGAAGACAACTCTCAGGAAGCACTTCTTGAAAATGAAGAGCAAGAGACTGTCTCTGACGTGCAGGAATATGATTTTGCAGACGAAGACCTCGAAGACCCTGAGGACACTGAGGATACCGAAGACCCTGAAAACATTGAAGTCACCGAAGACCCCGGAAATACTGAGGACCCCGAAAACACCAAGGACGTCTCTGTCAACGAAGATACCGATGTCGAGAACACCTCTGATGATGAGTCCATAGCAACAGACACAGAAGAAGATGCTGTCGATACACAGGAAGAACTTTCTGATGACGCTACGTCTTTACAAGATGACGAGAATACCTTAGATGAAATACCGGAAGACACGCCCGAGCCGGCCGATGATACCGAGAACGATATTTTGTCTCAGGAAGCCAACGAAGAAGATGCTGATCTTGAACCCGAAGATATACAAAACCAAGATGAGCCTATCGATGAAGACAGCGACAGCACCAGCTCGGATATGGATTCGGAAGAAACGCTTGCCACAGAAAGTGATCTGGACATAGAGGATGACCCTGTTACAGAAGATAACCTTACGACAGAGGATGACCTTACTACAGATGACAGCCTTCTTACAGAAGATAACCCGGTCACAGAGGATAACCTTCTCGACGAGCAGGGGCAGACGGATGCCTTAGACAGCGAGTCTTCAGATATTGATGAATCAGATGCAACTCCTGAGGAGCAGCCGGCGCTTCCCGAAGAAACCAATCTTGCTTCCGAAAACTCTGAAGAACAGTTGTCTGATACTGAACAAACAGAATCCCTTGCAGAAGACTCAGTCACGCCGCAGGAAGAAGTCCCGGCACCGGAACAAACCCAAACACCCAAAGAAACACAAGACCCGGCAGATGAACCTGTTGCAGAACCTGTCGCAGAAAAAGAAAAGACACTCGCCCAGACTTCGGGCAAAAACAAAACGGTAAGCGCAGATTCTTTGCCTTCTTCGGATAAAACCGAAGACTCGGTAAAGGACAAGTCATCTTCTTCTGACACAACAAACGAAAATACTGAAAGCACCGAAAGTACCGAAACTACCAAAACCGAAGTTCCGGCACAGCCCATTAAAACCGGTTGGCAAAAAGAGAGCGGCATCTGGTATTACTATAACAATGAAGGCATTAAACAAACGGGCTGGATAACCTGGAATAATAAAAGCTACTTTTGTGACGCGGACGGCAAAATGCTTACCGGCTTCCAAGAAATTGACGGCTCTTGCTACTACCTGCACCCATCGGGTGGGCGTGTGATGACGGGTTGGCAGGAGCTAGGCGGTATGTGGTACTACTTTAGCCCTTCAGATGGCCGCATGATGACGGGATGGAACAGAATCGGGAGCGGTACTTACTATCTTGATGCTGATGGCAGAATGCTCACCGGATGGATCGACGGTACTTACTTTTGCAATGCAAACGGCAAAATGGTTACAGGCTGGAAAAAGATTGATGGTATTTGGTACTACTTTAATGGCGACGGAGAAATGCATACCGGATGGCTGACTCTGGGCGGTCCGGTTTATTACCTTAATACAGACGGCAGGATGGTTACCTGCTGGCAAAAGATTGACGGTATTTGGTATTACTTTAACAATAGCGGCAGTATGGCTACCGGGTGGAAGCAGCTTGGCGGGTTTTGGTATTATCTCGACTCCTATACCGGCGCTATGCTTACCGGCTGGCATGAAGCGAACGGTTCCCGGTATTACCTTCTGTCAAGCGGTAAAATGGCTACCGGTTGGAAGAAGATCAATAGCACTTGGTATTACTTTAACGATAACGGCAAGATGGCTACCGGCTGGTATATCGAGCAGGACTATACCTATTATCTTAAAAGTGACGGCAGCATGGCCACCGGTTGGCAAAAAATAAACAATACCTGGTATTACTTTAACAAAAACGGCAGCATGGCCACTGGTTGGAAGACAATACGCAACAAAACATATTATTTCGATACTACAGGAGCTATGCTTACCGGAAATCATGTTATAGATAACAACACCTGTATGTTTGCAGACAGCGGAGCGCTGCTGCATTCATGGACATCAACTCCCCATGATCCTTCAAAATATATGATATCTGTTGGCCTTGATGCCTCTGATAATAATGATGTGAGGGTTGCTACCTGGACAATAAGGAATGGCCAGAATGATCTTGCCTGGTATGCTATGTCAAAGCAGCCAAATGGCAATTGGTCGGTAACAATTCCGTTGGAACAGCTTTTGTATCCCGGAGAATGCGTTGCAGATGTGTATATCGATGGCGCCTATGTTGAAACCATTTGGTACTCGGTATCTCGCTCAGACTGGATATCCGCGAAGTCTCAGGAATTTAGAGGGAACTGGCTGTGGGGCCATAGCGCTTACAACTATTGGAATGTAGACTTTATTCAGACGGCAATTAATATCGCAAATAATGATTACATTGGCTATGGGCATACCTGGCCATATACCATCAGTTGCGCCGGTCTTGTAGGATTGTCGCTTACGTTCTGCGGCTATGGCGACTTTATTAAGTCTGACCCGCTGGAGTGGAGGTACTGCGACCTTGGTACCTACAGCGGAGACGGCATAGACTGGACCAAGATCATGACACATGAAGTTGGCGCTTACTGGCACAGTGGTTTAAGCGGCTTGCAAACCGGTGATATTCTCTACTACGATTATGGATACTACAACAATCACACCGGCATCTATCTGGGAAACGGTCTGGCAGTAGAAGCCCGTGGTCCCAGAGGGTCTAACAGCACCGACGAAACCAAAAAAGAAGTCGCCATATATGACTACTCCAACATGCCCTGGCAAGGCTACTTTAGATTACCAACTCTTCACACAAACAATTGGTAATAACCCAACAACAAGCTTGGCCGGCTTACGCTGAGCCGTGTTTTATGACACGGAGATGTGCTAAACTTACTCCTTCAAGGATTCTGACGGTATAAGGGAGTATATATGAGCAAGAAGTCCGGGCCAACATTGAGAGAGCGCATATCATATGCATTCGACAACTATATGTCGCGCGGAGTTATTTCGCTCATCTTCATGCTCTTTTTGGTTTCGCTTGTGGTTGTTGTTGTAGTTGGGTTCATCAGTGCAGCAATAGGCGGGTCTGACGGGACACATACCTCGCCCTTTGAAGAGATGTGGCTTGGGCTTATGCATGTGCTCTCAACCGGTGCTCTTGGCAAAGATACCGGCAGCAATACCTATATTGTGCTCATGCTTGTGGTAACGCTCACCGGCATGTTTGTTACGAGTGCCCTCATTGCCCTTATTAACCAGGGCATTCGCGGCAAAATTGACAGGCTTCGCAAGGGCAGGTCGCTCGTACTTGAAGAAGGGCATATTGTTATTCTCGGCTTTAACGAGGGTGTACTGGGCATTATAGAAGAGCTGGTTATGGCCAATAAGCGCGGACATAACGCTCCCATTGTGGTTATGGCAGACCATGACAAGGTAGACATGGAAGAGCGTATTGCGAAGCGTGTTTCCAACTGGCCGGGTGTTCGCATTGTGTGCCGCACCGGCAAGCTTGACCAGGCAGAAGATATTCAGGTATGTTCTCTCGGCACCTGCAAATCAGTGATTATTGAGCTTGATGATGACTTTATGACCATCAAAGCCCTGCTTGCATGCTCGCACTTGCTCGCAAAGGCCGGTAATACCGAGGCCTATGTAACGGCGGTTATCCATAATGAAGAAAACGTACGTCCCGCAACCATCGCCGGTGGTAAGCGGGCTGAGGTGGTGTTTTCAAAGAAGCTCGTTTCGAGGCTTATGGTGCAGTCAGCGCTCCAACCGGGTATGCTCCAGGTCTTTGTTGAGCTCCTTAACTTTGCGGGGACCGAGCTGAGAGTAGCCAGCATAGATGCCTCTATTGGCTATACCATTCCCGATCTCAATGCCCGGCTTTCTTACGAGACGGCAATTGGCGTGGTAAACGATGGAGTGCCCATGGTAAACCCGCCGGTTGACTACACCATCAGAGCGGCTGACCAGCTCATACTGATTGTCCGCAAAGATGCTCCCAAAAAGACCGTGCTCGAGAAGCCCGTGCTTCATGAAGACCTGTGGGCCGATATGCAGGAGCCATGGGTTTCTCCGCGAAGAATGCTTGTCTTGGGGAGCGACGAGCTGCTCCCACTTATGGTACATGATGCAGATTCCCATTCCCCGTACGGTTCAACCATGGTCATTGCGGCTGCTCCCGGGAGCGTTCGCATAGAAGACCTCATTGGTTCGGAAACGCTCGACAATATTACCGTTGAACTCAAAGAGTGCGATGTGTTTGGAAAAGGTGTTCTCGAAGATCTGATGCACAACCGTCCGCAAAGTATCATCATTCTTGCCGACAGGTCGCGCTCCAATGAAGAATCAGACGCACGCGCACTCATGCTCCAGCTCCGCCTCCATGATATTGCCTCCGCCGGCGCGTCGATGTTCACGGTAGCCGTTGAGATGCGTGATGCTCACAACCAGGGCCTTGCGCAGGTGTCTTATATGACCGACTTTATCACGAGCGACAAAATTAACGCCCTCATCATGGCACAAATCGCCGACGAACGACATAAGCGTGCCATTCTCGCCGACCTTCTCGACAAAGAGGGTTCGGCCATCTATATGAAGCCGGCTTTGCGCTATGTCAAACGCAATGAGCCGGTGAGTTTTTATGATGTAAGCGCATCTGTTGCACGTTTTGACGAAATTGTCATAGGTTGCCGTAAGCATACCAAAGGCAGCCAATACGAGATTGTCTTGAATCCTAACAAAGACGACACAGTAATCTTTAGCTCTGAGGATTCTTTGATTGTAATCTCGCATAGCTGGAAGTAAGGCTTTTACTGGTTTTTCATACCTTTGGGAACTATATTTTTCAAAACGGTTCATATGGCGTTCGTCACAGGTTCATTGCAATGAACCTGCTTGGTATTTTATGATTTCATCTGTACGGTGCAGGCTTGTTCTGCACCTCTTGTTGGGTTGTCCAATTAAGGAGGATTTCACATGTCGTTTGATTTCTCACGCAGAAGCTTTATTGCCGGTTCTGCCATGCTCGCAGGCGCAGCTCTGGCAGGTTCAGCCGCAACCGCATTTGCTGCCGGTTCCGGTACTGACGAAGATATGAAATTTGCTGCAACAAGTGAGCAAAACGGTATTAACACAAGCGGTCCCCGTTACTACAAGCAGGACCCGAGCTTCTTTACCGCTCCCGCTCCTATGACCGAGGCTGACTGCGTCGAGACCAAGGAAGCCGACGTTGTAATTATTGGCGCCGGTAACTCAGGTTGCGCAGCTGCTGCTTCTTGCGTTGATAACGGTCTCAATGTTATTGTTATCGAGAAGCTCGGTACCGTTCAGGGCCGCGGCGGCGGTATTGGCCTCTGCAACACCAAGTTCACCAAAGAGTATGGCGAGAAGATTGGCCAAGACCTTACCGTTAACATCGAAGAAGCTCAGCATCGCTGGATTCGCACCTGCGCAAGCCGTGTTAAGGAATCCCTCGTTTCACAGTGGTTCAACAGGAGTGGCGAAGCCGGTAACTGGCTCATTGATAAGGCTGCCGAGTATGGCGTTTTCCCGGACTCCTTCCGTGCTTATGCTCCCAATGCTATCATCCCCGAGAGCTTCTCGTATCATCAGTTCCATCGTACGGCCGACACCCCCAAGTTCCCGGCCGAGTGCAGCTACTTTGTAGCAACCAGCATTCTTTATGTTGACTCTCAGGATGCCGAGAAGCACGGCGGCGTTTGCGCAACCTATGACTTCTACACCTGCGCTCAGCAGCTTGTTAAGGATAACCAGGGTCGTGTAGACGGTGTTGTTGCACTCAATGAAGACGGCGACTATGTGTATTACCGCGGAACCAAGGGTGTTATTATCGCAACCGGCGGTATTGACATGGATCAGGAAATGGTTGACTATTACTGCGAACCTATTGTCCGTCATTGCCTTGAGAACCAGAACAGCCCTGCCGGTTATTCAACCGGTGACGGCATTAAGATGGGCCTTTGGGCCGGCGCTGCAGTTCAGGGCGGCGACTTCCCGCTTATGCTCCATCCTCAGGCAGGCTGCATGTTCCATGGCGCCTTCATGTTCGTAAACAAGGAAGGCCAGCGTTTCTGCAACGAGGGCACCTGGGTACAGGGCAAGTCCATGAACGTTATGCGTCAGACCGACAACATGGCCTGGTCAATTTTTGATGCCAACTACGGCGAGCAGAACGTCAAAACCCTCGAGAACGGCGTGGGCGGCGGTATGTTCTGGGATTCCATGGGCGGCGAAGTAGGCGACCCGTTTAAGCCTGAGGATGTAACTTCCATTGTTGACAGCGCTATTGCAGCTGATAATGGTACCGCATACAAGGCCGATACCCTTCTTGAGCTTGCCAAGCTTATCAATGTTGACCCGGTTGGCCTCCAGGAGAGCGTTGACCGCTACAACGAGCTTGTTGCTCAGGGTGTTGACACTGACTTCCATAAGCAGGCCGACTTCCTGTTCCCTGTTGTTGAGCCTCCGTTCTATGCTGCCAAGGTTGGCGTGGCTCTTCTCGCCATCGTGGGCGGTCTTGAGATCAACAACAAGATGCAGGTTCTCACCAAGGACCGCCAGATCATCCCCGGCCTCTATGCAACCGGCAATGCTTCTGGCGATCTCTATGCGGTTGACTATCCCATCAATATGGCCGGTAACTCCAACGGCCGCTGCCTCACCTGGGGCTACCTGCTTGGTCAGATTCTCGCCGGTGTGGACGACATCAAGGCCGAAATGCCTCCTACCATCCAGGGCGATGTTGACGGCGATGTTCCCGAGGAAGCAGCCGGCGGATTCAAGGACGGCGTCTATGAGGCAACCGGCAAGGGCATTGGCGGCAAGGTGCCGCTCACTGTTACCATTGAAGGCGGCAAGATTGTAAGCGTTGAGGTTGGCGCAAACGGCGAAACCATGGGCATTGGCTCCAAGGCTATCGAGAAGCTCCCGGCTCTCATTGTTGAGGCTCAGGGCATTGAGGGCGTAGACGGCGTCTCCGGCGCATCCGTAACCTCCAAGGCTATCTTCACCGCTATGGCCGACATTCTCGAGCAAGCACAGGCTTAATCCCTCCAAGCACATACATCCTTCTGTTTACCCCACAAGACAGAAGGATGTATGTGCAGCACAGAGCAGGGGATTACGAGATGTTCAGTTCATCTCGTAATCCCTTTTGCTTTATTGTTTTATGGTTTATTGACAGTTCATAAGACAAAAATGTATAGTATAGGCCAAGAAACACTGAAAGGGGTGTTTCTGACTAACCGAAAGGAGCTCTAATGTCAGTTTCGCGTAGAAGCTTTATTGCCGGGTCAGCTCTTGCTGCAGGTGCCGTAGCCGCCGGTGCTGTTGCCCCCGTTGCCGCTCAGGCCGAGGAACCGTTTGCTGCCGCACATCCTTGGGAGATTGCTCCCGAACCCATTACCGACATTGTAAAGACCGTTGAGACCGAGGTTCTGATCATTGGTGCCGGTATCGCAGGATGTGCCTGCGCATGTTCTGCAGCTGAGAACGGTGCAAAGGTTATTTGCGTTGAGAAGTCCGAGAAGTGGAACGGCCGTGGCGGCGGTTTTGGCGCCATCAAGAGCCGCTATATGGACAAGCTCGAGGGTTGCGTTGTTGACAAGGTTAACGCCAAGCAGCACTGGATTGCTCAATGCGCAAGCCGTGCAAACGAAGATCTTATCTCCAAGTTCTTCAATGACTCCGAGGAAGCCTCCAACTGGCTTCTCGACAAGGCCGAGGCCGTAGGCGCTTTTGTTATGGTAGGCGCTTTCTACAGCCATGACGACGTATATGCAGAGCAGCCCGGTTACCATATGGTTATGGGCGGCCAGGGCCTTGAGTCTGCCGGTTTCTGCGGCGCAGAGCTTTGCTACAAGGACGCTGTCGCCAATGGCGCTGAGTTCATGTTCAATTCTCCCGCTGTTCAGCTTGTCAAAGAGGGCGACCGTGTAATTGGCTGCATCTGCGACACCGAGGAAGGTTATGTACAGTACAACGGCACCAAGGGTGTTGTCCTTGCTACCGGTGACATTGGTGGCAACCGTGAGATGTGCGAAGCTTACGCTCCCATTTGCGTTAAGTATGCATTTGACCGCACCCAGTACACCCCGCTTGGTGTAAACACCGGCGACGGCCACAAGATGGGCATGTGGGCAGGCGCCGTTCTTCAGGACCTCCCGCTCCCAACCATGATGCATCCGCAGGCATTCTGCTGGTTCCATGGCCCGTTCCTCTTTGTTAATACTGAGGGCAAGCGCTTTATGTGCGAGGATACCTGGGTACAGGGCAAGTCACTCGCTATCAACCGTCAGCCCGGCGGCATCGCATACTCCATCTTTGACGCCAACTGGCCTCAGGACCTCATCAACGGCCTGCCTTACGGCGGCGGTATGTTCTGGGACAGCTTCCGTGCATACGGTTCACCCATTGAGGGCGCTGCTCAGTACTTCGAAGGCGTTATCCCCGGTTATGTGGAGAGCGGCCTTGCTTACCAGTCCGACACCATCGAGGGCCTTGCCGAGCAGATTGGCTGCGACCCCGAGGTTCTCAAGGCAACCGTTGATCGCTACAACTCCATGTGCGACGCCGGTGAGGACACCGACTACTACAAGAAGCCCGTCTTCCTGACCCCCGTCAAGGAAGGCCCGTTCTATGCTCTGAGCGTTGGTCCCGCCCTCCTCACCGTCACCGGTGGTCTCCGTGTTACCAAGGACTTCCAGTGCATCGACAAGGACGAGCAGCCCATCCCCGGTCTCTATGCTCTTGGCAATGTCATGGGCGACATCACCGCTATCGACTATCCCATCAACGTCGCCGGCAACAGCCATGGCCGCTGCATCACCTTTGGCTACGACCTCGGCCGCGACCTCGCACTGGCATAAGCTGCAGCGCAGGCGAATTGCCCAGTGCAAGTCTTTCTCGGCACGTACAGTCTTATGCAAAGTGCCCAGCATAAGACCTTGCACTAAATGGCCTAGCCATAAGTAAGACCCCAAAACCCGCCGTCACCCTCTCCGTGCCGGCGGGTTTTTTACATAGTGTGTGTCCTGCAAAGCGAACAGATAATCTCAAAGGTTAACCAGATCCCCAACCAAGTAGTTCAGCCAAACCCCCAACTAAGCAGCCAACCATACAGTTCAGCCTGACCCCAACTAAGCAGCCAACCATACAGTTCAGCCTGATCCCCCAACTAAGCAGCCAACCATACAGTTCAGCCTGACCCCCCAACCAATCAGCCTTCAACACCAAGATCCGTGCTTTCGTGCACAGATTTCTCTGATTCGTGACAACTCAAACGCATTTGAGTTGTCATATTCTCTCCAATCAGCCCCCTATGCTGAGAAGTCCGCGCTTCTGACCTGCGTGTTCTTCTCAACATGAAATCGCACAGCTCCTCGAGTGACTACTCAAACGCATTTGAGTAGTCATGAATCGCAAAAATCTGTGCACTGAGGTAATCGGGTCGGATATTCTGTTGCTTTAAGAAGCTCTATTTATGTTTCTGTTTGGGATTTTCTTTTGGCAATCTATGCAAAATCAGGTTTTAACAGGTACTATGTGTGCATCCCCGGTTTTTGTATCGAAGCAAAAATATGTTGCGATGGAGACGGGGGCAATATATGAAGTGTATTCTGAGTCATTTGACCGCTTACAGGCATTTGAGCGATTTTGCTGTAAAGCAGACCAAGAACAAGTTTGCAGCATACTGGGAACCTCTACGTATAGAAAAATATGCACGGGTTGCCAATCTGCAGGATGTTACTGCTCAATTGGGCAAATTGCCAAATGTGGATCTCGGGAATCTGCAAGTACCTCTCGATAAGGTTGATCTCCTTGTGGTTGATCCTCATAACAGAAGTAATGCCAAAGGTATTGTCAATCATATTGACGCAGATTTTGAACCAATATACGGTTCGTTAATAGAAGCGATGCCTAATGTATTTGTTGTATCTCCTGAGCTGCTCTTTTTGCAAATGGCAAGCGAATTTGAGAAGATTGATTTGATTGAATTTGGTTTTGAGCTTTGCGGAGGTTATAGCCTAAGCGCTTCTCATGAATATGGTTTTGTCAATAGATTTCCTCTGACCTCAGTCAAGAGAATTGATGCGTATCTTAAACGATGCAAACCATCAAATGCGGTTCATAGAGCAACAGAAGCACTGCGCCATGTGGCAGACCACTCGGCTTCACCAAGGGAAACAACGTTTGTTATGCTCGCAAGTCTTCCTTCGCGGGACGGTGGTTTTGGCTTGGAATTGCCTTGCATGAACTACAAAATTGAGCTTGATCATGCGGATAAATGGCGGAGGAACAATTACTACTGCGATATATTTTGGCCAAAGCACAAACTGGCTGTTGAGTATTCAGGCACGCTTGTACACAACAAAGATAATCTTTTCTCAGATAATGAACGCGAAAACATTATTGAGCTTGAGAAGATCCGGGTTATACGTATTGACGCGCAGCAACTGTCCAATTACGAATCGCTCGAGATAGTTTTAACGAGAATAGCGCAGTATATGGGAATAAAATTCAGAAGACCGTCTCCCCAAACCATACAAAGGCGCGAGAATCTGAGATCATACCTCTACGGAACAAAGAGGGCTCCCCGTTAATTCTGCGGTGTGCACAGTTTTTTGCGATTCATGACAACTCAAATGCATTTGAGTTGTCATGCGAGAAGCCGTGTGGCTTCATGCCGAGAAGAACGTCCAGGTCAGAAGCGCGGGCTTCTCGGCATGAGAGGTTGAATGGAGAGAACATGACAACTCAAATGCGTTTGAGTTGTCATGAATCAGAAAAATCCGTGCATTGGGTGGGTCATGTTGCAATACTTGACCGTATGTTTTTCAGGAGATTGAATGAGTGATATTGCTTGTACGGTAATATCAGGAGTGTCCCCCACACCTTGTCCGAATCAAAACGTGGGTTTTATATGCGTTTGATAAATTGATGCATAATTTTCTTTCTGAGAAGCTGGGCTTGTGATTATAATGCGCACATCTGCAACGCGGGCCTGCGTAGGGCTTGCGGGTGCGTGGGTTGGCCAGGGGCGTCCGCATTTAGGCGAAGGAAGCGTCTTTTGAGCCACACGCTCAAATCAAAATCAACCTTATAGTATGTTGTTTGTGGGTTGTGTTTTGTTGCAAGTGTTGCGTGTTGTGCTCAAGTTGATTGGTTTCGAGAAAAAGGACGCGGTTTTTATGGCTATCAAAATTATCCTCATCTTATGCTTTATTGCCATTGCCATTGGCGTTGGCATCTACACCCGCAAGCGCTCAAACAGCGTTGATGGCTTTGTACTGGGCGGACGCAATGTTGGTCCGTGGTTGAGCGCATTTGCTTATGGCACCGCATACTTCAGCGCGGTTGTATTTATTGGTTACGCAGGCCAGTTTGGTTGGAAGTACGGTATCAGCGCCGTTTGGGCCGGTATTGGCAACGCTATCCTCGGCAGCCTTCTTGCCTGGTGGGTTCTGGGTCCCCGTACCCGCGAAATTACCCAGCGTCTGGGCGCCTCCACTATGCCCGAGTTCTTTGGTACACGTTATCAGAGCAAGGGTCTGCGCATCGCAGCAGCAGCTATTGTCTTTGTATTCCTTATCCCTTACACCGCGGGTGTCTATAACGGATTAAGCCGTCTGTTCGAGATGGCCTTTGGCCTGCCCTATGAGGCTTGCATTATTGGTATGGCGGTAGTTACCTGCATCTATGTTGTACTTGGCGGATACATGGCCACCGTTGTGAATGACTTCTTACAAGGCATTGTTATGCTCTTGGGAATCTCGGCCGTTATCATTGCCGTACTTGAGAATAACGGCGGCCTGAGCCAGGCAATTATTACACTTTCGCAGGTAGAACCTACCGTTGGCGACCCGGCTTACTATGGCGCCATTCAGGGCGAATTTGTAAGTATGTTTGGTCCGGACCTCTTTAACCTGCTGGGCGTTGTAGTGCTTACCAGCCTTGGTACCTGGGGTCTTCCGCAAATGGTTCAAAAGTTCTATGCGATTAAGACCGGTCCCGCCATTAAGCAGGGCGCTATTATTTCTACTGTCTTCGCTTTTGTGATCGCCGGCGGCAGCTACTTCTTGGGCGGTTTTGGCCGTCTGTATGCAGACAGCATTGCATACAACCCCACTACCGGACTTCCCATTTATGACTCGATTATCCCCACCATGCTCGGCACACTCCCTGATATACTCATTGGCCTTGTGATTGTTTTGGTGCTCTCGGCATCCATGAGCACCCTGAGCTCGCTCGTGCTTACCTCGAGCTCGGTTCTTACGCTCGACATGATTAAGAACAATGTCATTAAAGATATGAGCGAGAAGCGCCAGGTTATTTGGATGCGTGCACTTATTGTGGTATTTGTTGCCATCAGCGCAGGTATTGCCCTTGTACAGTACAACAGCTCAATCACCTTTATTGCACAGCTCATGGGCTACAGCTGGGGCGCTTTGGCCGGCGCTTTCTTGGGGCCATTCCTTTGGGGTCTCTACAGCAAGCGCATCAGCAAGGCAGCCGTATGGGCAAGCTTCTTATTTGGCGTATGCCTGACCGTTGCAAACATGATCTTTGGATTCATTGCTTCTCCCATTAACTGCGGCGCTCTTACCATGCTCGCAAGCCTGGTTATTGTACCTATTGTAAGCCTTGTTACCCCGAGTGTTCCCTTTGAGATGCATCCGCCGCAACCCACGAGCGCAACTGACCGTGAGATTGAGGCCAACATTCTTCCCGCCGGCTCAAGCATTGAGCCCATCCCTGCCGAGGCTCTCGCTCAAAAGCCGCAAGCTGCAGATATCGCCGGCAACCTGGTAGACAAAGACTAAACGACTCTCGGTTTTATAATATTCCCGCGTCCTTTAAGCCCCGCACCTGCGAAGAAGAACCGCAGGAGCGGGGCTTTTTGGTGTAACTTGTGCACGAGGGTAGTTTTGGATAATGTGGCAGAGTGTATCGCGGGACAAAAACGGGCTTCTCGGCAATTTGATTTTGCCGAGAAGCCCGCTCAGGATTTTATGCTGTTACTAAAAACTTACCGCTTAACCTTCGATTTTCTCGAACATGTCGGGGCCTTGGCCGCAGATGGGGCACTTGAAGTCCTCGGGGAGGGCGTCTCCCTCAACCTCGACCTCATAACCGCAGATCTTGCACTTCCACTTGGTGGTAGCGGCGCCTTCGGCAATCTCGACCTTCTCGGCGGCTTCTACGGTGCCGGCGAGAGGCTGGGCGTTATTGCTGTTTGCGGCAATGGCGGTGTTGAGTGACTTGTCACCAAGGACGCTTGCGGCGATGGCGCCGGCGAGGGCACGCAGGGCCTCAACGTTCTCGGTGCTTGTGGTAGAACGGAGGGTTACCAGGTCGCCGACTTGGAACATGTTGGGCATGGTAGCTACAATGTCCTGCATGAGCTGGCCTGATGCGGGAGACCATGAGCCGTTCTCAACAAAGCTCACGCAACGGTTCTGCATGTTGTGAACTACGAGGTCATTGAGGAAGTTCTTCATGGGGGTAAAGATGCCCATGTTGTAGGTGACGCTCGCAAATACCAGGTGGCTGCAGCGGAATGCCTCGGCGATGAGGTAGCTGACATGAGTCTTGCTTACGTCGTATACCTTGACGTTGTCAACACCGGCCTGGGAGATTTGGCTCGCAAGGATGTTGGCTGCGTTCTCGGTGCCGCCGTAGATTGAGCCGTAGAAAATCGCAACGGCGTTGTCCTCGGGGATGTAACGGCTCCACTTGTCATACTTGTCAATGATCCAGCCCAGATCCTGACGCCACATGGGGCCGTGGGTTGAGCAAAGCATGGTAATGTCGAGAGTTGCGGCCTTCTTGAGAACATCCTGAACCTGCGGGCCGTACTTGCCTACAATGTTGCAGAAGTAGCGGCGGGCCTCGTCAAGCCAGGTCTCCTGGAAGTTAACCTGGTCAGCGAAGATGTTGCCGTCAAGAGCGTTGAATGAACCAAATGCATCAGCGCAGAAGAGCACGCCTGTGGTGGCATCAAAGGTTACCATAACCTCAGGCCAGTGAACCATGGGGGCTTCTACAAAGGCGAGTGTATGAGCGCCGGTGGTAAGGGTGTCGCCCTCGGCAACAATAAGAGCGCGGTCAGAAATGTCTATCTCAAAGAACTGTTTAATAAGAGCGGCGCTCATGGCGGTGGTAACTACCGTTGCATTGGGGAAGTTGGTGAGCACCTGGCTAATGGCGCTTGCGTGGTCGGGCTCCATGTGGTTGACTACGAGGTAGTCAAGGTCGCGGCCGTCGAGAACGGCATAGACATTCTCAAAATACTGGCCCCAGACCGAGCGGTCTACCGTGTCAAAAAGCACGGTCTTCTCGTCAAGCAGGATGTATGAGTTGTAGGCAACACCCTGGGACAGAGGATATACATTCTCGAACAAAGCAATACGCTTATCGCTTGCGCCTACCCACCAAAGGTCATCGGTAAGCTGACGGGCGTTGGCTTTGCCGCTAAAGAGATCATTGCCTCCTACGCGCTTGGCGGCTTCATCTGCGCTTGCTGACTCTACACGCAGTGCATTCAGTGCAGCCAGAGCCGCAACACCGCCTGCAGTAGCCTTAACGAACCCTCTCCTTGTTGCTTCCATAATGGTTCCTCCTTTTGGTTCATTTGCTCTCCGCAAAAATGGCTGAACATGTCATATATTGTAGCGTGTTCCCGTGCGCTTCTCAACTAAGTAACTCAGTGTATACCTAACTCAGTGTCTGCCCAAAACCTCGAGGGCGCCGCTGATAAGAGCGCTAATGAAGTCGTCTGAGCCGGAGTTTTTGGTGCTTGCTGAGGTTGTTTGCGTGCTAAAGATGCCTCCGGGGAAGCCCGAACCTTGCGAAGCATCAGGCGGCTGAGGGAGTTCTCCCTTGAGGATACCCATAACAACCTTCTTGGTGTTGGTATCTGCGTCGCGGTAAAGCTCAACGAGCTTTTTCTCGGTAGCTGTGACCTTAAGCGAAGTGCCGCTGCTCGAAGATGTGGTTGTCTTTTTGGCAGTCGTGGATTTAGTAGCTGAGCCGGTGGTTGTCTTTTTGGTTGAACTTGCGGTTGACTTGCCGGCAGTAGATTTGCTGGCTGTTGTTTTGCTGGCTGTGCTCTTACTTGCAGATGTCTTGCTTGTGCTGCTTGCTTTAGTGCCCGTGGTCTTCTTAGCCGTAGAGCTTGTCGTGGTCTTTTTTGCTGTGGAGCTCGAGGTTGTTTTCTTTGCTGCCGAGGAACCCGTTGTGGTCTTTTTAGCAGTTGTACCGGAAGAACTTGTGGTTTTCTTTGCGGTTGTGCTCACGTTTTTGGGAGCATTGAGCAAAGACGTTTGGGTGACATCGGTTGCCTTCGCAATTTGCTTGAGCTGGGCTTGGGTAAAGTCGACTTCTCCGCGTTCGAGTTTACCGACGTCTGCCGCAGTTGCACCGGTGACCTTGCGGGCAAGCTGTTCCTGGGTAAGACCTTTTGCGGTACGAGCTTCTTTTACCAGTGTTCCGACCTTCTTTTGCGCCATGGTACATCCTCCTTAGATAGGTTGGCAGCACGTCACGATTCCGCATACCAAAAGGACAAGCCCAATGATTCCGCCTCTAAGGCCAAACTCGCTCAGGAAGTTTGGCAGGCACATGAGTCTGCCTTTCGCACGCTTTTGGAGCACTTATAGCATCACGTAAAAAGCATACCACAAACACATGCCATGATTTATACTTATCGCTGATTTACTATGCATTCGGAGCAGTTTTTCTAAAACGATATGATGTTTGGGAGACCTCATACGTTTTTGGCCCCACGTTTTGAGGAGAGAAAGTTATGCGTCTTGCAATTCCGAGTGAGACTGATCAGGGTCTCGAAAGCATGAGGAGCGGCCACTTTGGCCACTGCCCGTATTTTACCATCTGCACTATTGAAGACGGCAAGATCACCAAGGTCGAGAGCGTCAAGAACGTAGAACATGACGCTGTGGGTTGCGGAGGAGTTATCGATTTTGCCTGCACCCTCAATCTTGATGCAATTCTCACCATTGGCATGGGCCGTCCGCCGTTTATGCGCTTTACCCAGGCGGGTATTGACGTATACAGCGAGCGTATGTATGCCAAAGTAGGCGACGCCGCCAACGCATTTGCCGCCGGTAAATGCATCCACATGCGCCTTGACGAGACTTGTGAACACTAAGATCACCTGCTGAGTGACAGGGAACAGGTCAGCTTCATATTTAAGAAGAAGGCAGGTATACATGCCATCCTCCGCTTTCGCTTCATAAAAACGCTTCGGATGGAATGTATACCTGCCTTCTTCTTAAATATGAAGCTGACCTGTTCCCTGTCACACGCCCTTTTTACTTTATTTTGCTTCTTTGAGAAGCTGTTTTATTTCGTTTACTTCAAAAGTATATTTGTTGTTGCAGAAGTTGCATACGAGCTCTACAGGTTTGTTCTCGTCTATTAGCTTTTGTAGTTCTTCGGCACCCAGGGTTATGAGCACTTTTTGCGTGCGCTCGTGTGTGCAGTTGCAATAAAACTTGAGCGGGGAGACCTCCATGGGTTTAAAGTCGAGGCCCTCTAAGGCGTGTTCGAGAATACCTATAGGAGTAAGGCCCGCTTCGAGCATATCGGTTACAGATGTTATTTTTGAGAGACTCTCTTCGAGCTTGGGGAGAATGGCCTCGTCATAGCCGGGGAGGAGCTGGATAATAAAGCCGCCGGCCTGGCGAACATTAAGATCAGTGTCCACAAGGACGCCTGCGCCTACAGATGTTGGTACCTGTTCGCTCATGACAAAGTATTCGGCAACATCGTCGCCAATTTCGCCGGTTACAAGGTCAAGCTGGCTCGAATACGGCTCGCCCCAGGGCTGGTCCTGAATAACCGTGAGAGTTCCCTGTCCCAGAGCTCCTCCAACGTCGAGTTTTCCGTTGCTCTTGAGAGGTATCCATACATCAGGGTTCGCGGCATAGCCTTTGACATGACCCAGAGAATCGGCCGTTACGGTGAGGCCGCCAATAGGACCGTCTCCTCTGATGGCGAGTGTCATGAGTTCACCCTCGTCTTTGAGCATTGAGCCCATCATGGCGCCAACGGTGAGCAAGCGTCCCAAAGCCGCGGTTACCACGGGGCTTGTATGATGCCGGTCATGCGCTTCCTGGACGGTATGCAGGGTAATTGTTGCAAAAGCACGAATCATCCCGTTGGCCGCCGTACCGCGCACAATGTAATCAGAGCCGTTGAGCTCTGCGATTTGTTGTTCAATTTCAGTACTCATATAATGTCACTTCACCCAAAAACCTAAGCTGTCAGTAAAAATCGCCCTATTGTACCCAAAACCGGAAACCTGACAAAAGGTCAGGCCTTTTGTCAGGTTAACACTATTCCAGCACCACAAGCCTGCCTTCTACATGGGCATCGAGGCCTTGGTGGGTGCTAAAGTACTCCTCAACAATGTTTTTAAGCGAGCTTGCGACTATGCGCGGCTTCATATTGGCCGAGACTTCTGCGAGCGGCACGCCAAAGAAGTCATCAAAATTGAGATAGTGATAGTCTTGGATAGCAATGAGAAGCTCCTGGTTGTCAGTAATATCTGCTCCGTTGAACTTGAATTCTACGAGTTCGTGGGTAGTTTTGTTGTACACAATGCGTACTCCGCGGGAGAACTGGTAAAACTCGGTATGACCCTCCCATGCTTCATCGCGGAGGATATGCTTCACCATGCGGCGGAACTGTTCTCCTTTGACTTTGAGCATCCAAATCTTATCGTCATAAGGGGTATTCTCGGACATATCCTGATACTCTACGAGAGGACCGAGCTCGGTTTTGCGAATGGAACCTGACCCCATAAGCATAATTTCGAACGAGCTGTCCTCTTGGAGTAAGTCGGCATAGAGGTTTCCAAGTTCGGTTTCTTGCGTTCGGGACGGATGAGTGAGCTTGCGCTTAAAGTAGGTTACCAGGCGTTTGTATTTTGCATCGGTCTCGCCACGGTAGTGCTCTATCATTTCTTGCATAACCTCGTCAACAGGAGCAGTGTTCTCGTTGATGGGTACGCAATGCCACTCGTAGCTTGCAATACGGTTGGTCATGGTGTTTACCATAAGGTCAAAGCGGCCTATGACTCCGGTTCCGGTGCCTGCCTGTGCAATGGGAATACCGTTTACTACCTCGGGTTGCTCCATAAAGGTATGGGAATGTCCGCCAATAATAAGGTCAACGCCCCAGCTGGGGTCAAGAAGTTCTGCGAGCCGGCGGTCTTCTTCTATACCAATGTGGGTTATAAGCACCGTGAGGTCAGTGTGACGTGTGCGGTAGTTATCGCAGATAATACCCACGGCGCGTGCTGCTTCTTCAATATCAACAAATGAACCAACTACAGCCTCCTGTTTGGTTGCCGCAATGACTTCATTCGTAAGAATGCCAATAAAGAGAATGCTCACACCGTCAATATTTAAAACACGGTACGGTTCAAACAAGCGCGTATTGTTGAGTGTAATATACAGGTTAGCGTTAATCAGCGGAAAATCGGCGCACTTCTCGAGGAACAGCAGGTGTGCCACACCGTAATCTACCTCATGGTTGCCTACAATAGCAACATCAGGTTCCAGCACGTTAATAAGATCAATGGTCGAGAGTCCCCGGTACTCGGAGTCTATAACAGAGCCTCTAAACATATCGCCCGCAATGACATACACCACACCTTTTGATTGCTCGCGGACATGTTTAACATAGCCGGAGAGCAGCGCAAGCCCTCCCGTTTGGACCCCGTCCTTATCCTCAGGCAAAAAAGCTCCATGCAAGTCATTGGAATGCAAGAGCGTAATCTTTTTCTCAAACATAGACCCTCCATTATATATAAAAGAGCAATGGTTGTATCAAAACCAACTGCCTGCTTTTGTGAGCTCCTTACCTTATACCTGATATTATACGCGATAGAGAGTGTAAAGAAATGGTATAGGTAATATTCTTATAAGTAATGGCGCAAATCCCGGTTTAGAGAAAAGCAACTGGCACAAATCCGCGTTTAGTGGAGGACTACTGGCTGAGATCCCCGTTTGGGAGAGGCGCTAAGGCACGAACTCGCCCGTTTGCACACCCCGCTGGTTCAAACTCGACCGTTTGCACGCGGTTAACTGCAAGGGTGTCTCCGTAGGATATTAAAATACCAGATAGTTAAACTCCGGTGCGGAGAAACCCTCGCTATCCATACCTTTAAAGTGTGCAACGCTCGAGTTCATGCCAAAGGGGTGTACAAACGCTCGAGTTCGTGCCAACGGGTTGTGCAAACGCTCGAGTTTGAACCAGAGCTCCAAGAGCAATCATCTTCCCTCGCTGTTTCCAAGCGCGAACTGTGAAACTATCATAGGATGCATGGCTTGTGCTTACCATTTTGTTTAAATGTGGCTACAATACATAAAGTTTGCTGCGGGTGCGCCACCAACGCAGGTGCATCTGTTTGCGTGTTTTATTGGGCGAAGAGAAGGGTCTTATTTTGAAACCTCGACCTCACAGTATGTGCTGACCCTTCGCCGTCTCCCTGCCGGGTAGACCGCGTTGGGTCTGTCCGGCCGCTAGGGCACGCTTTTCCTGCGAATGATTTCAAAAGGGCAAAAGCGCGTCCTCTGATACAATGGGAATGGAGACGGCATGCCATATCTTTCGCAAGTCATTGGAACACCCGTACATGATGCCTCAGGCGCAAAAATCGGAACCGTCCGCGATCTGGGCGCTGCAGTGGGAGAAGTATTTCCTCGCATAACCGCACTCGCGTTCGAAGGGCCTGCAAAGGCCCCGCTTATGGTTTCATGGCGCAAATATGTAGAAAGCTATACCCCTGAGCGCATTGACCTGAATGTCAATGCTGCTGACGTGCGTTTCTCGTACATGCAGGCAGATGAGCTGCTGCTCAAGCGCGACCTTATGAACAAGCAGGTAGTTGACACCCAGGGCAAAAAGGCTGTACGGGTAACTGACCTCAAGCTTTCGCTCACAGGCGATGACCAGCTGCGCCTTCTTGGCGCCGAGGTTGGTATGCGCGGCAGACTCCGCAGTATGCCCTCCTGGGTAGACCGTATTGTAAGCGCGAGCGCAAAAACCCTGGGTATGCCTATTAACGAGCGCGTTATTGCCTGGAGCTATCTCGACCTTATTGAGAAGGAACTCCCTGAGGGCAAGCTGCCCGTCTCGCACCGCTCGCTTGATGACCTCCATCCTGCAGACATCGCAGCCATTGTGCAGCAACTTGACCCTGAGCTCCGTGCCCAGGTGCTTTCACAGCTCGATACCGAGAGTGCCGCAGCCACCATGTCAGAGCTCGAAGGCGACATTCAGACTGACGTTATTGATGCTCTTGCTCCAAGCGATGCCTCGGCAATGATTGCCGAGATGGACCCTGACGACGCCGCTGACATTATTGGCGAGCTCGATCCCAATAAGGCTGAGGAACTCCTTTCGCTCATGAACACTGATGAGCAGCGCGCCATTCGCCAGTTGCTCGGCTACTCCAAAGACACCGCCGGCGGCATCATGACCTCTGAATTTGTCGCGGTTCCAGAGGCGTTTACCGTAGCGCAGGCACGCGCCCGCATCGCGAAGCTCGACGAGGACCTCGAGGCCGTGTTCTATGTATACACGCTTGACGCGCGCCAAAAGCTCTCGGGCGTTATCCTTATGCGCGACCTCATTATCCATGATGACACCGAGCGCTTGGCAGACTTTACCAAGCGTGACATCATCAAGGTTTCTCCCGAGGCAGACCAGGCTGAGGTTGCCGAGGAAATGAGCAAGTACAACCTCCTGGGCATCCCGGTAGTTGACGATACCGGCAAAATCCTTGGTGTTGTTACCGTTGACGACGCGCTTGACGTTATTGAGACCGAGCACGAGCGTGATCTCCAGCTCGCGAGCGGTACCCGCACAGACCGCACCCCCGGAGAAAACCGCAACCGTCTGGTGTGGCTCGCCCGGCGTATGCTCTGGGTGGCCGTATGGGTTCTCGCAAGCGCGATTACCTATTTGGTCGCTCCGTTTGGTATCGCCACAGCAATTGCCCTCCTTATGCCTCCTGTTTTGCTTGTTGCCGAGAACCTCACCGCCTTTGCCTCAAGTTACCTCATAGATGACGATACCCGCCCGCCGTTTGTGGGGCTTATCATTCGCAATGCGTTTATTGGCTGTGTAACAGGCTTTGCAGGCTGGCTCCTCATAACGCTCATGTTCTGGTGTGCCGGAACGCAAGTGGGCGACCCATCGCTCGAAGCCGAGTTTATAACCAATGCGAAGACCGTCCTTATGTGCTCTATGATTGCGGTAGGCCTGCTTGTAGTATGTGCCGCTCCATACACACGCCTCATTGAGCACCGCGTAAGACACGACAAAGCCGTCCCCGGCACCCTAGCAACCCTCTGCTGCATGGGCCTCGCACTGGTAATCTACCTAGGTCTCGCGGCGCTCATGCTCGCAGTGTTCTAACACAAAGACAGAAAACCTTTGTCTCATGACTGAGGTCGGTCTGTGTGTTAGGGTGTGCCAGGGGACGGTTCTCTGACACACCGGCGCAAATAAAAAAGCTGCCGAGAAGCCCAAAAGGTCTTCTCGGCAGCTTGTTGCGATCTTAAGACAGAAGACTTATCCCTGTCTTATGGATTTATGCAACCGGGTCAAGCTTTGCAATGCTGCGGGCTGCGATACGGCCTGAGCTGATTGCCTCGGAGAGGTTACCGCCAATGTTATAACGATAGGCATAAATGCAGCCCATCTCGCCTGCAGCATAGAGACGAGGAATGGGCTTCTCGTCCATGTTGAGAACTTCTCCGCCTACGCCACGCTTGGGACCGCCTTGGGTGTTGAGCAAGGTTGGGCAAAGCTCAACAACATAGTACGGAGGCTCAATAGGCGGAAGCTCGCAGGCCTGAAGCTTGACTACATCATCCTCATGTCCGGGGAGGTCAGTACGCTGAGCAAATGCGTTACGTGGCTTTTCGCGCTGATACTCGAGGTCTTCTCCGGCTGCTGCATAGCCGTTGTATACCTCGATTGTCTTTTGAAGCTTGGCTTCATCAATACCGGTAGCTGCGGCGATGTCGGCTATTGTTTCGCACTTAACGATGATACCGGCTTCCAGGCCTTCATCATTAGTCTCAATGCCCTTGATGGCTTCAGTGTAGGTTGTGTAGTTGGACGGCTTAAAGAGCGACTCGGCATCATAAAGCGCTTGTCCAAAAATGCACCATGCGCCGGTTGGCAAGTCAATATGAGCCCAGGTGCCGCTACGGAATACCATGCCATGGCGCTGCAGGTAACCAAGACGTTCATTGGTAAAGCGGTCACCCTTGGAATCAACGTAAATAAAGTCCTGGCTCTTGCAGCTGCTGTAACCAAATGACGGCCATGTGAGAGCATGCGGGTCATCCTTGCTCAGAATCTTGATACCAAGCAGGTTGCCTGACATTGAATTCATATGCCACAGCTTTGCGCCTAAACGCTGGGCCATCTTGATGCCGTCACCACGGTTGAAGTAGCTGCCTTTACCAAAGGTATGTGCCATACCAATGGGTGAATAAAGCTGCATGAGTTCCTCGTCCTGCTCATAACCGCCACATGCCAAAAGAACGCCCTTGTTGGCCTTGAAATTGCGGCCATCTTCGCAGGTAACACCAATAACCTCGCCGGCTTCGTTGGTAATGAGATCAATGCCGCGCGCTTCATAATAGAACTTGGTATTAAATGAATCCGCGAGAGCTTTCATCATAAGCCAAACGGCCTTGTTCTGGTTTTTGCCCTCATGGAGGTATGAGAAAGCCTCGTCAGCGCAGACTACCTCGGGATACTCGGCATTGTTGCGGAAATCATGCATATTTGCGCCGCAGTTTTCTTCAAGCCAGTCAACATTCTCAACGATTTCTTCTGCCCAGGCTCGTACAAGCTCAGGTTCAACCACATACGGAAGGTTAAGCTCAGTTTGATATGCAATGGCGCCTTCAACACTTGAGGGGCAGAAGATATATTGTCCCGAGACCTTTGAGTTACCGCCACTGAGCTCCTCAGGTGCTGCCTCAAGTACCAGGCAGGTTCCAAGCTCCTCAAGGCCAACGGTACAAGCTGCGCTTAAGCCGGCGCATCCTGTGCCCAAGATAACCACATCAGCCTCGTCTGCCCAATCAACTTCGCTTGCGGCTGCTATGGTTGCTCCGGTTGCAACTGTTGCTGCAACAGCTGCGGCCCCTGTAGTTTTAAGAAAATCCCTACGAGTTACCTGATTACTCATAACAAAGTTCCTTTCTCGAGACCTATATGAACACGAATTTACGTTGCAACAACGCAAATTACGCAGTGAATTATAGCGAGTTTTCTGGGTATATCGTGTTTAAATCTACATACTTCCCTGGTTGCAAAGCGCGTAAACAATTAAGCGCCTACTTTAAGCGCGGGTATATACATAATTGTTGTATCATTACAAGACTTGGTTTGTCAATGAGGGACATGGTGCTATGAAGTATTGGACTGGGATTGCCACACTTGTCAAAGAAGTGCAAAACAACCAGCTGCCCCTTGTGGCCGGCTTGGGTTTGGGCGTCTTTTTCTCAGTATTCGGACAGGTACTTAATGATGTCTATGCTCGGAGTGAATTCTTTCCGGAGGGCTTCTCAGCAGCTATTTTTGTAACTGCCGGAGAATTAATAGGATGTCTCGTATTCTTTTTCCTTTATAGGATGTTCGTAACCTCTGCTTTTGCCAAGCCGTATATTCTTGTAACTTCATTTATGCTGTTCCTTATAGGCAACTGTATTATACTGGGAGTATCTGCTGACAATCTGCGCGTGGTATTTATTGTGGGTTGTGTCATCGCAACAGCAGCTCGCTCGCAAATCGAGCTACTCTGGGTTGACCTGTGTTCATCCATGGAACCACGACAGGTAATCATCACTTTCTCTGCTGCGTATCTTACGAGACTTTTTATTTACCCCTTCTATTGTGCACTTCCTCGTGAGTATTTGATAGCGGCAAGTATTCTGCTCATCTTTTTGGCATTGATTTGCATCTCATTTTCTTTTGCTTCGTCATCCCTGGATACATATCCTAATAATATGCCTCAAGTTCGTCCGGTTCATCACGACTTTTTGTTTTGGGGTATATCGTTCGCTCTGGCATACGGTGTGGTCTCAGGTATTACAAAAATGGGTAATACCGGAGTCTTTATGTGTGTAGGCTGGGCATTACCGGCAATAATTGTACTCGCTAGCTTAGCAATTCGTCCCGCCGAGTCACAAGCGCTCAGACTTTGTCACACTATTGCGTTGCCTTGTGCTACAGTAGGCGTTTTAGCAGCAGTATTCTTAACGGGAATGCTCGAGCTTTCACAGGTACTCATGGGAGCTTCGCTTATGAGCGTATATATGTTGACGTTTTCTATGACCTGTGCCAACGCACGGCTTAATCATACATCAGCTGTTTGTGATTATGCTATTCTGATGGCTGCTATTATTCTCTTTGTGCAGGTGGGAAAATTCTTAAGTTCAACAGTATTGCAGTCGCATCAAGGGATTTTTATTGTTACTGTTATTCTTCTGATTACCGCGAGCGATCTCATTATTATGCGCGAGCGTAGTTTTATGGGACACCTTGATAACAGTTCAAAAAAAGAAGATCAGCCAAATCCACTTCAGGAAGCTGCTCAAAAATATGGTTTGACCGGTCGAGAAGCCGAGGTATTCTTCCTATTGGCAGATGGGCTCTCTACGAATGATATTGCCTCTCGTCTTTATATTACCAAAGGTGCGGCTCGATCTCACATAAGCCGCGTTTACAGCAAAGTAGGCGTCCATGACCGAGAGGCTCTCAAAGAATTTATACTCGGTTTGTAAAATAGGGGTCTGAGCATTTCTTCTGTCTTGAGATACGTAGAATACTCGATTATTTCATAGAGATGTTAATATGCCGCCATGTGTATAACCAGCAAAGATGCCACTTTTGGGTATAAGATAGGGGACAGGACGAAAGATGGGTCAGACAGAGGATGATGGGAAGTCCGAGATGGGTACCCAGGACTTTTTGAACAGAGACGGGATGACCAAAAAGAGACAATGGAGAGTCTGAGACGAGCATGCAGGGTTTCTCGGCACTGCCATAGTGGCAGAGAAGAGATGATGGAGAGTCTAAAGGCTTCAAAAAAGCCTCCAAGCCAACAAAAAATGTCACAGAAGAGACGATGGAGAGTCCCCGATAGGTTCCTTGATATATATTTAAATATTGATAAATGATTATACCAGGCAATACG
This sequence comes from Coriobacteriales bacterium, assembly GCA_017515595.1. Taxonomy (GTDB): domain Bacteria; phylum Actinomycetota; class Coriobacteriia; order Coriobacteriales; family UMGS124; genus RGIG5691. The sequence continues at coordinate 33,656 of JAFWFL010000061.1, forward strand.
TTAATGTTTGTCAGAAGTATATCTGTTTTAGGGCCTGCTTCTGACTCTCCATCGTCTCTTCTGTGTCATTTTTTGTTGGCACAAAGCCCCATTTAGGACTTTTAGGCTCTCCATCGTCTCTTTTCTGCCAACCTGCTTCTGCCGAGAAACCCGCAAGGTCTTCCCGGCAGCTTTTTTATACGTAAGACCGGGGTACATCCTCTGTCTGATGGCTTGGGCCAAATGCCAATGGCAAAAAGGTGATGATTGGTAGTCTCAGACGAGAGCTTGGTGTTTCTTGGCCAGAGGCTGGTGGCAAAAAGGTGACGATCCGTTGTCTCGTAGCCAGAATTTTATCTCTCTGACAAGTGCAAATGGCAAAAAGGTGACGATTCGTTGTCTCATGCAGGCTCTTACTCAGATATTGCTTTTTCGACAATCAATATAATGCCAGGTAAAAGCTTATTACACTATTAAAACAAAT
>JAFWFL010000007.1 GCA_017515595.1 Coriobacteriales bacterium
AATGAGACAGAACCCGCGTCCTCGTGACTCCTAAGATACCAGGTCTCTGTTATGCCTGTGCTGGGTTTCTCCCGGGTGTTTGATGTAATTGTGGTTTTGATCTTTCTCTCTTCTATCTAGTATTCTGGATATGTACACTACATCTTAAAATATCCAGTATATTAGATAGAAAGCTGTAATATGTGGACCAATTCTTATTCACTTGAACAACTTGGCAGTTTTATTCAAGAAGCAAGGAAATCTCAGGGGATGCGACAGGAGGAATTTGCACAAAAACTTGGCGTATCACATACAACGCTTTCTAATCTTGAACAAGGTAAAAACACCTCAACCAAAACGCTCGAATTGGCATTACAACTTCTTGGTTTCAGGCTTGTAATCGTACCAAAAAGTGCGACAGTAAGAGTTACGGAGTAACAACCTCATGGCCAAAGAACTGAGCGTATATTTAGAAAAACAGCACATTGGCAATCTTATCCAGACATACCGTGGAGCAAGGTTTGTTTATGATGAAGCTATTTACACAGAGTATATGGGCATGCCGCTCCTCTCAGCATCTTTGCCTGTAAAAATGCGTCCATATTCCGAGGGACTCACAAATGCCTGGTTCAGGGGTCTGCTCCCTGAGGGAAGAAGACTCGATGTGTTGTCCCAAAAGATTGGGTGTACTCCGAGTGATTATGTACGTATTCTTGCTTAATTTTGTCTCAGGAGCGGAGTATGCAGCTTCGATTTATCCCAAAGCCGCGCAAGCCTATGAGTTATCTGCAAAAAGGCGTGCCGAGAAGTTCGCGTAACCTGGTGCAGGGATACTGGCTACCTCAAGCTTTTTTGTGAGGACAGATCTGGCCGGGCAGGGGGTTGTATCTACAATTAACTAGATAGGATAGAAAGCTATGATTGACAAAGATACCTAATAAGGTATCATATAAGGTAACGTATTATATCGTACAAAGGAACAATATATGGCAACTCAGATATTTTCTTCAGCAGCACTTAAAACGCGACAGCGGGAAATTAAAGATGCAGCACTCAATGATGTTGTACATATTACAGAGAACGGGAATGCGGCATTCATCTTTTGCTCAGAAACTATCTTTGATCAGATGCTCAAAGAAGCAGCAGAAGAAGCTGCTTATAATGAACGTCTTGCTGCAGCATTGCGTGAAAGCCGCGCAGATATTGAAGCCGGAAGATGTATCGAAGGAACAGAAGCTGCACTTGAAAAGATCGAGCTTCTTCGTAAGAAGCGCATTGGAGCATGCGCATGATTACCACGATCTATTCTGATCGGTTCATGAATGACATGGCAAACATTTATGCAGACAAGGTATACAAAGCTGTTATTGATGCGATCCGAGCAATAGAAACAATGCCGGGAGTGGGCTCCTTGCTCATCAGAATGTCTTTACAAGAGGAGTTTGGTAAAAATATTCGCAAAGTAGTTGTCAATCCATTTGATCTCATATACGAATATGACCAAGAAAAAGCGATTGTATACTTACATGCTCTCATATACCAGCGGTCAATTAAATAAGTGCAGAGAACTGATGCGGCACTCTATATAAAGGAGGTCTTGTGTCTCAAGAGTTATTTGATGAATATGCAGGATCCGGGAAGCAGAACTATGCTTTATATGCGCGCTATGCTGCGCAGAGTTTGGTGCAGTTGGAGAGTGAGTGCGAGATTGATGTGTTTCATGCGCATGGGCCGGGTGGGCAGTGCGTGAATACTGCTGACTCGGCGGTGCGGATGCGTCATATACCTACGGGTATTGTTGTAGTGAGCCGGGAATCGCGCAGCCAATTTAGGAATCGTCAGCTTTGCCTGCAAAAACTCCGTCATAAGTTTGAACTTTTGGCGATGCCGCCAAAACAGCGCACTGCCACAAGACCTACCAAAGCGTCCAACCAGCGGCGTCTTAATCAAAAGAAGGCCCGTTCTGCAGTAAAATCTCTCCGTGGACGTTATTTTGAGGAGGAGGACTAAACGCATCATATAGAGCAATGCTGATTGGCCAATACCACAGGACTCGCAGGAGGGAGGTGCCATGGATAACCGGCAGCGGATGTATGCGGCCATTGATTTGAAGTCGTTTTATGCCTCGGTTGAGTGCTGCGAGCGCGGACTTGACCCTCTCACAACAAACCTTGTTGTGGCTGATGAAAGCCGTACACAAAAGACCATCTGCCTTGCGGTTTCTCCCTCGCTTAAGTCTCATGGCATTGGAGGACGTCCTCGCCTGTTTGAAGTCATTGAGCGCGTTAAAGAGATAAATGCACAGCGTAAGGCAGCAAACGGGGGTCAGGCTCTTGTTGGGTCTTCGTATGATGATACGCTTTTGCGGTCAGATCCTACGCTGGCACTTGATTATATTGTTGCAAAACCGCAGATGGCTCACTACATAGAAATCAGCTCGGTCATATTTGCCACCTACCTCAAGTATGTTGCGCCTGAAGACATTTATGCTTACTCGATTGACGAGGTATTTATTGATGTCACACCATACCTCAAGCTGTATGGCAAAACGGTGCGCGAGCTCGTTATAACCATGGTTCGTGATGTCTTGGCCACTACCGGCATTACAGCTACGGCCGGCATTGGTACCAATATGTATCTCGCAAAAGTTGCAATGGACATTGTGGCAAAGCATCTCCCGGCAGATGACGTTGGTATGCGTATTGCCGAGCTCGACGAGAAGTCATACCGCCGGCAGCTTTGGTGCCATCGCCCGCTTACTGATTTTTGGCGTGTGGGTCACGGGTATGCGCAAAAACTCGAGGCAAACAATATGTTTACCATGGGGGATATTGCGCGCAGAAGTCTTGAGGACGAGGACCTTCTCTACAAGCTCTTTGGTGTGAATGCCGAGTATCTTATAGATCACGCGTGGGGTGTTGAACCAACCACAATAGCCGAGGTTAAGTCATATGCCCCCAAGAGTTCAAGCACCGGGAGCGGGCAGGTTCTTCCTGAGCCATATACTGCCGAGAAGCTGAGGATTGTGGCTCGTGAGATGACCGAGGCGCTCTCGCTCGATCTGGTTGAGAAGGGCTTGGTGACTGACCAGTTAACACTTACCGTTATCTATGACATCTCGAACCTCAAGGGGGAGCGCGGCAAGAACTTCCACGGTGATGTTGCTACAGATTATTACGGGCGCACTGCACCAAAGCATGCCCACGGAACCGCAAAACTTGACCAGATGACATCATCTACCAGGCTTTTGTGCAATGCCATGCTGGAGCTTTTTGACCGGATTGTTGATCCAAAACTTTTGGCGCGGCGTCTCTTTGTTACCGCGTCACACGTGGTTTCTGAAGGGTACGCTACCGAGCATCCCCAGGAGGAGCAGCTCAACCTGTTTACTGATTACGAGGCTCTGGAGCGTCAGCGAGAAGCACAACAGGAGGAGCTTAACCGCGAGCACAAACTGTCCCAGCAAATCATTGAGATTAAAGAGCGCTTTGGCAAGAACGCCATCCTACGAGGGACGAGCTTCCAGGACGGAGCTCGTGCTAAGGACCGCAATAGCCAGATTGGCGGGCATAAAGCATGAAGAAAAACAGCTATGATTCCTTTGACCCACAGAATTCTTCTTATAGCCGAGAAGACCTTGAAGCAGACGCCAGGCAGGCTGCCAAGCGGGCCGCTCTCGGGTGGCACAATGTAGTAGGCGCCACTCCCAACGAGCTCAAACAGTCCGAGGTACAGGCGCTTATTCTATACGGAGATATCATAGACTTGCCCGCTCCGACGTCAGCCAAACATCCCCGGCAGCCGCGCGAAGTGAGGGCGGCTCAGTTTGCCCCGTTTGCTGCCTTGACCGGTTATAGCGATGTGATCAGAGAGACAGCGCGCTACGTTGAGCAAAAGCCCGAGCTCAGTGAAGACGAGCAGGCAAACATTAACAGTGAGCTCAAAAGAATCGCCGGGCTTCTCGGCAAAAAAGATGACAAGGCACCCGTAGCAACCGTTACTTACTTTGTGCCGGATGTCCATAAAGACGGCGGTGCGATTATTGAGGAGTCAGGTCCTGTTAAAGAGGTCAACGCAAGAAAACAGGCCATGATTTTTGAGCAAGGCGCACAGATCCCCTTCAGCGATATTCTTGCGTGTCAAATTGTCTGATAATTACAGGCTTATCGCACTACGCGCTTGTCTACCTTGCGGGCAATGAAGTCGCCTATGGTCTGTACAAGCTGTACAAGAACCACGCAGAGTATAACGGCGACAACCATGACATCAGGCTTATAGCGCTGGTAACCGTACCTGATGGCTATGTCTCCCAAACCGCCTGCGCCAACGCAGCCTGCCATGGCTACGTAACCAAAGAGGCTGATGAAGGTAATGGCCGCGCCTCTGATAATTGAGGGAAGACTCTCTTTGAGATACACCTTGTAGACAATTTGCCAGGTATTAGCGCCAAAGCTCTGGCCAGCTTCAACAAGGCCGGCATCAATATCAGCAAGACTCTGCTCTACCATGCGCGCAACAAAGGGAACTGCCGTTACTACAAGAGGAACAATTGCGCCTTTAACGCCAAGGGATGTTCCCGCAACAAGGCGTGTAAAGGGGATAATTGCAAACAGTAAAATGATAAACGGGATTGAACGGCCAATATTGATAATCCAGCCGAGGATTGTGTTGACCGCTTTATTGGGATGCAGACCGTTTTGGGCGGTGAGAACCACGAGAACACCCAGAGGGATGCCAAAAACGTAGGCCAAAAGCGTGGAGATGCTTGTCATGTACAGAGAATCCAAGGTACCCTTGATGAGCAGGTCGCCGTAGGTCTCGTAAAATGTGCTGAACCATTCCATCTTTTAGAAACCTTTCTGGACTATGCCTGCTCAGGCAGGGAAGAATTGTCTGATTCATCACCGGTTTGGCTCATGGTGGTGAGGTTATCATTACGCAACAGCTCTTTGGTGATGGGACTTTGAGGATTGCCAAATACCTGGGCTGTTGTTCCCTCTTCTACAATTCTGCCGTCATCAATAACGGCAATGCGGTTACAGACCCTCTGCGCTACGGCGAGCGAGTGGGTAATCATGACCATGGTAACGCCGAGCTCGCGGTTGATGCTGCCCAAGAGGTCGAGAATCGAAGCGGTTGTCTTGGTGTCGAGAGCGCTTGTTGCCTCGTCGCAGAGCATGATTTTTGGCTTGCTTACGAGAGCGCGGGCAATGGCTACGCGCTGCTGCTGGCCGCCTGAAAGCTGGCTTGGGTACTGCTTGATTTTGTCGTCGAGTTCAACAAGTTTTAAGAGCTCATGAGCACGTTCCAGACGCTCGGATTTGCTCATCTTTTTGCCGTTTACCTCGAGCGGGAAGGTAACGTTCTTAAGAACGCTTCTTTGCTGGAACAGGCTGAAGTTTTGGAAGATCATACCAATTGATTCGCGCAGATCGAGAAGGTCTTTGCCCTTGTAATTGGTAACGTCTTTGCCGTCGATAATGATTTTGCCTGAAGTTGGCCGCTCGAGCAGGTTGATGCAGCGTACGAGCGTAGATTTACCGGCGCCGCTTGATCCGATGATGCCAAAGACGTCGCCGTCGTTAATGGTGAGGTCAATATCGTGCAGCACGTGGTGTATATTATCAGCGCTACCAAAAGACTTATTAAGCCGCTCGATCTGAATCATGTATGACTTCCTTTATCTGTAGTGCAAACTTGCAAACATGTATTGCACCACGCCCGGACTCAAAACGCCATAACAAGCATCCATTTGCACATAAATTCCTGAACATCATCTTCAACAAATTGGAAGCTGGTCTCAGGAGGACAGTTCTTGTGATACCTATTGGGTATTTAAGAAAGGGGTGCAGGTATACATGTCATCCTTCGCTTTGGCCTCATAAAAACGCTCCGGACGAAATGTATACCTGCACCCCTTTCTTAAATACCCAATAGGTATCACAAGAACTGTCCTCCTGAGACCAAAGAGACCGAGAATATTACGGTAAACACTCTCGGTCTCTTGTATGGCTATGATGCTATTTTAGAAGGTGGCGAGTACTGCGCCGGCGTAGTTGGCGGCAATGTAGTCTTTAACCTCAGGGGTGAGGATTGCTGCGGTTAGCGCTTGGGCCTTGAGAGAATCCTTATCGGCTTCGCGGACAACAATAACATTGCCGTAGGTCTCGGCGGCAAGACTGTCAGAAGCCTCAACAGCGAGAGCGTCTTCTACCTTAAGGCCGGCGTTAATGGCATAGTTGCCGTTGATGGCGGCGATGTCTACGTCAGGGAGAATCTGCGGAATTGCTTCGGCGGCGAGCTCCTGGAACTGGAGCTTCAAGGGATTCTCGGCAATGTCGAGCGGGGTTGCGGTAATGCCGGCACCTTCCTTCAGGGTGAGAAGGCCTTCCTGCTGGAGGAGCAGGAGTGCGCGGGCCTCGTTGGTGGTGTCGTTGGGAACGGCCACAAGAGCGCCTTCTTTGAGCTCGGCGAGAGAAGAGGTGCGGCCTGCATAAAGACCAAAGGGCTCAAAGTGTACTTTTGCAACACTTACGAGGTGGGTGCCCTTTTCCTCGTTGAACGAGTCAAGATAAGGCTGATGCTGGAAGTAGTTGGCGTCTACTTCACCCTCTTCTGTG
>JAFWFL010000062.1 GCA_017515595.1 Coriobacteriales bacterium
CAAGAAAGGTAGAACCGCATAAAGGCTGTAAAGAATTATTCATAAGCTACTCTTCGATGTATTTGGACAGAACAACAGGCACACGGTCTTTTTGAAGAGGGACGGCATATACCGACAACCTGATAGCGGTGCGTGATTCACCGTCAATAATAATATCGTGGAATGTGGGACTGCAGACAACATCAGTTCCAATGGGAATTAAAAATCCCCGTGCAATCGCAACAGCTTTAATGGCCTGGTTTACGGCACCGGCTCCCACTGATTGGATTTCTACCGGTACGCCGTCTTTTATCATGCCGGCAATGGCGCCTGCAACGCTGGCAGGTGATGATTTACTAGAAACTTTAAGGTACTCCATGATGCTCCATCTTGCTGTTACGAAAGTAGAACGTTTACTCTATAGTTGAGATTTACTCATATTCAGTTGTTTGTTATTATAGAACTAAATGAAGTATAAATAAAACCTTAAAAGCATTTTAAACATGCTAATACCTTACAAATACAGCGATTAATCATCATGAGAGGTATCAAACGAGACAATAACGCGGGATCCGCGGATGCTGATCTGGGGCTCCCCCACTGCTTTGACATAAGAATTTGCCCCGTACGGTTCAAACAGCTCCATACATTTGTGTCCGAATTCACGTTTTTCTGCTTCTGTCATTTTAAAGCTGCGGCGGTCATGTTCAGGAATTGCGGTGCTGCTTGTTAAAGTGCTTTGCCGGAGCATTTGAATAATGGTCTTTAACGGCTGTATCTCACCGGTTAATACCCGGTGTGCTGATCTTTTAGAGATAGTGAGTCCAACTTGTTGGGCAGCATCAGAAAGCGCAGCGGCATCTGTTGCAAACGAAAGGCGTTTGCAATACGGCAAATCTAACGGGTCAGTTAACAGATAATCATGAGTACTCAGCCCTTTATTATAAAGGCTGACCAATGTGGCCACAATATCGAGCGGAGAACCAAGGTAAAGATTGAGCGGCTCTTTGCTTTGCAGTACAAGTTCCAAACAGGTACGTATGATATTATGAGGACCACTCCCGAGCACAATGCCATCTTCATTTGTTTGTTTATAAACAGGCCAGCTTGATTGGTCGGTACGCTCCGGCGTTTTATGACAGTCAACCGTAACTGTTACAGAGGTACCGAGTCCAAGGTCTGAAGCTACGATTTGAGCATTGGCAGCGTTTTCTTTAATGGAATACAAAGCCATGCCACGGCCATGGAAACCCCAGCTGTCCTGAACGGGTGTATTGAGCTTTGAGGTTACCCGCGGTTCGAATACACGCTTGTGGAGGCTCGGAGGAATACCGCACCCGTCATCAAGAACGGTAAGAATCCTTGTATTGGCATCACGGGTTGTTGCGATAAAAATATAGTGCGCACCCGCATCGCGGGAATTGCGCACAAGCTCAATAATAATATCTTCGACACATGTTATATCTTGGGCGGCCTGTCTGCGTTGTGCCTCGGTTATATTGAGACGTACATAGCCGTTGCCTAAGGTTTCTTCTACCTTAAAAATATCGTTCCCTGCATGGGAAGCTACAAATTGAGATAAGTTTGTATCCACAAGCTTATTCCTTTGCGAGGCAGCTCTTGAAAAAACTGCCTCGCCTCGTTAAATAAAATGAAACTATTTTGCGATATCGGTTGCACGGGATTCGCGGATGACCACAACTTTCACCTGGCCGGGATACTCCATGGTATTCTCAATTTCGGTTGCGATATCATGGGCAAGTACAACAGCCTCGGAGTCAGAAACGTCTTCAGGTTTAACCATGACGCGAATCTCACGGCCTGCCTGCATTGCATAAGTTCTCTCAACACCCTTATGGGAATTCGAGATTTCCTCGAGCTTCTCAAGACGTTTGATATATGCCTCGGCAGATTCTCTGCGTGCACCGGGACGAGCGGCAGAAACTGCGTCTGCAGCCTGTACCAAAATATCAAGTACACTGGAAGGATCAACATCACCGTGATGAGCTTCAATGGCATGAACAATTGCCGGAGCTTCGCCAAAGCGGCGGGCAAGATCTGCGCCAATAACGGCATGGGGGCCTTCGACCTGGTGGTCAATGGCTTTACCAATGTCATGGAGCAAACCTGCGCGTTTGTAAGATGAAGGATCAAGACCAAGCTCTGCAGCCATGATTTCGCAAAGCTCGGCGACTTCCATAGAGTGGCTCAGGACATTCTGGCCATAAGAGGTCCTGAACTTAAGCGCGCCAAGCGTGCGTACAAGCTCGGGATGAAGGTCATGAACTTCGAGATCAAAGCAAGCCTGCTCGCCTGCTTCGAGAACCTTTGCGTTAACCTGTTCCTGGGCTTTGTTAAAGAGTTCTTCTATACGAGCAGGATGTATGCGGCCGTCGGCAATAAGATTCTCGAGAGTAACGCGGGCAATCTCGCGGCGAACCGGGTCAAAGCTCGAAAGCTGGACAGTCTCCGGCGTATCGTCAATAATAAGGTTCACGCCGGTCATTTGCTCAAAGGTACGGATATTACGTCCTTCTCGGCCAATAATTCTGCCTTTAATATCATCTGAAGGGATGTGTACCGTGGTCAGAGTTACTTCGCCTACAAAGTCAGAAGCACAGCGTTGAATTGCGGTCGAGAGGATATTGCGTGCATTGCGGTCGCATTCGATGCGGGTACGCTGCTCATGCTCCCTGATAATATTCGCAGAACGGCGGGTAACGTCATCACGAACGCGTTCCAAAAGCTCAGCATGTGCTTCTTCTTTGGTAAGTCCGCTTACACGCTCGAGCTCGGCAGATTGTTTGGCAATAATGCCGTCAACTTCGTTTGCACGCTTTTCTACCTGGATTGCTTCTGAAGAAAGCTGCTTTTCACGGTTGTCGAGAGAATCGCTGCGCCTGTCGAGCGATTCTTCGCGCTGGCTCAAGCGGTTTTCTCTGTTCCTGATCTCGTCTTTTCTTTGACGATACTCATCGTCCTGGCTTTGCTTTTGTTTGAGAATCTCGTCGTCTGCTTTACGCTTAATCTGAAGAGCTTCTTCTTTGGCGCTTAAAAGAGTTTCTTTTTTGAGGGTCTCAGCTTGCTTTTGTGCGTCGGAAACAATTTGTGTAGCTTCTGTTTTGGCAAGGCTTAATTTACCCTGCGCACTTTTGCTTGAAAAAAGCAAACCAAGGAGGGCGCCAGCAACAAAAGTGACTATTGCAATAATAACTACAATAATTGTGTCCATGCTACCTCCTGTCATCAATACAAGTTAAAAGATACAACGGAGGTATACGCGCTAAGCACTCTATATGTGAAAAGCCGCACGCATATACGTCCGGCATTGTGAAATCAAGAAACGTGCTGAAGATTAACGAATAATAAAACTCGCAGACACGAGGATGGTCACAAATGCAATCATATATTGTATATCAGATTATAGCCAAGGTCAATAACAGAAACGTTATTTGCGCACAACAAGAAGACGTTTACAGACGGGGCAACGCGAAATATCTTCTCCGCGGCGGAGAATATCGAGCTGTGATTGCTGAAGCTCTACGCCGCAGCCTGAGCATGAGCGGCCCTCAAGTTTACCAACGCCAATATGAGCATGCTGTTTGCAGCTTATACGATACTGTTCGTACAAATCAGGAGGAAGCTGCTCAACAAGGGCTTCCCGCCGTGCAGCAAGATTGGCGACTTCAGTTTTTAGGGATTCAACACGCTCTTTGAGCTCATTTAAGAGAACGGCTTCGCGTGCATCAAGCGATTCTTTGATTTGATTGGATTTATCACGGAGCTCTTCAAGACGCAAAATTTCCGCATCAACGGATTTCTGCAGAAAATCGATTTTTTCTACCCGTTTGGCAATGCGGTCAAGCTCGGCATTATTACTTTGAATGAGCCGGTAATCAGAGAGGGTCGCGTTTGCGTTATTGATTTCCTGGGCTTTGGTTGTAAGAGCGGACTTCTTTTGATCATTTTCATCGCTCTCGATGTACTGGTCTTTAAGAAGGCCGGTAATTTTTGTTGTTTTACGGGCAAGCTCTTTTTGCTGGTTTCTGATGAGCTGAAGATTGCTTGCCTCGGGAAGATTGTCGAGGAGTTTGCGGTTTCTCAGTATGTCGAGGTCAATTTGTTGGAGTTCAAGAAGGTCGTTAGCAGTGTTCATGCGAAATCAGCTTTCTTAAGACATCATCCCGGTTACTATTCAACTTACAATACTATACGCTATTTTGAGAGTAAACGTATCGAGAAAGAAATCCTGCATTTTTGAACGATAACTAGGTGATAATGAGTCATTATAATTCGATGGTTCTCCAAGAACCATCAATCTGAGGTACATCTATAGATTTATATCCGATATTATACGCAAATGCATATGCTTCACGAATATGGTCGCCGATGCGGGTAGAGACATGGGCGTCAGAGCCCACGGTTATGGGCACTTTCGCTTGACAAAACTCCCTGAGAAGCTCTTCATGAGGATAGTAAATCTTCAGGGCTTTATTGCGGCCGGAAGTATTGATTTCAATATGCACATGTGCCTCGGCCGCAGCGAGAGCCGCGTCTTTATAAAGCTTGCGGCGTATTTCATCTGAGGGACACCTGCCAAATAACATGACAAGATCAGGATGTGCCATCGAATGAAAATGAGCGGGAGAAAAACAGGCCTGAGCCCAGGTTTCAAAATAATACTCCCATATGAACTGAGTGCTGTGCGTATCCCAATAGCTTAGATCTGCCGGGTCATCTATCCAGCAAGAATCAAGCATATGCACAGAGCCCAGCAAAAATGTTGCGCCTTTGGACCAACGGGCAATGTTTTCTTCGCATCCGGGATAGTAGTCGCATTCAAAACCCTGAATGATTTCAAGATCAGGATATTGTTCGCGTAAAGAAGCAACTTCCCGGAGAAGCAAAGGTAAATCTGATTCTGATACGCTTACTTCGCCAACAGGATCTAGCTCTTGCGGCAAGGTTAAATGATCTGTACAGGCAATAACAGAAAGTCCGCATGCGCGGGCCGCATCAAAGTTCTCTTTTAAAGTTGATGCACCGTCAGAGTAATGTGTATGAGTATGGCAATCAACTAACAAAGGCATGTTCATAGCGTATCCTGTTCTCAAACATTAAACATTACGTTGAGGTATAGTATCTGTACACGTAATCAAAGCATTAATAAGCGCTTCACAGTCATCTTTTGTTGTTCTGTGATCAAAAGTGATTCTCAGAGAGCCGTATGCAAGGTCTTTGGGGATTCCGAGGGCAGTAACAACGTGGCTTGGTTCAAGCGAAGAACTTGAACAGGCAGAACCACCGGAAACCTCAAACCCACGTTCATCTAAGGCAAGCACGAGAGCCTCAGAATGGATACCGTCAATAAGCAAATGAACAAATCCGGGAACTGTTGGTGTTACTTTGGGGTCTATGGTAAAGGTAATTGAAGCGTGGTTGATTAACGCTGGATGCGCATAGAAATAATCAGTAAGACCATGTACAAAAGCGAGGCGTTCGGTCTTATGGTCAATAAAATCATGAAGTGCAGCATTAAAGCTCAAGACACCGCAGACATCAACCGTGCCGCTCCGCAGTCCTGATTCCTGACCGCCTCCAATTGAGAGGGGCACAATGGGAGTTCTTGCTTTTACATAGAGTACTCCGGTGCTTACAGGGCCTCCGATTTTGTGTGCCGCAAAGCTTGCCGCATCTACATGGAGAGCGCTGAGATTCACGTCTATTCGGCCGAGCGCCTGTACGGCATCAGTATGCATCAGAGCGCCATACGCATGAGCTTTTGATGCGATAGTTCCAATTGGCTGAATAGTTCCAATCTCGTTGTTTACATACATACAGCTTACGAGAGCTACATCAGATGCGAGTAAACTATCAAGTGCATCAAGATCAATAATACCCGTGCGTTTAAAGGGGCAAATATCTACTTGTATACCAAGTGACTGTTCAAGATATTTGGCACAGTCAAGTACTGAGGCATGCTCTATGGCCGAGACAATAATGCGCCGACGTTTGCCATGGGATGCCTCGAGCGCAGCTTTTGTAAGGCCGTAAAGAGCAATTGCATTGGCTTCTGTGCCGCCAGAGGTAATATAAACTTCACCGGGACGCGAAGCGCCAATGGCGCGTGCAATTTGGGACCGGGCAGATTCAAGAGCCGAGAAAGCAGCGCGCCCGTATGAATGCAGGGAGTGCGGGTTCGCGCCGGACCACTCGTTTTGCTCATAAGATAAGCGTGCCTGCTTTGAAGCTTCGCATTCGGGAGAAGATGCGGCGATATCAAAATAGAGCTTTTTGGGCATATGATTTAAATTCCTTTGTATATTACTTTACATCAGTGCAAGAAGAGCGTATGGCAATTACCGCTGTTTCAGGATCAGCTTTTCCAAAAACAGCTGAACCGGCTACAAGCATGTTTGCGCCTGCTTTGACAATTGCCGGAGCGGTGGTAGTGTCTACTCCGCCGTCTACTTCAATAAGAGGCCGGGCATTAAGTTCTTTGCACAAAGCAGTAAGCTCTTCTAAGCGTCGCAATGTTGAGGAAATAAACTTTTGACCGCCAAACCCCGGGTTTACGCTCATGACACAAATGAGATCAGCGTCGCACAAAACATCGCGCAGCATGCATATGGGTGTTGCAGGGTTTATTGCGATGCCTGCACTTATACCTTGTTCATGAAGCCTCTGGATAATACGGTTTGCATGGGTACATGCTTCTATGTGAACGGTAACCCCGTGTGCTCCTGCGCATGAATACCAGTCAATTACCTCTTCAGGGTTACTAACCATAAGATGAACATCCAACGGGAGCGCTGCTTCGCGGGCAAGCGCTTTAACCACAAGAGGACCAATGGTAAGGTTGGGGACAAAGTGTCCGTCCATCACATCAACATGTAGCACATCAGCAGCATCAGCGACCGTAGCCACGTGCTCTGCCAAATGCATAAAGTTTGCTGAGAGTATAGAAGGAGCCATAATAATGCTCCGCTCCTGGTGGGCTATGAGCTTTCTTAAGCTATAAGCGGTAACGGAAGATGATTCCAAAACGTTTTGTTCCATAGTGAGCAGCTCTCCTTACATCTCAAGCAGGTTTCTTTAACTCACGCCAGTCCGTAAAATTCGTCTTTGGGTGTGCGTTGTACAAGAGATTCAAAAACATCATCAAACGAGAAGCCCCCGTATAGCAAATTCCAAACGGCATCGGCAATGGGGACATCCACATTGAGCTTTTTGGCAGCTTCGCGAATGCTTATACATGCCAGAGCTCCTTCTACTACCATGTGGGTTCTTTCGCAGTAGTGCTCGAGAGACTCCCCTTCTGCAAAAGCGCGGCCAAATGCCGCATTCCTTGAATGAGAACTTGTACAGGTTGCAATAAGGTCTCCCATACCTGCCAAACCCATACAGGTTATTGCTTTTCCACCATAAGCATTTACCAACCTGCTCATCTCGGCCAAACCGCGTGTCATAAGCAAGGCTGCGGTGTTGTCTCCGGTACCGAACCCGCGGGATATACCGCAGGCAATTGCGATAACATTTTTGGCGGCAGCACATATCTCAACCCCAATTGGGTCATCGCTCACATATACTCTGAATGACTCGGCATGAAAGAGATCTCTGAAGAAAATAGCCCGGTCAGGGTCTTTGCAAGCGACAACGGCGGCAGAAGGAAGATCGCGTGATACTTCTTCTGCATGGTTTGGCCCGCTTAAACAGGCGATTTCTTTACAGGTTGGCAGTTCGTCAAGCACAACGTCAATCATGAGCTTGCCTGTTTTGTTCTCAATGCCTTTGGTAAGAACAACGGCAGGAATATTCTCCCTGACAAATTGAGAGCATTCCTGAGCGACACTTCTCAGATGCGCTGAGGGTACTACAAATACGAGAGCATTGGCTGCATCCAGACAATCTTTGAGGTGAGAAGTTGCAATGATGTTTTGAGGAAGCTCACAGTCAACAAGATATCTCGGGTTTTTATGGTGTTCATTGATATAACCGGCCGTGCTCTCACTGTGGGCCCAGAGCCAGGTCACATGTCCGTTGAGAGCAAGCAGACGCGCAACTGCCGTACCCCAGGAACCCGCTCCAATGCATGCGACTTTCATGTATCAGTGCTCCTCTTTTTTGAAGTATTGTCTTGGGTTGCGATCTTTTTGAATGAGAACGGCTTTTCTTCTCCCTTTAAGAGACGTACGATGTTCTGACGGTGCGAGAATATGACCACAAAGGCAACGAGCGAAACGGCGATCATGAAACCAAGTGTTGGATGATAGATAAACAACATGAGAAACGGTAAGCTCAAAGCTGCCATGATGGAACCCAAAGAGATGGTCTTACTGATAAAGGCAAAGATCAAAAACGGAATCCAAAGAGCCAGGCCGGCCCAGGGGGCTAAAACAACGGCGCCGCCAAAACCCACAGCAATGCCTTTACCGCCTTTAAAGTGAAGGTAAGGTGAGAATATATGGCCTAATACCGCACAAAGATAAACGCATGCCATAAGCCAGTCGAGGGGTTTGCCGGGGGTTATTTGCTCTATACCGCTCCCTGTTGCCCAGCCAATAATGAGATAACCCAAACCTACCGCAAGAGCTGCTTTTGCGATATCGCACAAAAGTGTGATAACACCGTATTTGGTACCTGCGGCTCTGACCATATTCGTTGAACCGAGATTGCCTGAGCCAACTTTACGCACATCAACATGGGCAAAGTAACGCCCAATAATATGTGCGCTTGAGATGCCGCAAATAAAATAAGCCAAGAGGCAACAGACTATAAATGCTATCCAAACTGCCGGAGTTTCTGGAAGAGCCATGGTTATTATGCTTTCTTCTTAAACTTAAAACGAATAGGAGCGCCAACAAACTCGAATTCATTCCTAAAGCGGTTTTCAATATAGTGTCTGAAGTTATCTGTCACGAGCTCTGGCGCGTTTACAAAAATGGTAAAGATAGGCGGTTTTACTCCTGTTTGTGTGACATAGTTCATCTTCAGCTGTTTTTTACCCTTGGTTACGGTATGGCCAAATTCGCGAAGCTCGGTCAAGAGTTTGTTAAGGCGCGCTGTCGAAATCTCGGTTGCACAGCTGGCAGCAACATCATCAAGCGCATCCCAAATGCGTCCAATGGAGCGTCCGGTCAAAGCAGAAATACGTATAACCGGTGCATAGCTTACAAACTGGAGTTTGGTCTGAAGATCCTGCGTAATCTCTTCGCGGCGCTCGGGATCAGTTACCAGATCCCACTTGTTCAACAGAATGATAATGCCGCAGCCGGCTTCTTCTGCCATACCGGCAACACGCTGATCCTGGTCAGTAACACCTAATGTAGCATCAATAACCACAAGAGCAACATCGGCACGCTCGAGCGAACGCTCAGCACGTACATAGCTGTAATACTCCAAATTATCATGGACAACAGAGCGTTTGCGCATACCCGCGGTATCTACGAGGCGATAGTACTTGCCCTCATACTCAACAAGGGTATCTACCGTATCACGAGTAGTGCCGGCTACATCACTTACAATTGAACGCTCGGTCCCGCAAAGCTTATTGAGCAAAGAAGATTTGCCGGCGTTGGGTCGTCCAATGATAGCGACTTTGAGCTCCTCGGCCTGCTCAGCTTCTTTTTCAATTTCATCAAAGCGCGGGAGTATTTCGACAATTCTGTCGAGAAGATCTCCCGTGCCATTGCCATGCGCGGCAGAAATGGGAAATGGCTCGCCAAGGCCCAAGCTATAGAAATCATAGGCAGAGGATTCGTGCTTAACCGTGTCACACTTATTGACCACTAAAAAGACCGGCTTCTGGCTTCTCTTCAAAATACGGGCAACTACCTCGTCTTCTTCTGTAACACCGGTTTTGGAATCAGTCATAAAGATAATCGCATCGGCTTCTTCGATAGCGGTAATGGCTTGTTCGCGAATTTTGGTCTGGAACACATCTTCTGAGTTTCCTACCTCGATACCGCCGGTATCGCAAAGGGTAAACTCGAAGCCGTTCCACTCGGCATCATGGAATGTGCGGTCACGGGTGACGCCTTCTATCTCATGTACAATAGCACGCGGCTTCTGGGTTATTCGGTTCACAAGGGTTGACTTGCCTACATTTGGCCTGCCAACCACTGCTACAATGGGTTTTGCCATATATGATCTCCTTCTTAGTTATTGTTCATCGTAACGTGATGTTTGAGTTAAAAATAATGAGGGGGTTTTACACATTATGTTCATCGCTCTCGCCTTATAAAAACGCTCTGAACATAATGTGTAAAAGCCCCCTCATTATTTTTAACTCAAACATCTGAATGTTCTCATGAGCAAATGGTTATTGGTTTTTGTTACGGTACAGGATACCATGGTTATGGGGAATTAAAAAGCTCAAGAAATATTTATCATGAGAATAATCTACGGATGGTTAGCAGAGACAGAAAATGGTTGATAAAGCTTGAAGAATTCCGCGCGGTGTGGTGAGTGCTATGCAAGCATGGATGTTATAAGATTCGAGCTTTGACAATACTTCGCTGTGAGATAGGTTGTCAAGTGTCATGTTTTGGGTATTGAACATGAGCTGAGGGAGGATAAGATAGGTATTTGGCTGTAAACGCTCGCATGCGGGGAGAACATCAGCTGCGGTGAGCAGGCCGGTAACATTGACATTTCCGCCAAAAAAGGTGTTCTTTACAGCGAGCACGTAACTTACATCCCGTAAAGGTGACTGTTGCAGAAACCGTTCGACAACTGATTTTGCGGCACAGCCAGATACTATAACTAGCTGAGATTCCTGAGCATGTAGTGTGGCAGCGGCTTTTTCGAGTTTTTTAACCGCTTCTGTATCTCTTATTGTCTCTAAAGCTTCATCAAGATACGTACGAACCATTCCTATGCCGTCATCAAACTGAGGGTAGCCGTCGTAGTATTCGGCGGCGGGCGGGTCTGTTTGTGCGGCTAAATAGAACTCATCTGCCAGCTGGTATTTGGTACGGCCGTATGCTTTACGCGCGCGTTCTTGGAACGGACGGACGGTATCAATGACAGCGGCGGCTTCATCAGGATGAGCAGTATAAGAATCGCTGAATCTCGATTGATGTTTGGTATATCCCAGAGGAACAATGCCTAAGGAGGTAATCATGGGTTGTGACTCAATGTACTCAAGCGTTTTGAGAAGTTCTTCTCCGTCATTCATATGGGGAACCAGCACAATTTGGGCATGTACTTCTATTTGTTCGTTTAGCAGTTTATTTAAGACATCAAGACCTCTTTGTGCATTTTTGCCCATGAGTTGAGCGCGAACGTCCGGCGAAATCGCATGAAGCGAAACATTAAGCGGAGAAAGTGCGAGTGAAACTATGCGGTCGATATCTTCATCAGTGATATTGGTAAGTGTTACAAAATTACCCTGCAAAAACGAGAGACGGTAATCATCATCCCTCAGATACAAAGAGCGCCTCATGTCTTTGGGGAGCATTTTCATAAAGCAGAATACACAGTTGTTGCGGCATATGCGCATGCCGTCAAAAACGGCGCCGTCAAAAGTAATACCCCAGTCTTCGCCGAGTTCCCGCGTAAGCGTGCATTCAAACTCAAATTCATCAGGCGTATTCTCATAAGCAATGCCTTCGAGATATACCTCGTAATCGCTGGCTTCCCAGCTCCAGGTAATCATGTCGCGCAGTTCTTCTCCGTTTACATAGAGTATGCGCATACCGGCTTCAAGGCCTTCACGTGCGGCAGGGCTTTGCGGTTCGATCTGTTCAATCAGGGCACCGTTCCAGGAATTTTTAGAGTATGCCTTGGCATTGGGAATCTCGTATGCCTGCCGGGGTTTGCTTGGTGTGTCCTGAGAAGTGCGTGACATGCCGGTTCCTATTGCTCCGGGTAACTTCCGCCAAGCTCAATAAGAGCAGATACAGCTTCCTGAATATGAGACTGAGGGGTTGAGGCGCCGGCTGCAATTCCAACATTTGTTGCGCTACTCAGCCATTCCGGCAAAATCTCGTGAGAGCTTTCTATGTGATAGGTGTGTTCACAAAACTCAGCGCATATCTGGGCCAGACGGCGGGTGTTACCTGAATTGCGGCCACCAATAACAATCATGACATCGCAGGCACGCGCCAGTTGCTGCACAGCTTGCTGACGCTCTGATGTGGCGGAACAAATGGTGTTTTTAACGGTGAGTTCTTTTGTTTTTGGGAGAACAGCACAGACAATGCTTGCGAGCAATTCCTGGGACTGTGTTGTTTGAACAACAATTCCGATTTTGTTTTTAAGTTTGACTTGTTCAAGATCCTCGGGCGAACTGACAATAACAGCTTGCGCCCCTGCCCTTGCAAAAATGGCTTCGACTTCAGGATGATGCTTTTCGCCCACAACTATAACCTGGAGATTTTGCTCACAAAAGCTTTTGGCGGCCTCATGAGCTACTTTAACATGAGGGCAGGTTGCGTCAACAACATGAAGACCGCAACGCGCAGCATCATCATAGACCTCAGGCTTTACTCCATGGCTTCTGATAACAACCGTAGAGCCCGGTTCTGCCTCCTCAACAGAATCAATCACCTGAACCTGCCGGTTTTTAAGTTCTTCAACAACGCGGGGATTATGAATGAGCGGCCCCAGAGTATATACCGGTTTATTGTGCTTAAAAGCGGCACACTCATTGACCAGACGCAATGCACGCTCTACACCGTAACAGGTACCTGCATGGTCAGCAATATGAATCACAAAGGCCGGCATAGATGTTATTCGCTTTCTGTTATCTCAACTAACGGTTCTTTACCATGCTCTGCCCTTATGCTGTTGCAAAGGCCATAGACCGTGTCCATCGCGAGTTTCTCGAGCTTCTGAGCTTTTTCTTTCCGAGAAGCCCCTTGAACGTTTTCGACATCCAAAGCCTCGCCGTAGCGCACATATACACGGGACGGTCTGCAAAAGCCGTGACCAGACGGACAAATATACTGGGTTCCTTCGATTCCGGCAGGAAGAATATCGCAGCCACCCATTTGGGCAATAACAGAGAATCCTCCAAAAATTTCGGGGTATCCGTCTTTGTAAGAACGTACACGTGTGCCCTCGGGGAATATAAGTACGTCTTCACCGCGTTTGATGGCGTTGACCGCTCTCCGAATGGCCTTAGTGTCAGCAGTTCCGCGTGCAAGCGAAATTGCTCCTATGCGGGCAAAGAAACGCGTGATAAAAGAAACTTTGTCAAGATCGTTTTTATAAAGCGGGCGGACACGGCGGCCATGGATAGACAAGTCAGATATAAGAATAACCGGGTCAAGCATTGATGCATGGTTTGCAATAAGAACACGGCCTTTTTCGCCCCGGGGGTTATACCAGGCATCTTTGTTACCGTCTATACTCCAATGCCAGTAAATTTTAGAGAAAATGGTAGCAGCCCAAACAGAGAACCAAAAAGCTATCTTAGAAAGAAGAGGGAACTCCCTCATAGAAGTATCGCCATGCTCTTCTATAGAAATACCGGTTTTTGCCATGTGTGACCAACCCTAGTTTTGCTGAACGAGAAATGCGTCAATATATCTGCTTATGAGAGAAAACACTTCATCAAAGGTAAGCGGAGAAGTATCGATAATAATGGAATCTTCTGCAGGCTTAAGCGGAGATGCGGCGCGGGACGAGTCAATTTCATCGCGCTTGCGAATTGATTCGAGCACCTTCTCAAAATCGAGAGCATCAGGATCATCAAGCATGCCCTTTTGTTTGTTCTGCTCAATCCTGCGCAAAGCCCGTGTTTCCGGCGAAGCGTCGAGGAAAATCTTAAGGTCTGCATTGGGGAAAACGGTTGTAGCGGTGTCGCGCCCTTCTGCAACAACACTTGTCTTTTGACCGTATGCGCGTTGCGCATCAAGCAATGCGGTTCGTACGCTCGGGTGTGCGGAGACAACCGATACTACTGCATTAACGGCAGAAGAACGGATATCGCCGGTAACGTCTTCACCGTTCAAAAGAACCGTCTGTTTGCCGTCCTGGTCATACAGAAACTCAATTTGAGACTCTTTGGCGACCCTTGTTACCTCAGCTTCATTGTAAACATCAACACCGTTCTTTAAGCAGGCAAGCGTGACGCTTCTGTACATAGCTCCTGAATCGAGATATACAAAGCCATATTTCAAAGCAAGCTGCAGAGAAATACTTGATTTACCGGAACCGGCAGGTCCGTCAATTGCAACTATCATGAGACATCCTCCTCTTTGTAACGGGTACCAGTATAGCGCGTATCCTCAGATAATTCCTGCAAGATTTCAATTTCGCGTGCACTTAGCAAACGCCATGCGCCGTGGTCCAAACCTTGCGCGGTAATATTCCCAAAAGATGCACGGCAAAGCTGTAGAACCGGGTGGCCTATTGCAGAGAGCATACGCTTTACCTGGCGCTTTTTACCCTCATGAAGGGTGATTTCTATGAGGCTCTCGTTCACACCGAGTGGTTTTGCACAAACATCAATAGCATCCTGAGGCATGAGTTTATGACAAACAGCGGGCGCCGTGAGCCCGTCGTCAAGCTCTATGCCGGCTTCGAGAAGGTCAAAGTCTTCCTGCTTGAGGACGCCGTCTACCCGGGCATGATACACCTTATATACATGGGTTGAAGGGTGCAGCAAACGTGCGGCAAGATCGCCGTCTGTGGTAAACAAAAGAACGCCCGTTGTGTCACGGTCAAGTCTTCCTACGGGGAAAAGACCCGGAAAGCGCTCATGAGGAACATACTGAGCAACACAGGGTCTTCCTTGCGGGTCGCTCATGGTGGTGACTACATTCTGCGGTTTGTTGAGCACAAGATACACCTTGCCTGAACCAAGCGATACGGGAATCCCGTCAACTTCAACAATATCTGTGAGCGGGTCTACCTTAGTGCCAAGCTCGGTGGCAACTACACCGTTTACCCGTACTCTGCCCGCAGTCATGAGATTCTCGGAACCTCTTCTGCTTGCGGCGCCGGCGCGGGCTAAAAACTTCTGCAAACGCATAGGAACAATGCGATCTTCATTCTCGTTCACATGCTCCCCTTTCAGTAGAAATTATCAAATGATTCGTCACTGGGTGCCGGAGAATCACCGGGAGTGTCTTCACCCGGTTTTGGAGCAAACTGTTCCAAAAATCCGCTTCCCAGGCGTTCGCGAATGAGATCTTTGGTTTCTTCATCAGGTGCAAAGTCATCGAGCGGCGGGAGATCGCTGACGGAGCGCAAACCAAACTTCTCAAGAAAGGCTTTGGTAGTACCGAACAGTACGGCGCCCGAGGGTTTTTTACCCACTTCTTTAATGAGGTTCTTCTCGGCAAGAGAATTGATTGCACTGTCCGAGTTGACACCGCGAATTGCCCGTATATCTTCGCGCGTTGCCGGCTGGCTGTATGCAATAACGGCGAGTGTCTCTAAAGCTGCCTGTGTAAGCTTGTACGAATACCATGACTGAACATATGCTTCTATAATGCTGTGGTAAGCGGGCTGCGTATATAAACGCCATCCGCCGGCGACTTCGCGCAAGCAAAAGCCGCGGCTGTCTTCATCATATTCCCGGCTTAAAGCCAAAAGACTCTCGGTCACATGTTCAGGTGTGGCATTGAGGTATTTTGCAAGGTCGCCTGCCGTTACGGAATCTGGAGACACAAGCAAAAGCGCTTCGAGCGGCGCTCTTATATCATCTTGCTCAACTGATAATAACTGTTGCATAAACTTCCTTTAATGTGAGGATGATTCTGTGGTAAGCTCATGAGCCTGCTCCCGTGCGACAAAAGCAGCAGCCCCCTGTACCGCGTCAATAGAAATATCTCCAAAGAGAGCCGGCTGGTACATTTCTATTGACCCGCGCTTATTCAGCTCCAAAAGAGCCAGCAGGCTGACAACACGGTTTTCTATGCCGGGATCTTCATGAAGAAGCTCTTCGAACGTGGTATGTTGCTTATCGCGAATTATGCCGTCAAGAACTTCAACTTTTGTTTCGAGCGGAATGCGTTTGGCGGCGATGTGCTCGCTCTGCAACAAAAAGGTTTCCCGACGGGCCAAAAAGCCGGCGCAGAGTTTTGCGAGCGTCTCAAGCTCAACATTCTCGAGATAGTCGGGAACAATCGCAAGAAACTCGGGGTCGGCTCCCGCCGTACGCGGATGCATGCATGACTCGGTTTCCTGCCGTATGGCAAGCGCCTGAGAAGCGGTTTTGAATTGCCTGTATGCGAGCAGACGTTTAATAAGAACCTCGCGAATCTCACTCGGCGACATATCAAAGAATTCGTCATCTTCTTCAGATTCTGCTCCAACCTGTTCCTGAGGAATGAGAGAAGCGGCTTTGAGATCAAGAAGCGTTGCGGCTACGAGCACAAAGTCACTCGCAACTTCAAGATCAAGCTGGCCAAGGCGCTGAACCTCGGCCAGGTATTGGTCTGCGATTTGAGAAATAGAGACAGCTCCGATTTCTATTCTTTGTTGTGTAACGAGGCGCAAAAGAAGATCAAATGGACCTTCAAACCCTCGTGTAGAAACACGGTAACTCAAAAGACCCTCCTAGCTTGGCAGCATAAGATGCGCCAGAAGGGTTGCCGTGTGCGAAAAATACCAGCCTATTGGATCCCAGGGTGTTACCATGGGAACCACAATAAGCAGTAAAAGTAAAATAAACATTGAGTATTGTTTGATGGTATAAAAGACATTGAGGCCTTTTTCGTCCAAAAAGACTGCGACAATGCTTGCTCCGTCGAGCGGCGGAAGCGGAATGATATTAAAGAAAAACAGCCAGAGATTGATATAGCATACATAGGTTCCAAACGCATAGATAAAGGAAACTATATTAAGCGCCACATCGTTACCTATGAGCGCAGAAACCGGTACAAGCATGCAACACCAGCAGATGCCCGCGCCAATGAGAGCTTGCATAAAGTTAGAAGCAGGCCCCGCAAAAGCAACAATGAGTTCGCCTTTGCGCAGGTCTTTAAAATATGCGGGATTGTAAGGAACCGGCTTTGCATAAGCAAATATGGGGCCGTTTGCAAATGCCATAACAAGCGGTAACAGTACAGATCCAAAGGGATCCAGGTGTTTAATGGGGTTAAGCGTGAGACGCCCTGCGTTTTTGGCCGTTGGGTCACCAAGGCGGTACGCAGCATAACCATGAGCTATTTCATGAAGCATGATTGCAACAATAATGATTGCTAGTTTGACTACAATCCAGAGAATAGCTTCGAGCGAATTTATATTGATCATAGAACCCCTTTTGCAAGGCTTCTGATCATGCGGGCCAAAAGAGCGCAGATAATCGAAAGTATAAAGAAATCTGTTCTGAATACTCCGCCAAACGGAGACGGAATAACGCCCCAATACGCAAACCATGAGGGAAGCAAGTGGGTAATCTCAAGCGCGAGAGGCGCGGTATGAAGTGATGCGGCAATTGAGGTAGAAACAAGTGATAAGAGAAGCAACAACAAACCAATGCTTACCAGCATAAGGACAACTACCAGGGTGTATAGCATAAGACGGAGAACATGTTTCATTTGACGATACCCCCGCATCTGATGAACTTCTCTTTGAGTTCTTCTGTTTTTTCTTCTACTTCAGCCTGAAGTTCGAGCCAGGCTTCTTCGAGCTGTTGTATCTTTGGCTTAAGACCGGCATATTCCTGCATCGCTTTGTCAAAAGCATCTTTATCATTATAGAGATCATTTGATGACATGAGCTCCATGAGCTCGTTATACCGAGCCTGCGATGTAGTCATGTCATGCTCGACTTTTGCAAGTTTCTTTTTCTCGGCAGCAAGCTCTTTGTCAACGTACTGACGCATCTGAGCTTCATACTTACGCTGTTCACGCGATTTAAAGGATTTTGAGGCGTCCTGGCTCAGTACCTGAGCTACCGTGTTTTGTTTTGCGGTTGATTGCTGAGACGCCGTTTGAGCTGTGGAGAGTTGTTCTGACTTCCAGAGGTAATAGTCGTAATCACCGTTATAAACGGTGATGGCTCCGTCTTTTACCTCTACGATGCAGTTTGCAATGGCTCTTATGAGATGACGGTCGTGCGAAATGAGCACAATGGTTCCATCAAACTGCGAGAGCGCTTCTTCAAGGATATCAACCGAGTCTATGTCGAGATGGTTGGTTGGCTCGTCAAGGCATAAGAGCGGGGTTGGAGAAACCAAAAGCTTGGCAAGCGCTAAACGTGCTTTTTCTCCGCCAGAGAGCACGGAGACTTTCTTTTGGATATCGTCGCCTTTAAAGAGGAAGGCACCCAAAAGCTGACGCTCTTCAGAAGACGTCCAGCCGGCTGCAGCCCTGTCCATTTCTTCCATAACGGTATTAGAAAGATTGAGTTCTTCAAGCTGATGCTGGGCATAGTATGCAACTTTAACGTTCAGACCGAGCTTGCGCGTACCGCTGTCAGGAGAAAGCACACCGGCAATGATTTTCATAAGAGTAGACTTACCGGCGCCGTTTGGTCCGACAAGGGCGATTTTTTGCCCGCGGTACAGCGTAAGATCAACGTTTTTATAAACACAAAGATTCCCATATGACTTTGCTACGTGCTCAAGTTTTATTACCATGTCGCTCGTGCGCGGGGGCTGCGGGAAGGTAAAATGGACTTTCTTTTTGCCCTCGGGGAGTTCAATGCGGTTCTCGAGCAGGCGTTCCAGTTTTTTAATACGGTCTTGTGCCTGGCGTGCTTTGGTTGCCTTATAGCGGAACTTATCTACAAACTCCTGAAGATGCGCTATTTCGCGGTCCTGCTCGGCTTTGGCGGCCCTGAGCTGTTCGAGCTGTTGTTCGCGCTGCTGGAGATATGAAGAGTAGTTACCCACATATACCTTGAGCATGCCGTGCTCAAGAGCGGCAATATGGTTAACCATACCGTCCAAAAAAGCACGGTCGTGGCTTACAATGAGAATGGCTCCGTCATAGCTCGAAAGAAAACTCTCAAGCCAGCGTACCGAGGCGAGGTCAAGATGGTTGGTAGGCTCGTCAAGGAGCAACAGATCAGGGTGCCTGAGTAACAGCTTTGAGAGCTGGATGCGCATTTGCCATCCACCAGAGAATTCGCTCACATCACGGTCAAGATCAGTGATCTTAAAGCCAAGACCCGTCAGGATCGATTTCGCACGAGGCTCTATCTGATAACCGTCGGCGCTTTCAAACCTGTCGCGCGCACGGCCGTATTCTTCGAGAATACGCTCATGTTCCAGAGGATCCTGTGTAGCAGAAAGTTCATGCTCAAGAACGGCAATGCGTTTCTCGAGCGCCTGAATTTCTGCCGCGCTTGAGAGGACTTCTGCAAGCACGCTCCGGCCGCTTATCTCAATGGCTTCCTGTTCGAGATATCCAATGCTCGTACCCTTGGCAAAATATACGTTACCGGAATCAAGATGTTCTTTGCCCATAATGACTTTGAGCATCGTGGTTTTGCCGGCTCCGTTAGGACCCACCAAGGCATAGCGCTCATGAGCGTTAATCTGAAACGACGCATCAGTATATAAAACCTGTCCGCCAAAAGATTTAGTTGCTTTTTCTACCTGGACAATCAAAACGGTATCCTTAAACGGTTAAACATAATGATTACTGTATGGTTTGTATACTATATCTCATTGGCTTGCAGAGTTGGTGCAGAACGTGTAATTATAAGTGCAATTATAACAGCGCATATTCCGCCCGAGAGCTTACCGATAATCATGGGGACAACCATACTGGGTTCTACCTGGGCCACAAACGCTAAATGGCTTGCCAGTACATAAGAAGCGCTTACCGAGAAACTCGCTGCAACAGTTTTTCCTCGTTCGCTCATGGTATCGAGCATCTGATAAAGCGGAATCGCATGGGCAAGGCACGCGAGCATGCCCAGCAAAGCAGCACTGCCCAGACCGGTTTTATCTCCAAGCAGCGTAAGCGGCTTTTGTAAGATGCGGCCAAGTATCTCCACCAAAACATAAGCGCCGGCAAGTGTTAGCGCTATATGGCCCACAATAATAAGAGAGTCATCAAGCGAAGCCATGCCGGGAACCGGCTCGAACCCACAGAGGAGTTTCAGGGCCAAAAGAACAAGTCCAACCAATGAGATGATGGTAACAAAACGGCCAAAAACTGAGAATACCTTTGCAGAAGCTACCGGAGCTTTTGCAAGGCAAACAATAAGGATTGCACTGACTGCGGCTACAGGAACAAGATTCAGAAGAAGGACAAGAATGTCAATTCCCATAATAAGCCCGGCTGTGAGCATACTTACAGGAGCGGCAGCAAAACCACTGAGGATGCCAAGCGAAAGCGCTTTTTGGCTTTCTTTAGATACAATGCCCAAGGCAATGGGCATATTAAACACAACAGTGCAGCCAACAATACAGCTCAGAACACAGCCTGATAAAAGGCCCATTTCCTTATTAACGGCCAACTCAACAGAAAGCGCATAGCCGCCCATATCTATAGGCAAAAGAAGGCCTGCAAAAAGAGATGGGTCAGCGTGTATGGCACTAAAAAGCGGAACAATAAGAGGAGCCAGCACCTCTTTGATAAGAGGTACCAGCCCCATAATTCCAAGCATACTCAGGGCAAGCATGCCAAAAGCCTGAATGCCCTGTTCAAATTTCTCCCCAAAACCAAAGCGGTATTTGAGGGCATAGTCTAAGGCGCCTACACAAAAACAGATTGCTATAAGGATACTTATAACAAGTGAGGCCATAATAGAACGTTATGCTTTGTTCTCATGAGCAACAAGCTGCTCGGCGTTATACATTTTGCGAAGCTTTGGCTTCTCGATTTTGCCGGTGGGGTTGCGCGGAACATCGGCAAAAATGATGCGGCGCGGGCGCTTATAACGGGGAAGACCGCAGCAGAACTGCTCAACATCAGCACGCAGATCATCCTCTGAATCAAAGTGTTTTAAGCCTGACTCCATGGCTTCGTCAGAGAGCTTTGTATCGCCCAATACGCCGGGCTTTACTTCAATAATGGCAGCCGCAATCTCGCCAAGGCGCGGGTCGGGCAAGCCAATAACGGCAACGTCTTTAATGCACGGATGCTGCGTGAGAAAATCTTCGATCTGAACGGGATAGAGGTTTTCTCCGCCCGAGATAATAACGTCTTTTTTGCGGTCAACAAGCCAAATAAAACCGTCTTTGTCAAGCTGGGCCATGTCTCCCGTACACAGCCAGCCGTCAACGATTGTCTCGGCAGTAGCAACGGGATCCTTATAGTAGCAAGTCATAACGCCGGGGCCCTGAACGCAGAGCTCGCCTACCTCGCCCGGTTTTACGACATTGCCCTTCTCGTCAACAATCTTTGTTTTCCAGCCGTAGCCGGGAACGCCAATTGCTCCTACATGGTCAATATTCTCAACGCCCAGGTGAACGCAGCCGGGGCCAATAGACTCGGAGAGACCGTAGTTGGTATCATAGTCATGCGTGGGGAACCATTGCTTCCAGCGCTTGATGAGACTCTCGGGCACCGGCTGGGCTCCAACATGCATAAGACGCCATTGGTCAAGCTTATAGTCTTCTTTGCGAAGATCCTGCTGTTCAAGCGCAACAAGGATATCCTGTACCCACGGCACAAGAAGCCAAACAATAGTGCAGCCTTCTTCTGATACGGCATCAAAGATGTATTTGGGGCTGACGCCACGCAAAAGAACTGCTTTTGAACCGCTTAAAAGGCTTCCAAACCAGTGCATTTTTGCACCGGTATGATAAAGCGGCGGAATGCATAAAAAGACATCATCATGAGTCTGGCTGTGATGCTTTTGCTCAACAACGGCAGACTGAGAAAGACTGCGATGCTTGTGTAAAATTGCCTTGGGGAACCCCGTTGTACCGCTTGAGAAGTAAATAGCGGCTTCGTCATCATCAGTAAGCTCAATCATAGGATCAGCACTTGAGCAGTTGGCGGTAAGCTCCGAATAGCTCTCGGCAAAGGTGGGACAATCGTCTCCCACATAGAAGAGCAAACGGTTCTGGTGAAGTGTGGGAACTACCTCTTCTACACGGCCAATGAATTCCGGGCCAAAAATCAATACATTGACATCAGCTTTATTGACACAATATTCAATCTCAGACGAGGTATAGCGGTAATTCAGCGGGACAACGGTAGCGCCAGTCTTGAGAATGCCAAAGTAAATGGGAAGCCACTCGATGCAGTTCATGAGCAGAATGGCAACTTTATCGCCCTTATGCACGCCGCGTGAAAGCAAAAGATTTGCCATGCGGTTGCTTTTTTCGTCAAACACGCGCCAGGTGATTTCGCGCCTGTAGGCCTGAGCCTTGTCTGATTCTACAAGGTCATAGTCACGCCAGGTTACATGACGAACTTCCTGGATTTGGGGGTTAATCTCAACAAGAGCAACCTCGTTGCCATAGTTTTTGGCATTGTTACGGAGAAGATCAGTAATGGGCATACAGGCTCCCTTTTACCCTCGACAATAAAAAAGGGCCGTGAATACGGCCCTTAGAAGTACAAATGGTGGGCCCAGAGGGATTCGAACCCCCAACCAAGGGATTATGAGTCCCCTGCGCTAACCGTTACGCCATGGGCCCTTGTGACTGCAAAACGGCGTAAAGTTCATAATACAAGAGAAACACCCCAAAACAGTTCAAAATCAGAACTGTTCAAAATACCTACAAAGACAATCACAATTTAGAAATTATGCTCTTTGGGCAATGATTTTCTCGGCCAGAAGAGCTACAACTTCTGATGCCGGGACAATCTCGCGCTCACCGGTTGCACGGGTTTTAACTTCTACTTGGCCTTGTGCTGCGCTCTTCTTACCAATGACAATTTGATATGGGAAGCCCATGAGATCCATGTCGGCGAATTTAACGCCGGGACGTTCATCGCGGTCATCAAGAACTACCTCAATGCCTGCGTCATGGAGCTCATAAGCAATTTTACGGGCAAGCGGGTCCAGAAGATCATCGCCAACGGAAAGCGGGATAACGGCGACCTCATAAGGAGCAATGGCTACCGGCCAGCAGATGCCGTTTTCATCGTTATACTGTTCAACAATGGCGGCGAGCATACGTGAGACGCCAACACCGTAGCAGCCCATGATGAAGGGTTGCTCAGAGCCGTCCTCGGCCATAAAGGTTGCGCCCATCGCATCAGAATACTTGGTGCCAAGCTGGAATACCTGTGATACTTCAATGCCGCGGGCAGCCTTTAAGGGCAGACCGCACTCAGGGCAAAGGTCTCCGGCTTGTGCAGCGGCAATTGCTCCGTAACGAGGTATATCAAAGTCAGCGCCGGCTTCTGCGCCTACAAGATGATATCCGGGCTCGTTAGCGCCGCAAATCCACTTATGCTGAGCCTGAAGACTTGTATCTGCAATGACCTTAACCTTAGAAGAAATATCCTTAGGACCAATGTAGCCTTTCACAAGATCATTAGCCTCAAGCTCTTCTTCAGTCATGAGGTGCCAGTTACCAAAGAGATGGTCGAGAGCTACCTCGTTGACTTCATGGTCACCGGGAACAAAGAGAACAAAACCTTGTCCGTCGCCGGCGGTTACCGCGAAGGCTTTAACCGTCTCATTTTGAGGAACATGCAGGAAGTTTGCGACATCCTCAATGGTGCCGCAGCCAGGAGTCAGTACTTTTTCGCAAGAAGCCGCATTGCAAATGGTGAGAACGGGTTTAGCTTCTGCAGCTTCAACGTCTGCGGCATACCCGCAGTCACAATAAACAAGTTCTGCTTCGCCGGCATCTGCAAGCGCCATGAACTCAGTAGAGACCTTGCCGCCAATTTGGCCTGAGTCAGCTTCTACCGGACGGTATTCTATGCGGCAGCGCTCGCAAATCTTGCCATAGGCCCGGTACATGTCATCATAAGTCTTCTGAAGGCTTTCACGGTCTGCATGGAAGGAGTAGGCGTCCTTCATTATGAATTCGCGGCCGCGCAAAAGTCCAAAGCGGGGACGCATTTCATCGCGGAACTTATCCTGGATTTGATAGAGCGTGCACGGCAGTTGCTTATAACTGCGAAGCTCGTTACGAACCAGGTCAACGAACGTTTCTTCATGTGTGGGACCCAGGCAGAATTCGCGGTCATGGCGGTCAGAAATGCGCATGAGCTCAGGACCGTAATCATCCCAACGGCCTGATTGGTGCCAGAACTCAGCAGACGTCAAAATGGGAGTCATCATTTCCTGAGCCCCGGTAGCATCCATTTCTTCACGGACAATCTGCTCTATCTTGCGAAGACTCCTCCACGCAAGCGGCAAATACGCATATAAACCGGATGCCATCTTACGTATAAAACCGGCTCTGAGCAAAAGTTTGTGGCTGGCAAGCTCAGCTTCCTGAGGATCCTCTCTCAGTGTAGGTGCATAGAGCTGAGACATACATATAAAGGCGCTTGAACTCATTGTTACTCCTGTCATGAGATTCAAATTATTGTACGGGAGTAGAATAAATGATTGTTCCGTTTGTGTGCCCTTAATGAGCTGGGCACACATGAAGTCCATCGCTTGCGCCTTATAAAAAAGCTATGGACTCTATGGGGTGTGTGGAATACTTGTTCTTTTCCCCTTCTATTTCTTCCAGGCTAAAAGCCTCGCTGCAGTTATTGCATTTATAGTAAATAGGTGTATATCCCATATGCTTGATCAAATCAAGTTCTTCCCCGCATATCGGGCAGAGATAATTGGAGCTATAAGCGTCCTCTATATAGCCGCCGGAGACATTGCTGAGTACATCGTCTTTGACTTCTTTTAAATCTGCCCTCTGAGTTTCACCTTACCATTTCTAATCTACATTCGTATCCATAAGCTTATCTGCGGAAATCCACAAGAATATATGGATTTTACCCAATAATATTATATAAATGAAGCTTGTGATTATCCACAATGGAAATCACTCGGCATCTTCATTGGGTACGTACATGTCTTTACGGACGGTTATTGAAGCGTAGCGCTATTTCTTTAAAAAGCTCATCAACAATTGATTCTTCAGGAATCTGACGGAGAATTTCGCCATGAGCAAAGAGGGTTCCTGAGCGGAGGCCGCAGGCAACGCCAATGTCTGCATTTTTGGCTTCACCGGGGCCGTTGACTTCGCAGCCCATGACAGCAACGCTTATGGGAAGTCTCAGAGTTTGCAGGCGTTCTTCTACCTGTTGTGCTAAGTCAAAGAGATTTACCCGGCAGCGTGCGCAGGTAGGACAGCTAATAAGCTCTGCTCCCCTGCGTCGCAGTCCCAGAGCCTGCAGAATACCCCAGGCTACCGGTAGTTCATCTTTTGGTTCCGCTGTGAGCGAAACTCTGAGTGTGTCTCCTATGCCTTCGGCCAAAAGCATACCTAAGCCAACGGAGCTTTTTATAGTTCCCTGAAGTTTGGTGCCGGCCTCGGTTATTCCCAAATGAAGCGGTATTGATGGGAGTTTGCGGGAGAGTTCCCGGTAAGTTTCGACCGTTATGAGTACGTCATGAGCTTTTGCCGAGAGAACAATGTCATCAAAACCAGCTTTAATAAAATGGTCAACATAGTCTTTGGCACATTCAACCATTTTTTGCGGAAGCGTCAGGTCTTGCCGAGAAGACACTTCGGCGCTGAGAGAGCCTGCATTAATGCCAATACGGATAGGTATAGAAGCTTGTTTGGCGGCATCTATAACCGCATTGACCTTTTCCCAGGAACCAATATTGCCGGGATTGATGCGCAGCGCAGCGGCGCCGTTTTGAGCAGCCGCAACAGCAAGGCGGTAGTCAAAATGTATGTCAGCTATTACGGGAATAGGGCTTTCTTTGCATATCTCTGAAAATCCTTCTAAGGCAGAACTGCTGGGAATGGCTGCCCTGACCAGTTCGCAACCATTCTCGACCAAAGAGTTGATTTGCTCCAGGCAGGCTAAGGCATCTTTTGTGGGAGCTGTCAGCATGGATTGAACTCTTACCGGAGCACCGCCGCCAAGGGTTACTCCGCCAACCGATACCTGATGCGTATAATCTCGCGGTGTTTTTTGCTCCATAAGGCAAACCTCCCCAAAGAAGTGCATGAAGATTAAAACGGTAAAATACGGCTGATATCCTGGAACAGAAGGACTATAAACAGTAAAACTAAAAGCGCAATGCCAACAAGAGCATACATACCTTTTGCGGTATCAGAGATTGGATGACCAATAACGGCTTGAATGGTCTCAATAACAAAGTGTCCTCCGTCAAGCGGCAAAAAAGGAAGCAGGTTAACAAGAGCAATTGACAGGCTTAAAAGAGCCCATAAGAGCATAACTTCCCAAATACCTGTCATGGCAGCTTGTGAGGTAACGGTGGCAACACCAACAATTCCCGAGGAATTGGAAATCACTTCTGCCGTACGGGAAGGAATCAAAAGACTTGCAACCTGAATTGCGGTTTCTACACCAATGCTTACAGAAACCTCAAAGGCTTCTGAAATACTGTAATGGTATTGCTCACGCTGATACATAATGCCAAAGGTATCGTTTGTGAGATTGGCATAAACCGTATGGGTTTCTCCGTTGCGAATAAAGTCGATTTGTGCCTGTTCTGTACCGTGGGCATTTTTGAGCGCTTGAGATACTTCACTATAGCCGTTTACGGCGGTTCCGTTTATAGCAGTAATCTCATCACCGGCAAGCATGCCAACTGCATTTGCTTCTGAAAGCGGGTCGACCTCTGCTATTTGAGAAGGTATATAAGGTACGCCATGAAGCATGAAATACAGCATGCACGCTATAAGCGCAAAGACAAGATTAAAGAAAATACCTGCCAAAACAATAGCGACTCTTTTGAGGTATCCCACTCCCACATAGGTAAAATGACGCTCTTGTTCAAAGAAGAGGTCATCATCAATGGGCGGAATAAAAGCATCTCCGGCACGGGTGAATGCGAATTGCTCTTTGCTGTGATGACGGTCTCTTATGGTAAGGCCGTTAGCATCGCGCGGTACTGTGCGGTATGTTGTGGTGAGTTTTGATGTTTTCCCACGCACGAGTGCGTCTACCGGTTCAAGAGAACCCCAGTCACAAAGAGTATCGAGAAGTTGCTTTGTGACCTCATCGCTGTATTCGAGGTCTTGGGCAACCATGCCAACCGTTACGGTTCCAAGCCTGTTGGTATAGGCTAGTACACAAGAAAGCCGAGGGTCGTGAGTAACGCCTGTTGCACCCATGCCGGCAATACGGGTGTAACCACCCAGCAAAGCAAGGGTAAAACCATAGGTAATACCGGAGCGTCTGCTCTTTTTTGCTAAGGTTGGACCCCATGGCATTCCCACAAAGAACTCAGTCACGCGCACGCCGCATAAACGGGCAACTATGGCATGGCCTCCTTCATGAATAATGACAATTGTACAAAGAATGATGATAAATGTGAGAATGGTTATAACAATATTCATACGTGGTGCGTTCTACTTTCCCGAGGCTTCACGGGCAAGGGCCCTTGCTCGAGTATCAACATCTGTAAGCTGGTCAAATGATTCGACTTTGAGTGGGGTAAACTGCGATAGGGTTGTTTCTACAACCCGTTCTATATCAAGATATCCAATACGGTCTTCCAAAAATGCCTGAACGGCAATTTCATCAGCAGCGTTGAGGACACAGGGCAAAATGCCGCCCTCAGTACCGGCATGCAGAGCAAGGCGGATACAGCCAAAGGTATCCATGTCAGGATTGGCAAAGTCAATTGACTTAAGAGCTGCGAAATCAAGCGGTTTTGCCGGAGCGCCCCAGCGCTCGGGATAACTGAGTGCAAATTCTATGGGAACACGCATGTCAGCAGCGCCAATGTGGGCAATGACCGAACCGTCCGAATACTCAACCATAGAATGAATAGCACTTTGACGCTGAATCACAATATGAATTTGCGAATAATCGACAGCAAATAAATGATGCGCTTCCATTGCCTCCAGGCCTTTGTTCATGAGCGTAGAAGAATCAATGGTAACTTTGGCGCCCATAGACCAGTTGGGATGCGCAAGCGCTTGTTTTGCCGTCACATTTTTAAGATCATCACGTGTTTTGCCAAAGAACGGGCCTCCAGAAGCGGTGAGCCAGATCTGTGAGATATGTCTTGCATCCTGGCCCAAAAAGCATTGGAAAATTGCACTGTGTTCGGAATCAACCGGCAACAGCTTATGAGGTTGTACCAGGGGCATAAGCAGGTCTCCTGCAATAACCAATGACTCTTTATTGGCGAGCGCCAGCTCTAAACCGGCCTTGAGCGTAATTTCGCTTGCGCGCATACCGGCAAAACCAACAAGAGCATTGACTACACAATCACAGTTGCAAGCTTCAATCATATCGAGAAGAGCCTGATCGCCAAAAGCGATGTTGCAACTCTTAGGTACATCCAAAAACAGCGGGTTGTTCTTCTGAGAAACATCAGCCAGAACAATATGGGTAACAGAAGGAAACTCCTGAGTAAGTTCAACAAGCTTTTGTGCATTGTGACCGCATGCAAGACCCACAAGCTCAACCTTTTGAGGGTTTTGACGTATAACATCTATTGTTTGTTTACCAATTGATCCCGTTGCGCCAAGCAGGCATACACGTAACGGTTGGTGACGCTTATGTTCAAGCAAAGAATTGGCAGGAATAACGCCTTGGATGTTACTCTCGGTCAAAAGGGTTTGCTGAGTTTCCATATCAGGCCTTTACGCTAAATAATACCCAACAATCTCAAAAGGAAGTAGGCAGTTACGCCGGCAAAGAGAAGCGAATCGCTTCTGTCGAGAAGCCCGCCGTGTCCCGGCATAAAATTGCCCGAATCTTTGACGCCTGCTCCCCTTTTAATGCGCGACTCTACAAGATCGCCTATAACACCCGTAACACCACATAAGAGTCCCACAATAAGGGCGATGGGCACGGTTAAACCAACTTCTGGGAAGAACAAAAGAAGACACCATACAATGGTTGAACCGGCGATACCGCCAAATAAGCCCTCCCAGCTTTTCTTGGGAGAAATCTTTGGAACAAGTTTGTGCTTTCCAAACTTGCTGCCAATAAAATAAGCAAAGGCATCATTACCCCAGACGCTTAGCATAGTAGCCAGTGTTAAAAGTATGGCGCTCAGGTCTGTGGCAGCAGACGGTGTTCTCACAACCTGATACAGGTTGTGGAACTCAAGAATTCCGCTGTAATCAAAGGAAGCCGAGCAACGAATACCCACAATAGCCGAGAGCGTGAGGCCGGTATAGATAGTGCCAAATGCCGTAACGGCTAGATCAGTAATTCGGGCACGGGGATTAATAACATACCAAATACCAAGAGCCATGATCAAAAGGAAGATGGCTCCTACGAGATAAACCATATTAATAAGAGCAAGTATCGGCAAAAGAACGGCGAATGTGATGCCAATTATCTGGTTAGGCGCTTTTGCGTCATAGCGCATAAGTCTGAAGAATTCCCAGCAGCAGACTCCTGCAGTAAAAGACATGACCAAAGCCCAGGGCAGCTCACCCCAAAAAATCGCAAGAATATTAACAATAGCATATACTGCACCCGATATCACGCGTACCCGCAAGGTATGCTCGCGTTTCTCGGGCATATTAACTTCTTTTACGGCTGCCGGCTCCATCTTGCTTTCGCCAATAAGCTCAAGCGGAGGGATTGCATCATTTACCGAGGATTTATGAGTACTCTTCTTTAAAAAGCGCTTACGTTTTTGTTGTTCCTGGCCGGTAGATTGTGAAGTTTCGGAATCGCTCAGCGGTGCGTTTTGATTATTCTGAGAGGCCATCTTTCACACCTCCAAAACGTCTTTCGCGATGCTGGAAGGTAAGAATCGCCTGAATCAGATTCCAACGGTTAAAATCTGGCCACAAGACTTCATCAAAGTAGAACTCGGTATAAGCACATTGCCAAAGCAAGAAGTTTGAGAGCCGTTTTTCACCTGAAGTTCTTATCAAAAGATCAGGATCTCCAATTTCTGCTGTATAGAGATAGCGTGAAAACATATCAGCAGTAATTTCAGAGCTTGAAAGCTTGCCTTCACAGCAAAGATCGGAGATTTGACGAACGGCGCGCAAAATCTCCGCGCGGCTGCCATAGTTTACGGCAACAGCCAGAACCATTCCGGTATTGTTATTAGTTTCTGAAAGGCCTTGTTCGAATGTTTCTTTTGTCTCGATTGGAAGAGCTTCCATATCGCCCAAATACACAAGGCGAACGTTTTCGCGCATAAGAAGAGGCAGTTCTTTTATGAGTGTTGTCGCAAACAAACTCATAAGAAGATCTACCTCTTCCTGAGGACGGTTCCAGTTTTCTGTTGAAAACGCATAAACAGTAAGAGCACCAACGCCAAGGCGTACCGCAGCGGTAATAACCTCGCGCAGAGCTTCTACACCGGCAGCATGTCCAAAACTCCGTGATTCTCCGCGGGCTTTTGCCCAACGGCCGTTCCCGTCCATAACAATCGCTATGTGACGGGGAATTTGGTCTGTGCGGAGCTGCTCCATGAGGAGCGCATGGTCAGTGTCACTAAAATACTGTTTAAAAGCGTCTTCGTTTGGGATCACTTAGACCTCCATAACCTCAGCTTCTTTTTCTTTGAGAATTGCATCAATCGAAGCAATATGCTCGTCAGTTGCCTTTTGAACCTCGTTTTGACCGCGGTGTGAATCATCTTCAGAGATCAGACTGTCCTTCTGAAGCTTGTCGTACTTGGAATTGGCATCGCGGCGGGCATTACGAACGCTTACGCGGGTTTGCTCGGCAATTTCGCGGCATTGTTTTACGAGTTCGCGACGGCCTTCCTCAGAAGGTGCCGGGAAGGGCAGGCGGATTACAATACCGTCGTTAGAAGGAGTAATGCCAATATCGCTGGCCATAATTGCTTTCTCAATAGCTTTGAGCGAGGTTTTGTCCCAAGGTTCAATAACAAGCATATGTCCGTCAGTTGCCTTAACGCCGGCAATCTGCATGACAGGAGTCGATACACCGTAATAATCAATACGTAGGTCACTCAGAATGGCAGGGTTGGCGCGGCCGGTACGTACACGGCCAAACTCTTCCCTCATGGCCTGAATGGCACGGTCCATGTGGGCTTTTGCTTCAGTGAGAATTTCATCAGACATAGTTAGTCCTCCCTATATACTACGGTACCAACATTTTCGCCACGAATGGCTGCGGCAACA
Organism: Coriobacteriales bacterium; assembly: GCA_017515595.1. Classification (GTDB taxonomy): domain Bacteria; phylum Actinomycetota; class Coriobacteriia; order Coriobacteriales; family UMGS124; genus RGIG5691. The sequence goes on from JAFWFL010000062.1 coordinate 31,037, forward strand.
GAGCCGGGTTTCTCTATATTAAACACTATAATAGGCATTTTGTTGTCGTTACATAGTGTAATTGCTGTAGAATCCATGACGTTTAAACCTTTTGAAATAACGTCAAGATAGGTAATGCGGTCAAATCGTTTGGCATCGGCGTATTTCTTGGGGTCTTTGTCATAGATACCGTCTACTTTGGTTGCCTTCATAAGGCATTCAGCGCCAATTTCTAGTGCGCGCAGCGCTGCCGTAGTATCGGTTGTAAAGAAGGGAATGCCTGCTCCGGCAGCAAAAATAACAATGCGGCCTTTTTCCAGATGCCTGATAGCTCTGCGGCGGATATAGGTTTCACATACTTCGCGCATCTCAATGGCGCTCATAACGCGCGTAGTTTGCCCAAGACGCTCAAATGCGTCCTGCAAAGACAGGGCATTCATAACGGTGGCAAGCATGCCAATATTGTCTGCCTGTGCCCGCTCCATACCGTTTGCCGAGCCTGCGAGACCTCTGAAGATATTTCCTCCGCCAATGGTTACGGCAACCTGTACACCCTTTGAGGCTACCTCGGTAACCTCACTCGCCAGACGCTCAGCGACAGCAGGATCAATACCATACCCCTGACGTCCCAAAAGCGCTTCTCCCGAAAGCTTAAGAAGTACACGGTTGTAAGCAAATTCAGACATAGGTGTCCC
>JAFWFL010000063.1 GCA_017515595.1 Coriobacteriales bacterium
CACATGTCATCCTCCGCTTTAGCCTCATAAAAACGCTTCGGACGAAATGTGTACTCGGCCCCCTTCTCACATACTCACAAGGTATCGCAAGAGCCAGCCTCCTGAGACATCCCATGATACAGCAAGGGCTTCTCGGTATTCTTATTGAGTTAATTAAAAAACCGCAGGTAGTTAAGTACCTGCGGTTTTTTTGGTTTAACTATGCTGGGGGAGTAGCGCCTTAGGTGCCGGCAGTCTCGGTATAGCCTGCTCCGCCTGAATTGTCAGTGTTAGTCTGATTGGTTTGTCCCTCAGTGTTTGTTGTTGAACTACTGTTTTCATCAGTCTTGGTAGAGTCGCTTGGGGTAGTTGTTGTAGTTGGTTCAGGCGCCGGAGGTATGTATACCCAGGTGCCCAAGCCAAAGCTAAAGTACGAGCTGTCGAGATATAAGGGATCGTATGCGAAGGGGAATTCTGAGCGCGGCAGGCCGTTGAGTGTATTGCTCATAAAGCGGCTGAAGATGGGGCAGGAAAGCGAATACGGACGGCCTTCGGCGCCAAGGTAGTACACCGTTGCATCTACGCGGTAACCGCACCATACAGCACAGGCAAGCTGAGGTGTGTAGCCGCAGAACCAAAGGTCACGGTAGCTCTCGGTGGTACCTGTTTTACCTGCCACAGGCTGGTTTACCGTAAGAGCGGCAGCATAACCCGTCGCCCATGAGGGGTCTCCGCTGATAACACCCTCGAGTACGTTGGTAACGGCATACGCAACTTCAGGAGAAATAGCCTGTACGCCGTAAGCTTCATACTGATACAGAATATTACCGTTACGGTCATATACCTCAGTAATTGCGGTTGGCTCGATGTAGATACCGCCGGTAGCGAGCGTGCCGTAGGCCGAGCACATCTCGAGTACACTGCAGCCCTGGGTGCCAAGTGTCAGAGAATTATACGGCTCAAGATCACTCTTAATACCCATCGCGTGGGCAACGTCTACCACACTTTGCGCGCCAATTTCGTCAATTACCTGAGCATATCCGGTGTTGGAAGAAATCCAGGTTGCCTGCTTTAAAGACAAAATGCCATAGCTTTGGTAGCCAAAGTTATTCACATACCAGTCGCCAACCATAACCGGCGAATTACAGTTAATATAAATATCCGGGTTCATGCCTGCCTGGATGGCGGCAGTTAGCGTAAACATCTTAAATGAAGAGCCCGGCTGCCTGCGCGCCTGAGTTGCAAGGTTAAACTGGTCCACATTGTAATCTCTGCCGCCAATCATGGCTTTAATATGGCCGGTATGGGGGTCAATAGCAATGAGAGCCGCCTCGAGATCATCATAGGCAAGACCAATAACGCTATCTACCGCTTCCTCGGCAACTGCTTGAATAGAAGGAACAATGGTGGTCTTAACGGTAAGGCCGCCCTTAAAGATAATGTCGGTTGAGAACTGCTGAGACAAGCGCGTTTTTACATAGTCAACAAAGTACGGGTACGCATATGCGCCGGATTGGACGCGCGGAGTATAGTTCAGAACCAACGGCTGCTCAACTGTATCTTCATAGGTTGCTTGCGAAATATCGCCGTTTGCAAGCATACGGTATAAAACTGAGTTACGACGCTCGAGAGCGAGCTCAGGGTTTTGCGTGGGGTCATATGAGGACGGCGACTGGGGAAGGCCGGCGATGGTTGCAGCTTCTGCGAGGGTTAACTCAGCACAGGTTTTGCCAAAGTAGGTCTCGCTAGCGGCTTCAACACCATAACAACCGGCTCCGTAATAAATAGAATTGAGATACATCATGAGAATCTGATCTTTTGAATACATTTTCTCAAGCTGAAGCGCAATATAAGCTTCGCGCAGCTTACGGCGCAGCGTATGCTCAAACTGTTCGTCTTTGAGTACGGTATTACGTACCAGCTGCTGGGTTATGGTAGAAGCGCCTCCGCTGCCGCCGGCGATTTGTGCAACTACGGCACGCATAATACCGCGGTAGTCAACACCGTTATGGCTGTAATAACGTTCGTCCTCAATGTCAACGGTTGCCTGCAAAATGTAGGGAGAGCACTCGTCAATCATAATAGGCGTGCGGTTCTCCATATAAAACTCGGCAATAACATTACCGTCAGCGTCAAGAACCGTGGTTGGCTCGGCAAGCAGGTATGAGTCAGTATCGCTGTAATCAGGCAAATCTTCAAGCCAGGCAAGGCACATCTGAACACCCGCAACTAAAAAGGCTGCAATAAAGGCGAGGGTAAAAAGGATTGTGCCAAGAATTAGATATTTACCAATACGCGGTTTGGCGGTAGAACGAATCTTCCTGGTACGTGCTGTCATGAACAAAACCTTTCATAAGCTGCCGCGAACAAAACAACAGGGGGAACAACAGTCTTGCTCCGTTCAGGTAATCTCGTATTATCTCTCATGCAGCTCAAGATTATGTGCAGGGTTTTTGCTTCTCCACCAAGGAGCTAAACCTTGAACACAGATTGCACAGGAATACGTATACTATGCTATGTATCGCATTGTAAAGGTTTAAGAAAGGATACATCTGTGAGTATTTCTGTTGAAGAGCAGCTTAAAGTCATTACTTCCGGTGTCGAGAAGATCGTGCCGCTTGAAGATCTTAAGAAAAAGCTTGAGCAGGGGCGTCCGCTCAACATCAAGCTGGGTGTTGACCCCACAAGCCCTGACCTCCACCTGGGGCATGCGGTTCCTCTGCACAAGATGCGCCAGTTCCAGGATCTCGGCCACAACGTTACGCTCATCATTGGCAACGGTACCGCAATGATTGGCGACCCGTCGGGTAAAAACACCACGAGGCCGCAGCTTTCGCAAGAAACTATCGAAGCCAATGCAGCCACCTATGTTGAGCAGGCCATGAAGGTGCTTGACCCCGAGCGTACAACCATTGTGCACAACGGCGACTGGATTCTCAGCATGGACCTCAAGAAGCTGCTTGAGGTCGCAAGCAAGTTTACCGTTGCGCGCATTCTGGAGCGCGATGACTTTACCAAGCGTTATAACAACCATACCCCCATTGCCCTTCATGAGTTCCTGTACCCGGTTATGCAGGCATATGACTCGGTTATGATTAACGCAGACGTCGAGATGGGCGGTTCTGACCAGCTGTTTAACCTGCTTGCCGGCCGTGAGCTTATGGAAAAAGTGGGCATGGAGCCTCAGGTTGCGCTCTGCATGCCGCTGCTCGAAGGCACCGACGGCGTTCGTAAGATGAGCAAGAGCTACGGCAACTATGTTGGTCTTACTGATGCTCCTGATGACATGTTTGGCAAAATCATGTCAATCCCTGATACGCTCATTGTGAAGTACTATCGCCTCGCAACCTATGTTCCCGTTGATGAGATTGATGCCATCGAGCATGATCTCGAAGCCGGAACCGGTGACCCCAACCAGCTCAAGCGCCGCCTCGCAAGACTCATCATCGACAATTATCACGGTGAGGGCATGGGTACGGCTGCCGAGGATGCGTTTAACCGCGTACACCGCGATCATGACATTCCCGAGGTTATTGAGGATCACGCATATGATCTCTCGGGCGATGTATACATTCCCGCGCTTTTGCAGGAACTTGGATTTACCGCAACCGCAGGCGAAGGCCGTAGGCTTATTGACGGTAACGGCGTAAAACTCGGCGGAGAAACCATCCCCGCAAAAACCTACAACCTTCCCGGTTCAGAGTTTGCCGGTAAAATCATTCAAGCCGGTAAACGCAAGTTCGCAAGGATCATCAGCGCGTAGAGCTTGGAATCCAACCCGCCTGTGAACAGTTCTGTCAATTTGAGAGTCCTAACTTCGTGTTTATTTGGCGGAGGGCTTACATCAATTTGTAAAGGCGGGTAAAATAACACCTCTTCTTAGTGCGTCTTACATTTTGACGCGCGGCTTGTTCTCAACGGGGAACAGGCCGCGCGTTTGCGTGTATAGCGAGCGCCTTTATAAGGTGCTCGCTTTTGTTTGGAAAGGGGATTTTAAATTTATGAGTCTTACTCAATCTTTGGGTATCACACGCAAACAACTCTTCACACTTGCAATTATTGTTTTTGGTACATTTGTAGCGGTGCTCAACTCAACTGTCGTTTCTCCGGCTTTGCCAAATATTATGGCCGAGATGAGCATTGACGCGGCAACCGCACAATGGCTCACCACCGGTTTTACCCTGGTTAATGCCATCATGATTCCTATTACGGCGTTTTTGCAGGACAAGTTTTCTACTCGTTTGCTCTTTGCGGTATCTATGGGTGTCTTCACTGTGGGCAGTGTTCTCGCAGGCTGGGGACCTAATTTTGCGGTACTTCTTGCGGGGCGTTTGGTACAAGCTGCCGGCGAAGGAATTCTTATGCCGCTTACCGGTACGGTTCTTTTGCTCATGTTCCCGGTTGAGCGACGCGGAACGGCCATGGGAATCTTTGGCGTCATCCTTGCATTTGCTCCTGCGTTTGGTCCTACGGCAGCAGGTTTTGTAGTTGACAATGCCAACTGGCACATTATGTTTTATGCAATAGCCGCACTTTCTCTGATTGTTACGCTCCTTGGCGCCTTCATGCTCGAAAAGAGCGCGGGCATGAACCCTGCCGCTACGCTCGACGTGGCATCAGTCATACTGTCTACCTTAGGTTTTGGCGGACTTTTGTATGGTTTGAGCGACATTGGTTCAAACGGCGTTACCGTTTTGGGCTCGGTCATTGGCTTGGTTGGCATTGCGGCGCTTATACTCTTCTTTTACCGACAGCTCCATATGGAGACACCCATGCTCGAACTGCGTGTTCTTTCGAACCGTACGTTTGCGATTTCGACCATCATTACCATGATTATCCAAGGCGCTCTTATGGCAGGCGGAATCCTCTTACCTATCTATCTGCAGACATACCGTGGATTCAGCGCTACGGTATCGGGCCTGGTACTAATGCCCGGTGCTATTACCATGGGTGTTATGGGCCTTATTGCCGGCAGGCTGTTTGATAAACGCGGTCCGCGCAGACTTGCCATTATTGGTACCGGCGTGCTCACGTTGTTTACCTTTGCGCTTATGTTCCTGGATGATTCTATATCTCCGTTAACCATCGCCATCATTTATACCGTGCGTCTCTTTGCGCTTTCTCTTGTCAACATGCCTATTGGTACCTGGGGCATGAATGCGCTTGAGAACCGTCTTATCAACCACGGCAACTCGGTAAGCAACACATTCCGCCAGGTAGCGGGCTCAATGGGCACAGCGGTTATCATTAGCATTTCTACTATTGTAACCCAGGCGTCACTCAACAGTATGGACGCAACACACGCGGGTATCCACGGCGTAAACATGGCGTTCATGACAGCTGCCTGTCTCTGCCTTGTTGGTTTTATACTGACGGTTATTTTTGTACGCGAAACAAAAACCGCTCATGCCGAGACTGAAACAGACATTGCCCGTCGCAGTGTTATTTCTCAGATCATGAAGACTGATGTCTTCAGCCTTCCTGCTACCGCTACCGTTCGCGAAGCCGTCGCTCTGTTTGTGGAAAAGGGCATCAGCGCCGCTCCGCTGGTAGATGCATCAGGAAAAGCGGTTGGCTTTATCAGCGATGGCGACATCTTGCGCCTGCTCTCCACACGTACTACCACGGTAGTCGATCCTATCATCATGATCTCAAACACCATTACCAATGTGGGACTCAATGATGCCTTTGACGATAAACTGGCTGCTGTTTTGAACATGCGTGCACAGGATATTGCCACCAAAGCAACCATTGGCGTAAGCCCTGATGCTGACCTTGCCGAGGTCTGCCGCGTTTTGGGTGACAACCACCTCAAGAAGGTTCCCGTACTCGAAGACGGCAAACTGGTAGGCGTCATCAACCGCAGCGATATCATGAAGTTCTTGATGCGCACCTTCCTCGAAAAAGAAAGCTCCGCCGCATAAACTAAGAGCAGCCTCATTGGAGACTGTCCAAAACTGCTTGCGTGCACAAGATTTCTCAAATTTGAGAAATCTTGTGCACGCAAGTTTTTTGGACGGTTTGCCGGGGGCGAGCAAGAGAAAACTTGATCCAACCTTCTATTATAATACTCGGATTTTGTTTGCGTCCTTTTTTAAGCTGAGCTATAGTTATAACTTATAAGGTTTTGCTATGGACGGAGCGTTACTGCTATGAATAGGATACAGGCTCAGAGAGGTCAAGCTATTTGTTCTGTTGTTGGCGGTCTGGTATTTGACGGACATGGATTTATGCCGGCAGACATTCAAATAGATAACGGCCATTTTACGGAGATACCCCTGCCGTATCCCGACGGGGACCCTCTTAATGCCTCGGGTTGCTATGTGATCCCGGGCCTTATTGATCTCCATTTTCATGGTTGCAAAGGTGAGGACTTTAGCGATGGGAGTGCAACGGGTTTGCACACAATCGCAGCTTATGAGGCTTATGAAGGTATCACCGCGATTTGCCCAGCAAGTATGACGCTTTCTCATGAGCATCTTATAAAAGCCTTTGCAAATGCCGCTGCCTTTAAGCCTCTCGAGAATGAAGCAGCACTTGTGGGCATTAACATGGAAGGTCCGTATATTTCTCCGCAAAAGCTTGGAGCTCAAAATCCTGCGTATGTACGCCCGGCAAGTGTCTCTGAGTTTGAGGAATTGCAAAATGCTGCGCAGGGACTGGTTAAGCTTGTTGATGTTGCTCCCGAGATACCCGGTACGCTTGAGTTTGTGAGCCAAATTTCAAAAGGCGAGGGGAGATGCGCCGACGGAGAGCCGGCGAGGGTTTCTCTCGCACATACTTGCGCAGGTTATGATTGTGCGCGCGAAGCATTTGCACATGGAGCAAACCACATGACGCATCTCTTTAATGCAATGCCCGGTCTTCACCATCGCGATCCCGGCCCTATTGCGGCAGCAGCCGAGAATCCCGCTGTAATGGCGGAGCTCATTTGTGACGGCGTACACGTGCACGAGGCTATGGTAAAGCTTGCCTTTAAGCTCTTTGGCAGTAACCGTATTATTCTTATCAGCGATACCATGCGTGCCTGCGGTCTTAATGACGGTACCTATGATCTGGGTGGTCAGGAAGTCCATGTAAAAGGTTCTCAAGCTACCCTCAAAGACGGCACATTGGCGGGTTCGGTAACCAATCTTATGCACTGCCTGCAAACTGCAATCCATATGGGAGTTCCGGTGGCAGATGCCATGAATGCTGCGACAATCAACCCCGCCCGCGCGTTACATATAGATTCCGAGCGCGGTTCAATTGAACCCGGTAAGATTGCCGATGCCGTCATCCTTGATGCAGACTACCATGTTCAACATGTTATAGCACGAGGATGTCTGGTGCGATGATACTATATTAAAGGAGAATGTGATGTTAAATCGCTATGAGTTTGAGGTTTTGTGCTATGTGGAAAGAGAGAATAAAACCACCTACTCTATTCGACAATTAAGCGATACGCTCTGCATCTCGGGCACAACGATTATGAAGAGTCTCGAATCATTAAAGGACCAGGGTTTAATTACCTCAGAGTCCGGAACTCTGAGTATCACAAAACAAGGACTTGCTGCGCTTGAGCCATACAGAGTTAAAAGAGCCATTATTCTTGCCGCAGGGTTTGGATCACGGATGATGCCTGCGACGGCAGACAGGCCAAAACCCATGGTCAGGATAAACGGCGTACGAATAATCGATACACTTCTGGATGCTTTAATAGCGGTTGGAATTAAAGATATTACCATTATTGGCGGCTATAAGTTTAACAAGTTAAAGGAGCTTGAAGAAAAGTATCCTTTTGTAAAGCTTATCGAAAATGTTAACTATGCGAGTACAAATAATATTTCGTCTGCGCTGTTGTCGTTTGATGCATTGCATGACGGCTGCTATTTTTGTGAGGCAGACCTTTATATAACTAACCCTCAGGTGATTACAAAGTACCAGTATGCAAGCAACATCCTGGGCTCCTATTCAATGGAAACAGATGACTGGAGCTTTAAGATGGATAACGGATATCTGATTAATTACCAAAAGGGAAATACCTACTGTTATAACTATTATGGTATATCCTATTGGACTCCTGAGGATTGCGAGAAACTGAAAAAGGATTTTGCCGAGGTATACTATCATGCAGAGGGCGGAACCGACGTTTTTTGGGAATTTGTGCCGTTTGTTCTGAGAAAAGAGAACTATAACGTAGAGATTCGTCCCTGTAAGAAGCAAGATATCATGGAAGTGGACAATTATTATGAATTGGCTCAGCTGGATCCCAGTTACCGGTGATGGGGGAGAGTTAATACAGATGCAACACAGATACTGTAAAAGAGAAGTAATACGTATTGATTGAAAGGCCAGCCATGACAAAAGAGGAGTTTTATATTCTTAATAACCTCTATGAGTCCTCATTGGGGAGGGCCCAGAGTGGCGCAGACATCCAATTGATGCGGGCGCTTCAGAATAAAGATACGTACCGCGAGCTCTGCAAAAAAGGTCTGATTGATGCCGAGAGCGGAGTGATTACACAGTCCGGATTGGCAGAACTTGAACCGTATTGCGTAAATAACGCAGTTATCCTTGCAGCGGGGTCAGCTACCAGGTTTATTCCTCTGTCATTAGAGCAGCCAAAGGGGCTTTATGAAGTTCGGGGCGAAAAGCTCATTGAGCGTCAGATACAGCAACTTCATGAAGCCGGAATCAACAATATCACTATTGTTCTCGGTTATAAAAAAGATATGTTTGCATATTTGGCCGAGAAATACCATGTTAATCTTTTATTTAATCCTGCATACAATGTTAAGAATAATATTGAGAGCCTGTTGGTAGCAAAAAAGTGCCTGGGTAATTCTTATATCTGTGTCTGTGACAGTTACTTTATTGAGAATCCCTTCCATAAATTTGAGTACCAATCATTTTATGCGGGGTTTAGTACCGAAGAAACAAAGGACGAGATGTATGCCCATATTGACCAGGATTGCCGGATTATTAGCATGGAGAAGGCAGAAGACGGCGGGTTAATGCTTCTTGGCCACGCTTACTGGGACGTGGCATTCTCAAGGGCGTTTATTGAACTGGCTGAGGCTGACAAAGAAGTCGGGAATTACGATCATAAGTTTTGGGAATGGCTTTTGAAGGATAACCTTAATACCCTGCCTGCAATATATTTTAAGGAATATGCCCCGGGTTCAATATTTGAGTTTGACTACTTTGAACAGTTAAGACAATTCGATACCGAATACATTGGCCATGCTCACAGCGATATTATTCGCAATATCAAACTAGTATTTCGCTGTGACGAAGAAGACATTGTTGACTTCAGGACGGTCCATGAGGGGCTTACCAACACCTCTTTTATTTTTCAAATCAACGGTATAGATTATATTTACAGACACCCCGGCAATGGTACAGAAAGTATTATTAACCGGCGAGACGAGAAAACATCGCTCATAAAAGCCAGGGATTTTGGTATTGACCCAACCTATATATACATGGATGTTTTAGAAGGTTGGAAGATTTCAAAATTCGTAAACGAGTTTAGGGAACCTGATTACGGTAGCTTTGAAGATTCCAAAAAAATAATTGCGGCAATGAGACGCCTCCATGCCACCCCGGTAAAAGTCGATTATGGTATGAAACCTTGGGAAGATGCATTAACAATGGAGCGTCTGCTCAAAGAGAAGGACGCGGATTGTTTTATCAAACATGAAGAGCTTAAGCAAAAAATCGGAAAGTTGTACGAGAGAACCATAGGCGATGGGGTTGAGAAGTGCTTTTGCCATGGTGATACTTATAAACCAAACTGGATGATAAAACCTGACGGGGAAGTAATTCTGATTGACTGGGAATACTCCGGCTATTCCGACCCGGGAATCGATGTCGGGTATTATATTGTTGACGCAATGTATGATTTTGAGGATGCCCTATGCTTTATCAGGGAGTATTTGGGGGATAACCGGAGCGATAAGCTGGAATTCCATTATATGGCATATGTAGCTATTATTGCCTACTATTGGTTTGTCTGGGCAATGTACAGGGAATCCTGTGGTGCGAACATGGGCGAAGCATTATTGAACTGGCATGATATGGCTGTTAAATATGCGGATTATTTGGTTTGCGGCTTCCCCAAAAATATGTCCGGGCAGGTTAAAGATTAACCTATGTCGCAAGCTGTCGGAGTCCACAGTATCGCATTATTGGCTGTAGCACAATAATTTTCATTTTGGCTGTGCTTTGCTCTTGATATTCTGTACACAAAAAGCGTACAGTATCTGCATCAGCATTTTACGGCTGATGCATCCGGTTAGGAGAAGGAGGAACCATGGAAACTCAGCATGTAATGAATGTTTCGCGCAGGGACCTTATCGCAGGTGGTGCAGCCGCGACTGTGGGCTTAACTGCCGCAACCACCCTGGGTACAACAACCCAGGCGCTTGCAGATGATCCCCAGGGCGAGCGTATTGAGTACGATGTATTCGATACCGACATCTGCATCATCGGCAGCGGTCTTGGCGGTGTTGCAGCAGCTATCGCAGCTGTTGATGCCGGTAAGAACGTTGTTGTTATCGAGAAGGGCCCGCATGGCTTTGGTGGCGTAGCCGGTTACAACTGGGACCAGTTCATTAACTTTGTACGCGATGACCTGCCCTGGCAGGAGTCAACCGACTTTGTTTTGAACGAACTTACCAACCAGAAGATCGAGAAGAACAGCTACGAGCACTGGATGGGCGAAGACCGTAACCTCATGGTTCGCTATGAGAATATGGGATACGGCCTTCTCAACCGCAACCCTGAGACCGGTGAGATTGCTCCGCTTTTGGACTTCCCCACCATTTACGGTATCTATCGCGGTTTTTCGCGTCACCAGCTCGACACCCTGGGAGATCTGGGCGTAAAGATTCTTGACCAGACTATCGCAACCGATGTTATTGTCCAGGACGGCATTTGCACCGGCGTTACGGCGCTTCATATCCCCACAGGCTCAATGCGCGTCATTCGCGCCAAGGCAACCATCTGCTGCACCGGCGCATCGACCTGGCTGTATGGTTGGAACACCGTTGGCCCCAAGACCATTAACTCGCCTGATAATACCGGTGACATTGATGCAGCTGTCTTCCGTCATGGATGCGCGCTTGAGGGCAATGAGTTCTTCCAGTGCGACCTTTTGAACTATGAGCCCACCGGCATTGCCTGCTCGTTCCAGAGTGGTATTGGCGCCGACTCCGGTTGCTGCGAGTATATTTGCGACCAGGATGGCAATTACTTCTTCCGCGGTATGGATTACTCGACCCTCAACAAGATTACCTTTACCCAGACCATTGCCGAGTGCATCGCCAACGGTGGCGGCACCGAGAACAACGGTGTGTATGTCGACTTTAGCTCTCCCGAGGCCTTTGCTGCCATTGGTGAGACCTATCAGCGTAACATCGAGCTTTGGAAGCAGGTCTTTGGCATTGATGTTGAGGGCACCAAGCTTGAGGTCGGTCTTGAAGCCTACGAGCGCAGCGGCAACCCCGTTGCAGACGAGAACCTCATGGTTGAGGGTATCGCCGGTCTCTTCTCAACCCGTGGCGGCGGCTACAGCGGCAGCCAGGGCGGCAGCACCGTTAACATCTCACCGCGTAACGGCTCGTATGCCGTATCAAAGGCGGTAGAGTATATCGAGAACGTCTCGCTCCCCGCACTCGATGAGGAAATCGTAAAGGCAGAGTACGCAAGGCTTCACGAGCTCTTTGAGCGCGAGGGCGGCAACCGTCCTCAAAAGGTACGCCGCATGATTCAGAATGCCTGCTATGAGGCATGCCAGCCCACCCGTACCACCGCGAATATGGAAGCCGGCATCGCCGAACTCGAGCGTATTCGCAAAGAAGAAATGCCCAAGATGACCCTTGGCGACAAGAGTCCCGTCTTTAACACCGACTGGAAGTGCGCTATCGAGAACTACAACCTTCTCGACCTGGCCGAGGCAGCCGCAAAGGCATCGCTCTTCCGCGAAGAGACCCGTGGCCACATGTATCGCCCCGAGTTCCCCACTCAGGACAACGAGAACTGGTTGTGCAATGTGCATACGTATTACAACGACGGCAATATTACCTGCGAAAAGGCCGACGTTGTTCTCGCCGACGCATAATGCACCAACAGCATCCATTTATCTGAGAAGGAGGATATATCATGAAGGTTTCAGTACAAAAGTATGATCCGTCAATCGATAAAGAGCCTTATCTTGAGGAATTCGAGGTTCCGTATCATAAGAACATGACGCTTCTCGAGGCTCTTGTCTACATTAACGATAATCTTGCACCAATCGTATTTGATTACAGCTGCCGCGGCCGTGACTGCGGTCGTTGCGCCATGGCTCTTGACGGAACTCCGTGCCTTGCCTGCGTAACGCTTGTAAAAGAAGACGGTGATAACGTCATTACGTCGCTCCCCGGATTCCCCATTGTGCGTGACCTTGTTGTCGACAAGACTAAGGTTACCAGCCGTGTTCAGCAGATTATGGCCCGTAAGCGCGCAAAGCCGCTCACGCTTGATGAGATCAATGCCCCGGTTGACCCGGAGATCTACAACAAGATGAATCCGCTTGAGCAGTGCGCCCGTTGCTGTGTATGCACCGCAGCCTGCCCGGTAGTTGCCGAGATGGGCCTCAAGAAGTTTGTTGGCCCAACCCAGATGATTGCCATTGGTCTCAGGTATTATGACCCCTATGACCAGGGCGACCGTGTAGTAGAAGCCGTTCAGGGCGGTCTCTTTAACTGCATCCAGTGCGGTACCTGCACAAGCGTCTGCAAGGCTCTCGAGATCGACCATCTCTCCGTATGGGCAGACCTCCGCGCCGCCGCAGAAGAGCGTGGCCTCGCATAAAGCAATAACTTAGTATCTGGCTTATAGAACCGAGAAACCCGCACCTCAAGGTGCGGGTTTCTCGGTTTCTATGGTTCTTATTCTTCTTTATTTGCCATGCGGAGGGCTTCCCGGACTTCGCTGCCGCCGTGGCTGTACTCGGTCCCCATGCCGGTATCCCATTCAAGAAGGGGATGTCCAACGCGTTGGTGTGGCTCGGGCATGAGCATATAGAGACCGTATTGCATGCGGAGAAAGATCTCGGGGTGTGCCATCATATTGACCTTAATATCTTCGAACTCGACTTCCCGGTAGGGGAGAAGGTCGCTCTTTTTAACCATGGTATATGAGGGTACAAAACTTGCCACATATTCCAGGTTGTCGCGCTCGGCGACATCGTTATAGGTTTGGACAATCTTGTCATACGCTTTTTGAGTGCGTTTAAGTGGTATCGACCAATAAATCAGAGCATAAATGCCGCCCATTGCATGGGCAAAGTAATAAAACGGGTTGCGCTTTGTCTGGGTGTCTTCGCTTAGAAGCTGGCCTTTTGGATACTGGCGGTTCACTGTTTTGTTGTGTTTTGCTTCTATCTTGCGTACCTTCTTTTTAAAGGAACGAAGCTCCTTAGTATCATTCGGAACAGCATCAAAGGGGAAGATATCTACGCAAATACCTTTATGGAAATCACGGTATTTATTATATTCGGTGATATATGAGGTTCCGTTCATACGTACCTTAGAGAACAGATACGGAATCTTAGGGTCGCTCGCACGCGTTTGCAAGAAGAACTTGTCTGAGTTAATGATTGCGGGCGCCTCGGCTTTAAAGCGCTCGTAATCTTCGCGCAGCATACCAACGTCAATATCGTCATCCCATGGGATAAAGCCACCATGTCGCAGATAGCCAAGCATGGTTCCGCCGCAGACAAAGTATCCGATGCCAAGTTCTTTGCAGACGCGGTGAATCTCGCTCACAATTTGTTTTGCGACTTCCTGTAATTCTTTGAGTTCGGGAGTTGCGGTGTCGAGAGGCTCGCCTTCCCACTCAGTTTCGAACTCGGGAGCCCAGGTTTCGACTCCGTGGAACATGACCCTGCGATAGTTGCCGATTTCATTTTTAGAGACAACTTTTGTTCTCGATCCGAGGAAACGCGTTACATTGGGAGCGTCGCAGTCTTCGAATTTTTCTGCCTCTTTAAAGAGTTGATCGAGAACAGTTTTTTTTGGCAGGAAGGCGGCAGCGGTCTCTTTGACAAATGTTTTAAAGCTACGGCGTTTTTTCCGGAATGCAAAGAAACGCCTTTTTGGTTTTTTCTTTGATCGAGCCGAGTATATGCCATTGAGGTTTTTCATGAAGACAAAGTAGGTCTTCTTGGTGAGATAGTCATCGGTAACCGATGTAAAAATTGAGAGTTCAATGCTCGGGCGTATGGTATGCGGTATGCGCTGACCATGTGTTTCCATGTGTATCGGGAACGCGCTGCGAATCAACGGAAGCCTGCGTGGCCAGTCGGGCTTAGATTCGATATAAAACGAGATGGTCCATGGAATAGCGCCCGGGTGAACTTCATTGGGATCGTTGCATATATCGCGCAGTTTAAGATACTCGGGGTATAACAGTCCAATCTGCAGTTTTGCTGCTCCGGGGATAAAATCGCAGTAAGCATCGGCTCCTTGCAGAGTATCCGAGAACAGGAAGTATTTGACTTCATGCTCGTTGCAAAACTTGTCAAATGACGCAAGCATTTGAGCGAGAGCATCGCGTTTTGCATCGATCACGACGGCCTCTTTGTAAATATTATATTCAAGACTGCGAATAGGCTCGTCTCCCAAGGTAGTGCGCACGAGGTCTGCCTCTTTGGGGGAGAGGGCCATAAACCCCGAAGCCTCGCTGTCTATCTCCATGGTGGGCGTAATCTCTTCGGGCAAAGGAAGATTAAGATCCCAGGCGGTGCCTTCTGCCGGAGCCCATGTTTTTACTCCGTGTAGCAAAACGCTTCTCAGGTTTTTTGCACAGCTCATGGGAATGGGGATAGAACGTGCGCCCATAACACGTGCAACTTCCAAGGCCGGTTCCCGGTCGTTATCGGGATATTCGTATTGGAGCGCTGCCTCCTTAAGGGTGCGATATTTGCTCTCGGAGAGGCGGCGCGGAGCCTTCTCGTATGCTTTATTAAGTGTCCTCATCCAGGTAAAGTATGCTATTTTTTCTTGTGGATCATTTGGCAAGGCCGAGAAAAGCGATATTTCAATAAAAGCACGTACATCTTTTGGTAGAGAAGCCCGGTCAAAAACAGTTTTTCCGTCAAATATAACAGTGCGTCTGAACTCATCTTGGAATCTCAAAACACGGCGCGGAGTGTTGGAGCGTTTTGAGCGCATGAGAACCACCGAGAATTGAGGAAGCTGGGATGTATCCAAAGTAACATTGTTTTTTTGCGCCTGTTTTATAAGCTCGGACTTAAGGGGATCAAGCTTACGTGGCATATATTCATTGGCAACACGCAAAAACTCAAAATAACTATCCTTGAGCATACCGACTTCAAGGCGCGATCTGTTAGGCAAAAAGTCATTGTGAACCAGAGCTCCCTGGAGCGTCCTGCCAATTAAAAAGTAGGAAAGCCCATGTTCGGCACAAAACTCATCAAAAAGCGTTAATAGATGCGCCTGCGCATCCTGACGGAAAGCTTTCGTTGCGCTGTCTTTAAACTTATTAAAGGCTCTGCCTGCTACTTTGTTGACCCTAAACGCTGAGATAACAAGGTTATGACCCTTGCCCAGAAGGGCGTCCTCTACTGTTTCTCTGCACGCATAACCGGCTTCGAGATGGTCGGTCCAGGGTGTTATTCCACCCGGGATCCAGGTCTCAATCCCATGGAATTCCGTACGGTTAAGGTTGTCTAAAGAAGTCTTTGGAACAGCCTGTCCACGCGAGCCGAGCACGCACATGACCTCATTAAAAACTGAGGTTTCATAAGTAAATGCTTTGGTAAAAAGCTCTGAGCGGAAGAGATCAATATCTTCTCCCTGTGCTCGTTTTGCTTCGCGTTCAAGCTCTCGGACCTCATTGAGAAAATCATAACGTTCCTGAGGCTCAGCAGGTACAACGGTAAAAATAGATACTTTGATGCGCGTTTTAACAAACAAGTCGCTTTGATCTATAGCATCGTTTATAGCTTCAACGTCAAGAGGCGCGGTAGAATCATCGTCAAATTCCTCATCGCCCTCGTTATTAAAGAGAGCATTTGCCGTGGGCTGTCCCAGGAGATCGGTAATAACCTGGATTTCGTCGGCATCGGTTTTTTCTTCTTCTGTTGCTATGTCTTCGGATGTTTCTTCGGCCAGATCGCCGGTATCATCGGCTTCCTCGGGTTCGTCTTCGGAAACAGTATCAATTTCCAAAGGGGCATAGTTTCTGATGAGAGGTTTAAACCTTGTATGGAGACCCCCGTCTTTATCTGCAAAATAGAGCGAGATAAAGAGTTCGTCGGACACCTTTGCCCAATTGTCTTTTCCTACTGTTTCGAGTCCGGCTACCGCTTCGCAGAGTGCTTTATACCCTTGAGGACGCAAACCTATTTCTACACCGGTTTTTTGGGAAAGGTAGTCATGTTCAAGTTCTGCGCCAAGCAGCGTATCTGAGATGAGAAAATATGGTATCTCGTGTTCAACACAAAATGCATCAAAGCAGGCCAGCAGCCGGGAAGACGCTTCGCGCCTTTGCTCGAGGGGATCAATCTGAAAATACGATCGTTCAAGATTTTTTACAAAAGTATCCCTCTTCAGAGGAAATGCTTCTTTATATGCCTCGAACTGGTCTTTTACCATGGATTGGTTATTATCTGAGGCATCGTTTTGCTGGCCGGTTGTTTGCATGTTATCGTATGTCTCCTGCGCGGCGCGGTCTTCCCATTCCGCAGTAGTTGGTGGCCGAGAGATAGCAGTCAATGCGCGTGCCAATGGCATCAAGCAAAAGGTCAAGCGGCTCGTTACGGAGTTCTCCGCTGCGTACCTTAAAGTACTGAGTCGGCATAAACTGGCTCAGAATGCAAAGAGGGATGACATTATGCGAGAGGTTCTCCAAAAGCTTTGCGCGCGCAGCTACAACGCGTTTATCTGCAAGATAATATCGACAACGGTCTAAGAAACTATACGTACGCGCAATGCGCTGTTCATGCTCTGATCCTTTGTAATATGACTGCCAGTGCTTGGGATTTTCGAGCATGACTTCTTCGAGCGTGGCGCGGTAATCCGAGAGTATCTCGGGTGTCTCGGCATAAACAATGCGTTCAATCTCTTCGAGGGCAAACATCGCTTCGCGTTGTGAGAAGGTAAGCGCAGGTCCCACTTTAAGAATCGCAACGCCGTCTTCGCACATGCGGGTGAGGTTTTCTTCTGTCTGGTAATCACTTGAGTGGCCTTCAATGCACAGGGGTACGTTGCGCATAGCTTGTACTACGCCTACCGTGCGGCGACGGTCATATTCGTCAAGAGAAAACTCGTGGAATTCGACTCCCATCTCGACTACCAAACCAACCACGCGCTCAAACGCTTTGCCGCAGCCTACGCGCTCAAACTCTTCGCGATATATCTCGATGGTTTTAAGGGCGTCGTTCGGAGCGGTAACGCCCATAATCATTCCGCTGCATTCGCCTCCCGGCACGGGAACCTCGCTGCCAATGATATAAACAGGCTCAACCGCATCGGGGTGCTCGATGCGGTATGTGTCAAAAGCACGTTCACAAGCTGCGCACAAGCGCACTCCGCGCTCTGCACATACCTTTACCGGGAACGGAGCATTTGGATCATCGGAAGCCACGCGCATTGATGTGTCGAGGTGAATTTTTGAGTAACCGGCCATTATGCAGCTAACTACAAGCTTCTCGGCTTTATCCATGGCTTCTTCTGCGTCAAGATGAGTCCAAGGAAGCGGACCCAGGTGGTCGCCGGCCAGAATAATGTTATCACGACGAACGCCCATTTCGCTCGCAAGGCTGTATACGAGAGCGGCAAAATCCTTGGGCTGCATGCCGGTATAGCCGCCTTCTTGGTTGACTTGGTTGGAAGTAGACTCAATGAGTGCAGGAGTGCGTGTGGCCTGAGCACGGCGCAGGGTTGCCCTGATTACGTCGGGGCTTCCCGAGCAGCATGACCAGATACCCGCACGGTATCCTGCTTTGTTTTTCTCGACAATTTCTTGAACTATATGCATTATGAAACCTCGCTTGAATCGATGAGGATTTTACCCGTTATTTGAGAAGGACTCTTAAAGCGGTCAAATGCCGCCCTACCCTCTGCGAGTGGGTAGATGCGGTCTATCATTTGCGGATTGATGATAAGTCTGTTTTGTGCAAAGAGCCGGGCTACATCTGTCCATTCGCTGCCGGGCCAGGGTGCCGAGTAAGACATCCACGAGCCGGTAACGTGCAGCTCTTTGCGGTTGATTTGTTCCCATTGAGAAATGGTTAAAGAGATGTCCTGCTTTGGCGTTCCCACAAAACAAACCGTGCCGCACGCTGCAGCTATGGCACATGAATCTGCGATGGTTTGAGAATTTGCGACTGTGTCGAATACCATGTCAAAGCCTCGGCCGCCACTGAGTTCTTTTGCGTTTTGTTGCCAGGAGTCCTCGGCGCTGCAAAGGGTGGTAAGACCGCTCAAAAGCTGCGCGGTCTCAAGACGGTGTGCCGAGCGGTTTATAACCACAACCTTTGAGGCATCAAGCGCAACAAGTTCCTGTGCAAGCAAAAGCCCAATAGTCCCGGCGCCAATGACTGCCACGCTTGTACCGGCTTCGAACCGGGCCAGGCGTAAAGCATGCATACCTACGGTCGCAGGCTCAAAAAAGGCAGCTTCGAGATCACTTATATTATCGGAAACTATGAAAAGGTTTGCGGTGGGCACGCATACATACTCTGCCATACTGCCGTCTATGCGAGAACCGATAAAGCGGTAATGTGTGCACTGCGAATAGTGACCGAGGGCACAGTCTTCGCACTCCATACAGGGAACGAGCGGGACTCCCGCTACACGTTTGCCTATGAGATGTTCGTCTTTTGCACTGCCCACGGCTTCGACTATGCCCGAAAACTCATGCCCCAGCACAATGGGGAAGCCGTGAACACGGCCTTCGAGCACGCGCGGCACGTCGGAGCCGCAGATACCGGTATAATGAACGCGGACCACAGCTTCGTTTTCGCCGGGCTGAGGGACGGGGCGTTCCAGAACCTCAAGTGTATCGCGAGCAGTTACAACAAGAGCTTTCATAGATAACCAGCCTTTGGGATTAGAAGTAATAGTCGTGGAACAGGTGCATGAATGCATCCATATCCTGCCGGTAGGTAATTTTAAGGTTGATGTAATCTGTGGGGATAACTTTCATAACAATATCGTAAGCACGTGCAAGCGCTCCTGCTGAGGTATAGCTCTCGAGTTCGGGAATGGTTGCATTACGGTATATTTCCCAAATACGGCCAAATCTAAATGCCTCGGGGCTGGCGCCCGAGACAATGGTTTGACGGGGAATGACATCTTCGATGGTTTGGGTTTGCGGGTTAATCTGATACACTGTGTCGTATTGGCAGGCGCCGAGCGTGGCTCCTCCGCATTCATGTGTTGCCTGGATAACCCTTGCCACACCTTCCTCGTCCACATAGGGGTGGGTTGCGTCATGAATAAGCACTACGTCGTCTTGATTGGCATATTCCGAAGCACATGCAAGCCCGTTGCGAACCGACTCTGACCTACTGGACCCGCCTGCTACAACACGAACCGGTTTGCCGAGGTGTAAGCTTGACGTATACTCTTTGGTATAATCCACCCACTGATTGTTGCAGACAATAATAATGCTGTGAATGCAGGAAAGTGTTGCATATTTCTCAACAATATAACTGAACAATGGTTTTCCTGCTACATCTGTAAACTGCTTTGGAATCTTTGCCCCAAAGCGTGTTCCCGAACCGCCCATCATTAGCATAAGAATATTTTCTGACACGGTGACATCCTTACTCGAGAAGTAAACAAAACTCTATAGGCTAAGTTTAGGTGATTTTGATGTCTTAAAGCAAGCCAAACGCCTATGAACACATAATCATGCATATAAAGTTCGTTGTATATGTATATAATAAAGCCAAACCCGTTTGACGGCTCGGATTTAAATACCAAGACATTGAGTTTTGGTAAGATGTACACTATAAGTTGTACACTATTTAAGCAAGAGTCGCAGTCTTATTTTTTGAGCATGGAGGCGTTTTTTATGAAGGTGGTTACTTTTGAAGATATTAAAGCGCTTGGTATCGGGCCTCTTACGTGCCTGGATTGGGTACAAACAGCTATAGCCCGCAAGCGTGAAGCATTGCTACCTCCCAAAATCAGCCTCAAGCCTTTTGACGGGGTTTTTTGCAACGTGATGCCCAGTATGTTACCGCATGACCAAATGGGCTTAACGGGTGGCGTTAAAATCGTTACCAGATATCCAAACCGGGAGCCGAGTCTTGAGAGTAGACTGCTGCTTATGAATGCCCAGACAGGCGAGTTCCTCGCTCTAATGGATGCGACCTGGATCACAACAATGCGCACGGGAGCGGTTGCGGCGCATTCTATTATGCTTTTTGGTAAAGATGACTTCTCCGTCATTGGAATGATGGGTTTGGGGAACACTGCCCGGGCGACACTGAATGTCCTTGCAGCTGCAATGCCCGACCGTAAGTTTACGGTAAAGCTTTTACGTTATAAAAACCAGCATGAATTGTTTATAGAGCGCTTTGCTTCTTATAAAAACCTCGCATTCAGCGTTGTTGATACCGCAGAAGATATGGTAAAGGGTTCGCATGTAGTAGTTTCCGGCGCAACGTATTTACCAAAGGATATTTGTGAAGACCGTTGTTTTGACAAAGGAGTTCTCGTAGTTCCTATTCATACCTTGGGCTTTACAAACTGTGATCTGTTTTTTGACAAAGTATTTGCCGATGATACCGGACACGTATGTCATTTTAAGAATTATGATAAGTTTAAAAAATTTGCAGAGGTATGCGATGTGGTTAACGGAATAATTCCGGGTCGCGAATCGCAGGAAGAGCGGATTCTTGCTTATAACATAGGGATTTCGTTGCATGATATTAATTTTGCTGCAAACATTTTCATGATGCTTAACCACGATACGCTTCCTGATATCGATATGCACGATCCGATAGAAAAGTTTTGGGCATAACGGAGATATGGCGCATGGTTAAAGAATATATAAAAAAAATCACGGTAGTTTCGGTCGGATGGCACGATACGTTGCTCTGTTTTTCATTTGAGGTAGATCCGTGGCATACAGAAGACACCTTTGATGTACATGTGTTTTTGGAGGCATATAACGAGAAATCGACTGTTGCCCGCTGTGAATGTGCGCCGGCGTGCTTCCAGGGAAAAACAATATGGTCAGGCCTTCTTGACGCCCGGAATATCTGCAAACATGCGTCTAAACATTCCCGGGAGGGTATACGGTTCCGGCTTGCCTTTGAACAGGGTAAAGTACGGGAAGTATTGCCATGCGCCAATACCAAGTTCCAAACACCCGGTTGTATGAAGGCTTTTACGTCGGGTTATTATGCGACAAACGACTTTTTGCTCTTGCCCGATGAAACCGGGACAAGGGATTTTATTTTGCGCCTGGTCGGCTCTAAAGAAGATGTATCCCAGCAAGCATATGCCCATATAAAACGCAACAGGCCACTCTATAACAATATTTTGCTTCAGAGTTTCTCGGTAGGGGCAGGGGTTGCCCAAAAGACCGCACAAGCAATTAAAAACGGAACTCTGTGGACAAGGATTTATTATAATAGTGATGATGAGCCATGTGTTTTATGCCGGGTCAACAATTCGATTGAATTCTCTGTTTGTTTGAGCAGCACCGGAGACCTTACCCCGCTTACATTTCTTGATGAGGGGAAAACGCTTGACGAGGTAACATATGATACCTGGTGCCAGCAAGAAAGGGATATCCTTTTAAAACCGTTCTTCTTTTTTGATGACTTTTGCCGCGAGCATGGGTTCAAATACATGCTGGGTTACGGGACGCTCATTGGTGCATACCGGCACCGTGGCCTGATTCCCTGGGACCATGATGTAGATATTGTTATGCATCGTGACGAATACATGAAGCTCAGGGCTTTTATGGATAGTCCCCAAGCGCCGGAGGGCTGGTTGCTTGACGACTGGATGAGTATTCCCGGTTATCCCTGTTTTATGGGCCGTGTTATTCAGGTTGGATCTACAAAGTTTAACGTCAACAATACCTACGGACATGCGGGAATAGGGAACTTTGGCCTGGCGTTTGACATATTTGTGATTTGCCCGGTATCTTGTGAGGAGGGCAAAGAACAAGAGCTTGCAAATGACTACTATGCTTTTGACGAGCTGTACATTCGCATGCGTCGCGGAAAAATGGCAAGACGCGATCTTTTTGCATCCCGGTATGAAATGATGCAAGAGCGTTTTGCAAAAGAAGGCCCCGCGGCTGTTTATGATGATATTTGGAACCATATGATGAATGCGGCTCCCCAAGATACAACACACTATCTTACCTCGACTTCCGCAGTTTCTATACGCCGGAACCACCTTTTTGACAAAGCGTGGTTTGACAAAACGGTTGATCTTCCGTTTGAGGGAAGGATGTTGCCCGCTCCAGCCGGATATCTGGAATTCCTACGCTCTGTTTACGGTCCAAATTTTAGAAAATTTCCTGCGGACAGGATCCCCAAACGCTACATCCATCTGCGTGATGAGAACCTTCCCTTTGGAGTGGTTAATAAAACCTATTTATCAGAGTATAACCCCAAGGATGAGATTGATGCCCGTAGCAGGGCAAAAGATGTGCTTATGGAAGAGAGCGTCCTGAAGTGCCAGCTGTATCCTCATGCAATACGTCTGGCTGGACGTAAGACCATGCTCAAACATGAAGCAGCGTTTAAAAAGCTCGATGTATTTCCCAAGGTTAAGGGTGAGTATAAGAAAATAGACGCGGTTTGTTCTCCGTACTACGAACTGCAGTTTGGTAAGGATTTCTCCACCTGGATGGCTGCTGTACCCATCAGTAACGGGTATTTTGAGCTGGCGCTCGAAAACCTTCTGTGTTACCGGGGGGAGTCCGGTGACGCATATCAGCTTATTTCATCACGCATTATTGACGAGCTTCAGGAATCTGATAGTCTCAGAATTATTTACGACGCAATCAATAAAACAATCAAAATGCGTGATTGCTATGACTACCATGATTATGCCCGCGCCGGCGCTTTGGCAAAAGAGGTATTGAGTATGTACCCGTATGCCGTAGAAGCGAAGGCAATGCTCTGGCTTCTGGATTTGGAGGGGAATACCCAAAGCCCTAAAGATCTTGAGACAATGATTGGTGAGATTATTAAAGAAGGCAAACGTACGGTAAGCATCCTGCCGTTGTTCCTTCTGGCGGTTGCTTATAAAAAGCAGGGCAAAACTGACCAATCTTTTGCTTTGGCAGATTGCGTAATCAACAAGACCGACGATGGGATGCTTATACAGTATCTCGAAGATATGCAAAAGGAGATTGGCTGTGGCAGAGCTTAAAGAGGTAGTTTTGCAATTGCTTGACGAGATAGACTTAGCTACTGTCGCATCAGGTATACCTTATAGTTTAATAGGGTTGTTATATCGCGACGCATGTGTCTTGGGTCAGCTCGAAGACGCGCAGTATGATGCTGCGATAGCGATTCCTTCTCAGGGACGCGACGCGTTTCTTAAGGCATTGGGTTCTTTGGGTGTAGCACACAGGGAAATTATGAATAACTATACCAGTTCTGCCATAATCCCTGCAGATTATTATATTGCCTCAAATACAACGGTAATTGACTTCTCGACGCTTTATGCACCGGGTGTTTACGGCGCGAACATCCGCATTTTATCCTTTGACTGCAACAATACCAAAAGCGAGCTTATAAATCCCAATACAGGGCAGATTGTACCGTTTGAAGGCAATTATTTTGCAAGTATGGCACGAGTAGTTGTGGATAAACATACCTATATGGTCTCACGCGGAGAAACCCGTGTTCTTTTTGAACGGCTTGGCGAATCATGGCGCAGCGTGACGTGGCCGTATCGCATTTCAAAGGGAAACCGCATGGGTACTATTATCGAAGTCGACATGCCTTACCGTGAATTTTTTGAAGGTGTGCCTATGAAATGCGGTTTTGACAAAGAAACAAATATAAAGTGGAGTCGCCTGAAGGAGCTGCTAGAAACAGACCTCGTAGCTGCTAAGGACGAAATGAGTATTTATGACCGCATTTTTGAACGTACGGAGCACCGTTACAGGCTTTATCTAAAGTATATGCCCCATAAAGAGCGAATTCTTAACGCCTGGCGGGAAGGCCGTTACGACCTGGTTGCCAAAACCCTGCAAGACTATACCCAAAAACTCAAAGATCATTATGAGAGTACCGGTGTCACGCTTTATTTTGACCGGGAATTTTTTGATATAGCGGTAAGCATTTTAACCATGTCAAAGTATAAATATGCTAAAAAACTCGAAGCTGCGATTCCCGAGTCACATAAGCTTCCGCTTGCGTTTGAGTAAAACACATACTATACCTCAAGTGCATATATCGGATTATGTTGCTCCGGAACCGGTACCTCAAGCGGAGATAGATGATCCTGAGGGATAGCTTTACGTAATGTGTTATCATCAAATGCGGGATCGGTATTTTTAATCACATCGACCGCCAATTCAAAAAGGTCTTTGTCAAAGCAAATCGCTATTCCCGATTCATTATAGAATTCGATGAGGAGCGTTGTATAGAGCCGCAACGCGCTTTTAACAGCGCCTTTTTTACCTTCTTGCCAAGCTTGGAGGATCTCGTCTTTATGAGCGGCATATTTTTGCCAGAGGATATATCTGTATTCGGTTAAGGTAATTGCATAGTTATTTTTTGTAACGCGCTTTTGTGCCGGTTTTAATACTTTTTTATTCCATGCTGCGAGTGCACGGTATTTGTCCAGGAATACCTCATAGTCAATGCCTTGGGTATTGAGATTTTGTGAGAACTTGGAGAATGGGACGGTTACAGAAGAATAAATACTATCGCTTAACAGGGGCGTGCGGTACGGCCACTTTTTACAAGCCCACTCATCTTTAAAAATGGAGGTAAACATAGATCGGTAAAACTGAGAGATGCTCAGCGATGCGGTTTCGAACTTTATGGACTCTGTCATTTGGAAAAAAATCGGGGGAAGGCTCACGGAGTCTATCCAAAACGGGTGGTAGCACAATGTCCCGTCTAAATCATATGTGGGCAACTCAATGCGCACGGCAATATTAACGATTTGCTGGTCAAATGTGCGGGAGATATCTATGAGCGTTGTTGTGGTATCAGCATAATATGCATGGGTTACCGGTCCAGTATCCGAGGAACATTCTATTAGGCTTCTCCCGCTATACGCTGAAGAGCTAACCCTCTCTTTAAAGGCGGCATAACCTTGAATTGACATACATATTGAGACCACATAAGTGTTATCAACAAAACCATGTTTGGTAACAGCATCAAACGCGAGTTTGTCTACGAGGCTATAGGATATTGCAGCTGTCTTACAGATTGAATCTATCTCGCAAAGGAGTTTGAGCAGAACTTCCTGGACATTATTCATAGATGCCCTCGCTTACGTCAGCTTCAAAAAGGCGGGAGATGAACATACCGTCAAAACCCTGCTCGGCATAGTAATGGGCAAGAGGGATGTAATGTGCGGGGTCATGAGAGTATCCGTGCAGCATAGCCATGAGAAAAGCAGGCAACCGGCTTGATGTATGCAGGGCAAGCGTTTTGATATTCTCTTCTGTTTTTGCGGTCAATTGGTTGCCGGTGGATTCTTCGAGATCTAAAAGGTACAACATACTTTGCGCTTCTACGGCATCGGGATACATCTCAAGGACTTCCCGGGCAAGCGCGCGGGCCCTCTGTTTGTTGTGGTAATCATAGGAGTTACGCATAGCCACGGTTTTCTCGACAGCATTTACAAGCGTATCACATGAGGCGCCGAGTTCCTGATTTGCTTCTTTATAAGCCCGGATGATTAAATACGCGTCACCGCTTTCGCCCCTATAGCATAAGAGGTTATAAAGAGCAAGCAAGAGCAGGCGGGGTGATATGGGGATTATTGTTTTCCAATCAAGGTTTACACGGGATGTCTGCTCTGCGTAGTAGGTATTAAAGAGGGTGTCCAAGCTCTGGGCCGAAGGCTGTCCCGAGGAAGCAGCAAGGAGCTTTTGGTAGTTCAGCTCAAGTTTCTGGGCCGCGGCCATGGCTTTTATGGTATATATCGCCCGGTTGATATAGCTCTTTTTATAAACTTCTTCCATTTGGATGGCTTTAAAGGCTGCGCGGTCTTCAAATTCTTGGGCAAAATCAATTTGGGACTTATAGGTTGCCAAGGGGATCGAATAGGGTATGGATTCGGACCTGAAGTGATGATAGTGATGCGGTTTGTGGTCTGGCGGATACTTCCTAAATCCCGGTCCGTATGATGCAAGGAGGATCTCAAGATAATCTGCCGGACAGGGAAGTGTACGATCCTCGAACGGCATTTCTATAATGGTGTCAAACCACTCTTTTTTATAAATGTAACCGCTTGGGGCATCTGACGCGGTTGCGATGTAATACTCGGCATCTTCACGCGTGCTTACCAGGACCTCCCGGCTTAACTCGGCAAGAACCGCTTCTTCGCCTTCGGTTTCGCAGCGTTCAAGGTAAGAGGAATACTTCTCGAGAAAAGCCTGAGGACGGCACAGCCTTTTGCGCTTGAGTTTGTTTGACAGTTCATCAAAGACCAAATAGGTATATGCCTGGTCCTGAGCTTTTTCAAAAGGTCCGCTCAGGGGTAGCAGGATATAAATATCAAAAGCGACACCAAAGCCGCCGATCCCGCAATGACCGTACGTATTCTTGTAGTTTAGCTTTGTTGTATTGGTAAAGACAAACCGGCCCATAATACCGGGATACCCCGGGCAATTAGACCAGTCGTCGAGCTGGCATTCGACAGGGGCTTGTGGGCTGTCCATGAGGGCCCTGAGCTTGTTATAGTTTGAAAGGTCCATAAAAAGGTCAACATCATGGTCCCAGGGGATAATACCCTTATGGCGGACTGCCCCAATAAGCGAACCCCATGCGAGGGTGTACTTTATCCTGTTTTTACGGCATATTGTGTCAAAATAGAATAACGGTTGCAAGAGAAGGCGTTTTTCTTCCCGTAACCAGACATCGTAGGTAACGTTGTCGAGCGGTTTACCGTTATCCAATAGAGTTATTTCTTCGAGGTCATTTGAAGCAGAAATATCGACGTCAAAGCAGGCTCCCTGCTGTAAAGATGCGGGAAGTTTAGGATGCCTTGATAAAATGCTGAGCCAGGTATTCTGACGGAGCTTTTGTTGGATTTGCTCGGGGACAGATTCTATGCAGCATGTTGCAAACGCCGTCCCCTCATTATCAACGTGGACAGTTGCGCTCAGCTCATTACGGAGAATATCTGTCGCAATAACATGAGCAACGCCCTTCCCCTGCGAAAGAGCCTTAAGAAGAATACAGTTCACGTAGGGACGATTGGGCTTCTCAGCTGCAAAAGGTTCTTGTGAGACATCTGCCAAAAGGCCAATGATGCGCAATGTAAAGTCTTTATTTTCATTAATATCGGGAATTGCAAGGATGTTATGAAAAAGATAAAACCCCGATACAAAGCTCTTAAAACAATTGTTGATTTGAGTGGTTTGATTTGCACACGCAGATTGAAACACCTGCATACCATTACGGAGCGTAAGCTTCATACATATGTCTGTCTGTACGGTCTCGGTAAAGCGAGAAATTACAGTATCAAGATTGACAGCGGCATACCAAAGCGTTTGGTTGCTCAGCCTCAATATTCCACAGGGGACATGTGCTAAAGTGGCGGTATCGGTATAGAAATCAAGATATGCTTCAAAGCCAACAAAAGTACTCGCATTACAGGCGACCGAGAATGTCATGCCCAAATAGGGATTCTTCCATACTACGTCTGTTATTAAGATATGTTTACACAGCTCCTCATAGGAGAGCTCGGAATTGCTTGCCATATCCCTCTGCTTTCTCGGCCATTCGGACAAGTAAAATAGTATACGGGATTTCTGCAGCAACGTTCAAGCAAAATAACGTTCACAACAAGAATTGAACGGTAAATTCGCGACTCTTGTATATGACTGAGATTTTTGACTTCCGAATAATTCGAAGCGGATTTTAAGCTCAAAGAAATGATACAATAACCAATTTAGAAGGCTAAACGGTATGCTGGTAAGATTACTCTTATTAGTATCTAGTATGAAAAAAAGGAACTGTTACGCATATATTATTAAATAATTAAGCGGATTGTATCATCCCGATACTATAGTGGTTATGGAGCAGGTGATAGCTCCCGGTTTTATTGCAAAAGTATCGCCGACAATGCTGAATGGATAGCAAGTTGTTCTTTATGGTATGAGCGGAGAAAGGCTGGAAACGTTTTGAACGCTTTGGTAAAAACATTACGTGAGGGATTTCCTCTTGAGTGGATAAGTAAACACAGGAATGCTATTTACGGTTTATGCATTGTTTGGATCGTGTTTTTCCATGCTACTGCTATTAATAAAGTATATGATCTTTACTATGAGCCGGGATTTCGCTGGCTTTATAACATTGTGGGTATGGGGAATGTAGGTGTCGATATCTTTTTGTTCCTCTCGGGGATATCGCTCTATTATTCGTTTTCCAAAAATCCTAATACCAAGCAATTTTATACAAAGCGGCTTATACGTATTGTACCTGCTGTTTGGCTTATAGATGGTATCTATTGGTTTATTCGTTATGTGGTGCTCAAAGGCGATATGGGTAATTTTTTATCACGCATGAGCACTATGAGGTTTTGGATTACCGGTGATGAAACCATATGGTTTGTTTCGACCATTATTGTGCTCTATCTGTTGTACCCGCTTATTTACCGTTGGTTGTATTGTAAGCCTAAAGGAATTATCTGGCGTTTTGTTGCGCTTCTAGCTCTCACGTATGGTATGATAGCTCTTGTTGCAACTTGTTTACCAGCTTGGTACGATAAAGTAGAGGTTGGTCTTACGAGATTTCCGGTATTCATGATGGGCTGTTTTGCCGGCAAGTATGTAAAGGAGTGCAGGCACATAAACTGGGTATTTATTTTACTGGCCGTTGTGTGCTCCTGCTTGTTTTTTGTTATTATCCATATGAAAGTTTTTACCGGCATGTACAAGCGGTTCTTTTATGCTTTTGGTGGTGTCTCGCTTACCTTTACCTTTACGTTGTTCTTCGAATTATGTACGAGAATAACCAAGAATCCCGATCTGGGTCTCATAAAATTCTTTACCTGGGTGGGTGGGTTTTCGCTTGAACTTTATTTGTCTCACATAATGCTAAACCAGGTATTGCGTCTGCAAGATTTCTATGTCAAAGGCGATTTTATTCAGTATGCGGCAATGGCTTGTTGTGCGCTTGTGGTGGCTTGGACTGCAAAGAAAATTATAGATATTGTTTTAAAAAAGCATACATTAAAGTTACGACAACAAACCAATGAAGCTCATATATCAGTTGAACAAGCTTCATCTGATGTGGGTAAACCGACTTTTGTTCCTCAAGAACCGATACCTCAAGAGGAACCTCATGATTCTCGGGGATAGTTTTGTGTAATGTGCCGATCGTGCAGCTTATCACACTATTTGACTTTTTATGAGGAAGGACTTCCATACCATGTCAGAATTCAGAACAGAACATGATTCCATGGGCGAGGTGCAGGTGCCTGCCGAGGCGTTTTGGGGGGCTCAGACACAGCGGAGTTATGAAAACTTCGCCATTGGTACCGAGCGCATGCCTCAGGAAATTATAGATGCGTTTCTGGTGCTCAAGACCGCAGCTGCCCAAGTCAATGCCGAGCTGGGCGTGCTCGACCCCATGGCAGCCACCCTCATTGAGGATGCATGCTTTGAGATTCAAAACAAACAGCTCTATGAGCACTTTCCACTTAAGGTGTGGCAAACAGGCTCGGGCACACAGTCAAATATGAATGTCAATGAGGTTGTGGCACACCTGGCTAACCATCTTGCAAAAGAGCGCGGGATAGAGCTTGCCCAGCCCATACATCCTAATGACCACGTTAACCGCTCGCAGAGCAGTAACGATACCTTCCCAACAGCTATGCATATAGCTGCGGTTACTGCGTTGGATAATCATCTCTTGCCGACTTTAAGACGGCTCATAGACACATTCAAGCGTTTGGAAAGAGATAATCAAGGCGTGGTAAAAAGCGGACGTACCCACCTGCAGGATGCGGTACCTATCGCGTTTTCTCAGGAAATAAGCGGCTGGCGCGGGCTTTTGGAGTCAGCTCTCGAAGACATTCAGCACAGCATTCGTCCGCTGTTGCTGCTCGCACTGGGAGGCACAGCTGTTGGAACCGGTCTCAATTGCCCTGCAGGTTTTGATACGCTCGTTGCGCAAAAAGTAGCGCTTCTTACCGGAAGCCCGTTTAAAACGGATCCCAACAAATTCCATGCACTCACCGGCAAAGATGCACTGGTGTTTTCGCACGGCGCCCTTAAGGCTCTTGCAGCGAACCTTATGAAAATTGCCAATGACGTGCGCTGGCTTGCGAGCGGTCCGCGCCTTGGTTTGGGCGAGATCACGATCCCTGCTAATGAACCCGGCAGTTCTATTATGCCCGGTAAGGTAAATCCCACCCAGTGCGAAGCGCTTACCATGGTGGCGGTACAGGTCATGGGCAATGACAGCGCGATTGGTTTTGCGGCGAGCCAGGGTAACTTTGAGCTCAATGTGTTTATGCCGGTTCTCATTTATAACTATCTCCAAAGTGTGCGTCTGCTCACCGATGCCATACGGTCTTTTGATAAGAACTGTGCGCAAGGTATTGTTGCGAACCGCGATGTTATGCGGCACAACCTGCACAATTCGCTTATGCTCGTAACATGTCTTAACCCCTATATTGGGTACGAAAATGCCGCAAAAGTAGCTAAAAAAGCTTATGTCGAGAATACCTCGCTTCGAGATGCCTGCATTGATTTGGGCTTTTTGACTCCCGAGAAATTTGACGAGGTTTTTAAGCCCGAAGAAATGATATAATAATTAATTCAAAAAAACTGAACAGTGTGCCGGTAAGAATTATTCTTACCGGCACACAGCATGAGAAAAGAGGAACTATATCTATGAAAACCACTGCCGAGCGGAGCTTGGAGCTGCATGAGAAACTTCGTGGCAAGATCGAGGTCGTCTCGAGAGCTCACGCCGAGACTGCCGATGACCTCGCATTGCTTTATACTCCCGGTGTTGCCGAGCCCTGCAAGCAAATAGAGGCCGATTATCAAAAGTCGTGGGAACTCACACGCCGTCACAACCTTGTCGCCGTAATTACCGACGGCACTGCCGTGCTGGGTTTGGGAGATATTGGACCTGCTGCCGGCATGCCGGTTATGGAGGGCAAATGCCTGCTCTTTAAAGAGTTCGGAGATGTGGACGCATTCCCGCTCTGCATAGATACTCATGATGTTGACGAGGCGGTTCGTACCATTTACCTCATAAGCAAGAGCTTTGGCGGCATTAATCTCGAGGATATTGCCGCACCGCGCTGTTTTGAGATTGAGCGTCGCCTCAAAGAGATATGCGATATCCCGGTATTCCACGATGACCAGCACGGAACCGCGATTGTGTGTGCTGCCGGCCTGCTTAATGCTCTCAAAGTATGCGGTAAAGAGTTTGGGAAGGTTCGCATTGTTATTAACGGCGCCGGAGCCGCCGGTCTTGCGATTGCCGAGCTTTTGGTGCATATGGGCTTTGGCGAGGTCATGGTTTGCGATTCAAAGGGCATAGTATGTGAGGGCGATGAGCGCCTTAACAGCGCAAAAGCTGCTATCGCAAAGATTACCAACCGCGAACACCTTACCGGTACGCTGGCCGACGCACTCAAAGGGGCAGATGCTTTTGTGGGTGTCTCGGCACCGGGTGTGGTAACGCCTCAAATGGTAGCCTCCATGAATGAGGGCATTGTATTTGCGATGGCCAACCCTGTACCCGAGATAATGCCCGATGAGGCAAAAGCCGGAGGAGCCAAGGTAGTGGCCACAGGACGGAGCGACTTCCCCAACCAGATTAACAACGTACTCGTGTTCCCCGGTATTTTTAAAGGTGCGCTTAAGGCAAGAGCTCCTCAGATTACCGAAGAAATGGAGATAAAAGCAGCCTACGCCATTGCTTCTCTCGTTCCGGAAGACAAGTTGAGCCCCGAGTATATTATCCCAAGCGCCCTCGATAAAACCGTAGCAGACGTAGTTGCTGCCGCCGTTGCCGAGTGTGTGCGCTAAGAAAGGAAACTCACAGATGAGCCTAACCTTTAAATTGGTAGAAACCTCCGAGGATATTGAACTTGTAACAGGCATTGCATATGAGATTTGGCATGAGTACTGGCCGGAGCATATTGGAGAAGCCCAGACAAACTACATGGTTTCGCATTTTCAGAGTCTCGAAGCTATAACGAAGGACATTAACGAGCATGGGTACCTCTACTACGTGCTTTACGACGAGGATCAAAAGATTGTGGGCTATACGGCCGCGCAGTTTGAGAGCTATGATTCTCCCGATGATCCGGATTCTCTCAAACATGGCCCTGCCATTAATAATGTAGCTCTGAGCCGTCTTTTTATTTCCAAGATTTATCTCTATGCCCAGGAGCGCGGTAAGCATTACGCGAGTGAGGTTATTGCTTTTTATACCAGGCTCTGCCAGGACCGCCACGTTCCGGCTATGTATCTTACCGTCAACCGCGGTAATGAACTTGGCGTGCGTGCCTACAAAGGCAAGGGCTTTGAGGTGATCGAAGAAGTTGACGCGCCGATTGGCGAGGGATTTGTCATGAATGACTATATTATGGCAAAACGAGTTTGATTCTGACCGGTATAAAGCATTACTATAAGCATGTACGGCAAACAAAAGTACGAGTGTAGTTAAATGGGGTGGGATATCCGGGCGTAACGCTTGGCCAAGAGACAAGGATCCAAAAATGACTGGAATACATAGCCTCAAAAAGGTTAATATCAGTGCGTTTGGTATTGCGATTGTTCTGTATTGTTTGGTAGCATCCGGCGCGTTTGGTATAGAGGAGATTATTCCTCTGGTTGGTCCGGGTATGACCATCATCCTGTTGGCGATTTTCCCGCTTATTTGGGGCTTACCGATCTCGAACCTTGTTGCCGAGTGTAATGCGATCATGCCGGCCGAAGGCGGTGTGCAAACGTGGGCCCGGGCGGCGCTCGGAGAATTCTGGGGCTACCAGGTGGGCTGGTGGGCGATTGTCTCAACCTATATTTCGAGCGGAGAGTATGTGGCTCTTGCGGCCGGTTATGCAGACCAGCTATTTGGACTTGATGCTACGGGATCGTTCCTCATCAAAATCGCGATGATTGCCCTCTTTACCATTATTAACCTCCTGGGATTTAAAGAGGTCGAGAAGTCAGACGCGGTACTCTCGCTTATTATTGTAGTGGTATTTGCGCTTGTTACTGTTATTGGCTTTGGCAGCTGGCAAACCAACCCCATGGAACCGGTTCTTGCCCCGGAGATTGTTCCGAGCGATATAGCCGAGGGTATGCTCCTCTGTGTATGGATGTACTGTGGTTTTGAATGTATTGCGGCCATGGGCGGAGAAATCAAGAATCCGGGTGCGGTATCCAAGGGTCTTAAGATTGCGTTGCCGCTTATCGCTTTGAGTTACATTCTTCCAACGTTTGCCGGAATTGCAGCTCTTCCGGAGGGAAGCTGGGTAGATTGGGGCGTCGACGGAGGTATGACCGAGGAGACCCTCGGATACGCAAGCGTTCTCGAGCAGTCATTCCCCGGATTTGGCGCATTGCTGTTCCTTCCTGTGGCGATTTTCTCGGAATGCGCAATTTACAACACCTATTTGGCAAGCGGCTCGCGTAACCTCTTTGTACTCGCAGAAGACAACCTCTTTCCCAAGGGAGTAGCCAAGCTCACAAGCCGCAGCCGCGTGCCTTATGTGGCAATTCTAACCATTACTCTTTCTTCTATTATACTTTCGCAGCTTGAGTTTACGGTACTCGTAGAGCTTGAATCGGTATTCATTCTTGCCACCTATGTAGTTTTGAGCATTACTGTTATGCGCTTCCGTAAGATGTATCCGGTTGAGCAGCGTTCGAAGGCAGTAAAAGAGGGCACCATCGGCGGCGGCAAGTTTGGCCTTATGTGGTGCGTACTGCTCCCCATTATTATCTCGTTTGTAGCATTTATGCTCAATGACCTTGAGTATCTTTTATACAGTATTATCGCGTTGGGCAGCGGCATTGTAGCCTATGTTATTTGCAAACATGTATACGGAGGCAGGGACGCCAAGAGCTTTGCCGAGCGTGTAGCCGAGGAAATCGGCGACGAACCCTCCGCACCGGTTACCGAAGCAGTCATTGCACAGGACGGCATTGCAGCAGGAACCGAAGCAACAGCCGGAGAAATTCTTGTGGGCACCATGCTTACCGATGTCGTAGGCAGCACATCCGTAGGAGAAGCTAAACCCGCAGAAGAAGCGCCAAAGGAAGCTGCAAAGCACCGCTTAACCCGCCACCCGCTGAACCCCGACGACGGCGGTCAGATAGCCCTCTTTGTGGGAATCCTCGTCCTCCTCGCATTCCTAGGCCTCGCCGCAAGCCTGATCTAGGGCAAAACCAGCTCAAATAAAAAGGGCTCCCGAGGGAGCCCTTTTTATTATGGAAAGCTTTTAAATCTTATGCAAGATCCTCAACGATGTTGGTACCGACAATCATGCCGGATGCGGCAGCGGGGACAATGTCCTCGGTGCAAGCTGTGCAGCCGCAGGCATAGAGATGAGGAATGGGATTGCCTTCAGCGTCGAGAACCTCAAAGCGGATGCTTACATTGAGGCCACCGCAGCTCTTGTAACGTACGGGGACGTTGCGAATCCAGTAGTACGGAGGCTGGAGCTCCTGGAGGAAGAGCTTACGGCCAAACGGATCCTCGGCACCTTCGCAGATGGCCTTCCAGTCATCGAATGCAGCCTGGAGGTACTCGGGATGAATGCCGGTGCCCTCAGCAAGCTCTTCAAAGGTATTGGCGGTCATGATAACGTCCTGAGCATGCTTCAAGAGCTCCTGGTCAACGCCGTTCATGGCAACATCGTCAAAGATGGTGTACCACTCGTGATAACCGTTGGCAAGTGCGCCGGTTGCAGCATTGTGAACTGCGGTCTCGCAGTAGAAACGCTTGCCGTTGGGGAGAAGGCCAAGAATAGGATAGTGAACGCCGAGCATATGACCGGCCTCATAGCGCGGGTTGAGGTTGCCCGGAGCCTTCATGCCTGAGAGAGTACCGCCAATAGCAAGACCGGCCTTAATGCCGTCGCCCTTGCGGCCGCTTACAATGTTGCCAAGATCTGCATGCTCGGGAGCATACTCGGTTACCCACTCCTGGTTGGAGACATAACCACCGGTAGCAAGAACAACGGTTCCTGCAGCGATGTCAACAATCTCGCCGGCCTTGGAGAGGAAGCGTGCGCCGCAAAGCTCGCCGTTGCCGTCTACAATGAGGGTCTGAAGGGTGTGGTCAAAGAGGTATGTAGCGCCGGCTTCCTGGACCTTCTCGTCAATGAGTTCAAAGAGAGAATACATGGTGCAAATGCCGTCACGCGGGAAGAATGCCTGCTGATACGGGCCTTCCATCTTGGGCTGGAACTCATAACCCCAGTCATAGTGCATAAGGTCGAGCCATTTACCTGCCCACTCCTGCTGGAGGCAAACCCTGTCAAGGGAATCCTCGTCAGGATAATAAGGAGCAAACTTGGTGCGAATCTCCTCGATGGTTGAGTACTTCTCGGGACGCTCTTCCTGGGTAAGGCGGGCGGTCGAGACCATCATGCAGGCAGCGCTGTAAATTGCGTCGCCGCCGTAGAAGCCGTTCTGGTCAACAATCAATACCTCATGACCGGCATTGGCAATTTCCCAAGCAGCCATCATGCCCGAGAGACCTGCACCAATAACAAGTACCTCAACTTCCTGGGCAATGTTAACGTCTGCGTTGCCCAAAGCAAAAGCCTGCGCCTTTGCCTCATCAGCAAGAGCGGTAGTACCGGCAGCGATAGCAGCGCCTGCACCGGCAACACTAAGAGCCTTCATGAACTGACGACGGTTCATACTTTGCATAACCAAATCCTCCTTGTTAGATAGACGTGCGTTTGCACGGGTACACGCACTCTATATGGAGCGGCCACACGTGC
The DNA here is from genome assembly GCA_017515595.1 of Coriobacteriales bacterium. Lineage (GTDB taxonomy): Bacteria > Actinomycetota > Coriobacteriia > Coriobacteriales > UMGS124 > RGIG5691. Next base: position 36,141 of record JAFWFL010000063.1, read on the forward strand.
GATAACGCGCTCGGCGGCCGCATGCGTGACGTGTACCAAACCAAGACATTTTGTACACCCAAACACACGCTGTTGACTAGAATGAGTGCGCGGTAAAGTTGGTAACAAGCTGAGGTATTCATGAGGTAGAGGTGTAGTAGACAGTGTGTCTAACTGGGGTTTTGAGATAGAGGTGGCTGAGTTTCTACTTGAGGTATTTGGGAACGTGACTCACTCTGCTTAAGATTCAAGGATACGGTTGCTTGGAAGGTCCCGTCTGCTTCAGATTTAAGCAACCGTATCCTTGGATCTTAAGCAGATAGAGGGCGCCAGCAGACATAAACAGGTACTATGTCCCATCCTGCTTCACCCTTGCAAACAGAAAAGCATATTGAGCAATTACCGATAAGTATAAGACTACATTTTGACAACGGTTTCGAGTACGCTATAGTATGTTCATAACAGATGAAGGTATACTGTGTGATAAGAAAGGCGCAATGTGATGGAGCACGTTTTGCAGCGAACAACGGTATCTGCGCGTACCCATTGGGACATTGCGTCTTTGGTGCTCTGTACTTTAGGTATAGGTTGTTACCTGGGATGGCATTTTGTTGATATTTCTCCCACATTATTTGTGCAGCCCCAGCAGTTTATTTCTGAGCTTTTGAGCACCTGGTCCTATGCATATGTTGCGCTTACCGTGGTTGTGTATGTGCTTTTGGCTTATGCATCTTTGAGACATGGATTTTTGGGAGCATCAAAACGCTTTGTGATACTTACTTCGCTTATCGTTACCCTGGGCTTGGCTCTCATGTACATCTGTGGTTGGGGTCTTGCTGAGCCGTTTGGGGCAGGGGCTGTTGCGGGCAAACTGCTAGCGGGATTTGGTGTAGTACAGCTTGTGCTTTGGGGAGAAGTTCTTGCACATGTAAAGGTATCGCACATGCTCGCCGTAGTTGCGGGCGGGTACTGCATCTCGTTCTGTATTTGCTTGTTGATTGCAAATCTCGAGCCGCTTACTGCCATGATATTCAGATGCGTCTTGCCGCTTTGCTCGGGAGCGCTTATGCTTGCCTGTCATAGCAGCGCTTTTGAAATAACGGCAGTTCCGGTCTCTGATGAACTCGAAGAAACGACAATCGATCGCGACGAGCAAAAGTTTTCACTGCGAAGCATCCCATGGCGCGTGCTTTTGGGAATTGGCATCTTTGGTGCGATGATCACTATCCTCAATCACTTATCAGAGTCTAAAAGTGATGTTTCAACCGAGGTTTATACGCTTATTGCAGGAGTTGCGGTCTCTGGGATTATTGTATGTGTAGCGGTTGTACGGCGCTCAAAGCCCCTTGATTTTGGCATGCTTTACCGGCTCTTAACTCCGCTTTTAATTGGCGCTGTACTATTGACGCTTGTTTTACAGGAGGGATTCCAGCGCTACGAAGCTCTCGCCATTGGTTGTGCATGGGTATTCTTCCGCATTTTTACCTGGACTATGTGGGGACGCGTTGCTGCGCCAAACCCGTCGCGAGGCGCTTGCGTTTTTGCGCTTGGTGCGCTGGTTATGAGTCTTTGCAGTACATTGGCTGAGATCATTTGCTTGTTCATTGATTTCAGAGCAACTCCTTTGGCGGTATCCATTGCGGTAATTATTCTGTGTGCGGTGGTAACCTCAGCGCTTATTATGAATGAATCAAGCTTGGCTGGATTTGCTCCTGCAGGAGTGCAGGTGCCTCTCCAAGATACAGGAGAGCAACCGGCTGCTGCTCCCGTTGAGTCTGCAAAGCTTGATTTGTCATCAATTACCGCTGTTGATGTTGCGCACGCACTCCAGGACAAAGGTCTTTCTGAGCGTGAAGCTGAGGTAGCGCTGTTGGTTCTTCAAGGTAAGAACAATAGCCAAATTGCAAGCGAGGCCTGTATTGCCCAAAGTACGCTCCGCACGCATCTGCGTAATATTTATGCAAAGCTTGATGTTCATAGCCGCACTGAGCTTGTGGATCTTCTCGTCCAAAAGCTTGGTATCTAAAAGGAGAAGGCAAGACCTATGGATCTCGAACAGCTCAGCCGTGAATGGACCATACAGGCGGGTGATACCGAGGCCCGCATTGCAGCTTGGGACAGCACAGCCCAAGACTACCTCTATAAACAAAAGCATAACTTCACTGATGATCCCTTTTTGCATTTTGTTGCCCAGGAGGTTGGTCTTACCCGCGAAATGCGTACGCTCGACATAGGCTGCGGAGCCGGTGCATACTCCGTAGCATTGGCAACAAGAGTGGGAGAAGCTCATGGCGTAGACTTTTCTCCCGGCATGATCAAAGCAGGAATGGACTATATCGAAGCGCATCATATTGATAACGTGAAGCTCTGGGTATGTGACTGGCACAACTGCGACAGCCGGGAGTTTCAAGGTAAGTATGACCTTGTTTTTGCGCGAACGACTCCGGCTATTGGTGACCTTGGAACCTTACAAAAGATGATAGCCGCCTCAAAGGCGCACTGCTTCTATTGCACAATTGCCAACAGGCAGGACAGGGTATTTGATGAATGCATGCGCATTGCCGGAGTTCAAAAGCATAACAGGAACCAAAAGATTGCTTATATACTCGAAGCGCTGAACCTTATGGGTTATTCTCCGCAAGTTAAAGATATTGGCACCGTTTGGCAGCACACAAAATCGCTTGAAGACACAACAACCTGGTTCTTAGGAAGACTCCAAATGGACGCCGCCATAAGCGAAGAAGCTCAAAACGATGTGAAAGAATACCTGAGCTCCATAAGCACAAATGGTACGGTATATGAGCACATAACCACAACGCTCACCAACATCTACTGGCATGTATAAATAAAAGCAAAGCGGCTGGTTGCCCCTTTTGAGAAAACCCAGCGCTTTATTGTTAATCAGCGGTCTCCCTCAGTTATTTTAGCTGTATTTGGGCGATCGTCATAAACTCTGTGTTTTATGCTCTTGTCGTTTATATCCAGGTCTGTTCTGAAGAATTCCGGGTAAATGGTTTTTGGCTCATTGGGAGAAACCCATTCCAAATACTCCTTATGGTCATCCTCCGTAAAGCTGTAACAAACCGGTTCAAAATCCTTTGGCATCTTCATATAGAAGAAAAAGGCAAGTTCATAGACCTCTTTGCCAAGCTTCTCTTGTTCATCAGCAATGAAATAGTTCTCGAGCACAAAGCCCAGATGGTCAATATCCATCCGGACCCCGGTCTCTTCATATACCTCGCGGACAACCGCTTCTTGTGCTGTTTCGCCAAATTTGATGCGTCCTCCCACGGAGTAATAGTAATCATTTTTGTCATTCCGGACCATAAGAAAATGGCCGTCTTTGAGAATAATGGCTCCAACTCGAATATTAAGAATTCCTTCCCCGCAAGGAACACACATATCCTGGTTCATTTCGCAAAATTCCTTTTCATCATACGCATTGAGGATCGACTGACTGCAAGCAGGGAAAATCATTATAAATACAATCCGCTCAGATTCAAGATGTTGACAGCGCAAAGGTGTCGATCAGTTGTCCCAGAGACGAGAGCCTCGGGCTTCCCGGTCAGGGGCTGGTGGCAAAAAGGTGACGATCGGTTGTCTTGAAGCCAGAATTTTCCCTTTCGGACAAGTGTAAATGGCAAAAAGGTGAGGATTCGTTGTC